>NZ_CP007440.1:5119394-5426843 GCF_001579845.1 Rhodoplanes sp. Z2-YC6860
GGAAAATCGGCTTAGAAGCGGCGGAAAGGCACATGCAGGGGCTGATTTGTCAAGGCGGACGGTGTGGCCCGGCTGCCATTGCGGGGAAGCCCGATTGATTCAAGACTGACGATCCAAAAAGCCCCGTCCGAGGCTCGTCATGTCACGTTTGTTTGCGTCAGCCATCGCCCTCGTGATCGCCGGTCAGGCGGCCGTCGCGGGCACCCTGGACCGGGTCCGTGACGGCGGCGTCTTCCGGATCGGCTACCGCGCCGACGCCAAGCCCTACTCCTACAGGAACGATCAGGGTCAGGCCGCGGGTTACGTGGTCGACCTCTGCCTGGAGATCGCCAAGGCGTTCGGCCCGAAAGTCCGGACCGAGTTCGTGCTGGTGCCACCCGACCAACGGTTCGAAGCCGTACGCGACGGCCGCGCCGATATCCTGTGCGACCCCACCTCCATCACCATGGCCCGCCGCGAAACTGTGGATTTCTCGCTGCCCACCTTCCTCGACGGCGCAAGCGTGCTGTCACGCAGCAGCAAACCGGTTCGGGTGTTCGAGGACTTCGCCGGCAAGCGGATCGGTGTGCTCGCCGGCACCACGACCGAGGAAACGTTGCGTGGTTCGCTCGGCGAACTCGCGCTCAAGGCCACCATCGTGCCGGTGCCGGACCACCGCGCAGGCTTTTCCCTCCTCTCCGACGACAAGATCGACGCTTATTTCGCCGACCGCGGCATCGTCATGGGTATCCTTCAGGAAGGCGGCTGGCCGGGCTTCGAGGTGAGCAAGAGCTATTTCAGCTACGAGACCTACGCGCTCGCGCTGCCGCGTGACGATGGCGCATTCCGGCTTCTCGTCGACCGGACGCTGGCGCAGCTCTATCGCAGCGGCAAGATCAACGCGATCCTGGAACGGACTTTCGGCAAGGGCGAGCCACCCGATATGCTGAAAGCGATGTTCCTGATCAACTCGCTGCCCGAGAAGTGAGATAACAGCCTCGTGGCATCGTCCCGGAAAAAAGCATCGACGAACGCCGTCACCATGACGGCGGCGGAAGCCGTGGTCGACGCAATGATCGCGCACGGCCTCGATACGATCTACGCGCTGCCGGGCGTGCAGAACGATCTCCTGTTCGAGGCGCTGTTCAAGGCCGGCGAAAAGATGCGCGTGGTCCACACGCGGCACGAACAGGGTGCGGGCTATATGGCGCTGGGCGCAGCGCTTGCGACCGGCAAGCCGTCCGCCTATGCGGTGGTGCCGGGGCCGGGCCTGCTCAATTCGTCAGCGGCGCTCCTCACCGCCTATTCCATGAACGCGCAAGTGCTGGCGCTGATCGGCGAGATTCCCGACGCCGATATCGGCAAGCATCTCGGACACCTTCATGAGATCCGCGACCAGGCCGGCATCCTCGAGCGGCTGGTCGATTATTCGGCGCTGATCCGCAAACCCGAGCAGGCGCCGAAGCTCGTCGCCGAGGCGATGCGTTCGATGGCCCAAGGCCGGCCCGGGCCGGCATCGTTGCAATGCGCGATCGACGTGTGGGGCAAGGCCGGCAATGTCGTGCCGCAACCGCCGTTGAAAATCCGCGAACCGAAAATCGACGAGACCGCGATCCGCAAGGCCGCGAAGCTTCTCGGCGCGGCGAAGAATCCGATGATCATCTGCGGTGGCGGCGCGCAGGGCGCGTCGGAAGAGATCAGCGCACTTGCGGCGATGCTGCAGGCCCCCGTGCTCGGCTATCGCCGCGGGCGTGGTGTGCTCGACAGCCGCAATCCTTTCAGCGTGACGCTGCCGCTCGGCTATGAACTGTGGCCCGAAGTCGATGTCGTGTTGGGCGTCGGCACGCGGATGCTGATGCAATTCCGGCAATGGGGCACCGACAAGAACCTCAAGGTGATCCGTGTCGACGCCGATGCCGACGAGCCCGGCCGCTTGCACAAGCCCGCCGCGGCGCTGATCGGAGACGCCAAGCCTGTTCTCAAGCGGCTGCTCGAAGTGCTGCCCGCCCACAACGCCAGGCGGCTGTCTCGCAAAAGTGAGATGGAAACCCGACAGACCGCGTCGAGGAAGCGCCTCGAAGAGACGATCGGCCCGCAGGTCGCGTTCCTCGATGCGATACGCGCCGAGTTGCCCGAGGACGGCATCTTCGTCGACGAGGTCACGCAGCTTGGCTTCGCCTCGCGCCTCGCTTTCCCGGTCTATAGGCCGCGCACCTATCTCTCGCCCGGCTATCAGGACAATCTCGGCTGGGGCTTTGCCACGGCGCTGGGCGCCCAGGACGCCCGGCGCGACGTGCCGGTGGTATCGATCTCCGGCGACGGCGGATTCATGTTCACCGCCAACGAAATGGCCACGGCCGTCCGCCACCGCATTCCGCTCACCGCGATCGTGTTCAACGACGGCGCCTTCGGCAACGTCCGCCGTATCCAGCAGGAGCGCTTCGGGAACCGGCTGATCGCGAGCGACCTCGCCAACCCGGATTTTGTTAAATTCGCAGAGAGCTTCGGCGCCTCCGCGGACCGTGCCCGGAGCCCGCAGGAGCTGCGCGCCGCGCTGCGGCGGGCCCTGCCCCGCCGCGACGGCCCGACCCTGATCGATGTTCCGGTCGGGGCCTTCCCCTCCCCCTGGCCGTTTATCTTCCCGCCGGCCAATCGTGGTCCGTAAACCTTGGGCCGTAAACCTTTCCGGTTGAGGAAATCACCCCCAGTCAGGATTGAGCCTTGGCGATGCCGTTTTGTCTCCGCTATGTAAGCGCCCTATGAATCTGATTACGACGACGGACGAGCTGGCTGCGGCCTGTTCGCGGCTCTCCAGCCACCCATTCGTAACCGTCGATACCGAGTTTCTGCGCGAAACGACCTACTACCCGCTGCTCTGCGTGGCGCAAATGGCGTGCGACGACGAGGCCGTGGTGGTCGACGCGCTGGCCCCGGGCCTCGATCTGGCGCCGTTTTTCGAGCTGATGGGCAATACGCGCGTCCTCAAGGTCTTCCACGCCGCCCGCCAGGACATCGAGATCGTCTGGCACCGCGCCGGCATGATCCCCCAGCCGATGTTCGACACCCAGGTCGCCGCCATGGTGCTGGGTTATGGCGATTCGATTTCCTACGACCAGCTGGTGCAACGGATCACCGGCGACGCCATCGACAAGTCCAACCGCTTCACCGACTGGAGCCGCAGGCCTCTGACGCCTGCGCAGACCGCCTATGCGGTTTCCGACGTGACGCATCTCCGCTCGGTCTACACGGCCCTGCTGGCCGACCTGGGCCGCCGCGCCCGTGCCGGCTGGATGGACGACGAAATGGAGGTCCTGACCTCGCCGGACACCTACCGCGCGGAGCCGGAGCGCGCCTGGATGCGGCTCAAGACCCGGGTGCGCAAGCCGAAGGAGCTTGCGGTGCTCATCGAGGTGGCGGCCTGGCGCGAGCGCGAGGCGCAGACTCGCGACGTGCCGCGCTCGCGGGTGCTGAAGGACGACGCGATCGGCGATATTGCCGTGCAACAGCCGATCACACCCGAGAAGCTCGCGACGCTGCGCTCGCTGCCCAAGGGTTTCGAACGCTCGAAGTGGGGCGAAGGTATCATCGAGGCGGTGAAGCGCGGTTTGGCGCGCGATCCGAAAACGCTGCCGCATATCGAGCGGCCGAAGCCCGCGCAGAACGGCAGCGCCACCGTCGAGCTGCTCAAGGTGCTGCTGCGCATGACCGCGGAGAAGCACGGCGTCGCCGCCAAAGTCGTCGCGACCGTCGACGATCTCGAACGCATCGCCGGTGACGACGATGCCGATGTGCCGGCGCTCAAAGGGTGGCGCCGCGACCTGTTCGGCGAGAAGGCACTGGCGCTCAAGCACAGCCAGCTCGCACTGGTGATCGAGCGCGGCCGCGTCGTCGCGATGCCGCTTTAACAAGCCTCGGTTTTCCGAATCCTCCGCGATCATTCCGGGGCGCACCGAAAGGTGCGAACCCGGAATCCAGACACATCGGGACTACCTGTGGTACTGGATTCCGGGTTCGCTGGCTTCGCCAGCGCCCCGGAATGACAGCGGCACTTAGTCCTGCGTCGCAATGCCGAGGCGCTTCACCAGCGACGCGTAGCGTTCGACATCGTCCTTCATGAACTGCCGATAGTCGGCGGTGCCGTTTTCCTGCATCTGCATGCCGAGCACCTCCATGCGCTCCACCAGCGCCGGCTCGCGCATCGCCTTGGCGATGACCGACTGCAGTTGCGCGACAATGCTGGCCGGCAGCCCGGCCGGTCCGAGGAAGCCAATTCTCGCGGCGACGTCGAAGCCCGGATAGCCCAACTCCGCGCAGGTCGGCACATTGGCGATGGTCTTTGCGCGACTGGCCGTGCTGATGCACAGCCCGCGGAGCTTGTCGGTCTCGATCAGCGTCTTGATGTTGGGGATTCCCGACCAGCCGGCCTGGACGGTGCCGGCGAGGACCGCGCCGACCATGGCGCCAGCGCTGCGGAACGGCACATGCTGGAGCTTGATGCCGGCGCGCTCGGCGAAGATCTCGTGGGTGAAATGGTGGATCGAGCCGACGCCCGGCGATCCGAAGTCCAATTGGCCCGGCTTTGATTTGGCGAGTGCGACGAATTCCGAAAGTGTCGCAGCCGGCAATGACGGCGGCACGACAAGCACGGTCGGCACATTGATCAGCCCGGTGATCGGCGTGAAATCGCGCAGCGCGTTGTACGAGAGGCTCGGTTTAAGCGCCGGATTGATGGCGAGGGTGCCGGAGTCGCCGAGATAAAGGATGTAACCGTCCGGCTTGGCAGACGCGACAAACTTCGCGGCAAGAGTGCCGCCAGCGCCGGCCATGTCCTCCACCACGAAAGACTGGCCCAACGCAGCGGACAGTTCCCTTGCGAGCAACCGCGCCAGCAGATCGGGATTGCCGCCCGGCGAGTTGACGATGATCCTGACCGAACGGCTTGGATAGACATCGGCGGTTTGAGCGACGGCCGGCCCGACGAACGTCATCGTGAGAAGGGCGAGCGCGGCCTGCGCCGCCCAAATGAACGTGGGAGCGAACGTGGATTTCATCGCGCGCCGCATGGCCTCCCTGCCTCTTGTGCGTCTTTTGGGCGTTGTGCGCCGCCAACAGCGTAAGGGAGCATGCCTTCGATGAACAGACCGACAGGAAATTATTCGGAACCAGTCTCCGCTCTTCCGGATTTCCTTTGCGCTCATCAGAGGAGGAGCATCATGAAAATCCTGACAGCACTTGCTTTAGCCACGGCCGTGTTGGCGACCGGCGTTTCGGCCGAGGCTGCCACTAAGAAAGACCCTGCCATGGCGCAGCGCGAAGCCTCGTGTAAGGCGCAAGCCGCGAAGAAGTACTCCGCGGTCCACTTCATGAAGCGGCGCGACTTCGTCAATCAGTGCATGGGTCGAAGCGAAACCGCAAAGGCCATGAAGCCGAAGCCGACAACGACAGGCAAGGGTCAGTAAACTGACCTGAATTTGCCGATCTGAACTTAAAGCCCCGCTCACGCGGGGCTTTTGTTTATCGGAGCGGTTGTGCCTTCAATTTCCGAACAGGTTTCCGAAAATCCCGCCCCCACCGAACCCGCCGCTTTCGCGTTCGCGCCGGATCACGATCACCCGGCGATCGCCACGCTCGAACACGCGGTTGCCATCATCGTCGTCTTCACCGCGGACGATGACGCGCTCGCGGCGTGAACGATCGAACCGGCCGTCCCGATCTTCGGCACGCAAGCTGCGGCGATCGTTACGGTCGAATGGCTGCTCGTCTTCACGATCGCCCGTCGGCGCATAGGCGAGCGCGCGGTCACCGCCCTCCTCGCTCTTCGGCTTCTTGGCCTTGCGCTTGGCTTCCTTGAATTTGCGCCGCTCGGCCTTCGCGGGCTTGGCCGCGTCCGGCGGATTGGCGGCAGCCGCAGCCGGTTCGGCGGCCGGCATGGGCGTGGCAGCGGTCTGGGTGTTCGCGGGCTGCGAGGCCTCCGGCGACGGAGCGATGGACGGCGCAGTCGCGACCGCGGTGCCGGACGGTGCCTGTGGCGCAGTTTGCGTTTGCGGCACGGGCTTCTCGACGTGATCGGTGGTCACCGTGCGCGTGGGTGTGCGGCTTCGCATCTGCTCCATGCAATCGCGCGTGAGATTGGGCCAGGTCTGGCCCTGGCAGCGGTCAGCCGCAGCGACGTCGTCCGTCGCCGGCGCCGATCCTGTGGTCTCTGCGATCGCTGGAGCCCTGGTGTCGGCCTTGGCTTGGGCAACGGGCTGCGGGCTAGCAGGGCCGCGCGGCTCGACCGGCGCCGCGAAAATCTGGAATGCGACATAAGCACCGAGCAAGACGCCGCCGCTCGCCGCAGTGCTTGCGACCAGGAGCGGGTGATTCCGGAATAATCGGCCTGGCACGGTCGTCTCCCACATCAAGGCGCTGCAGCCCACCAATGTCGACTATGCAACGCGAAGAATCCGGAGAGCGTTCCGTCGGAACCCGCAACCAGAAGATTAAAAGGTATCAAACGAACGCGATCAGGCTTCGCGTTGCCAGACGACGATGACCCGCACCGTCTTGCCGTACATGTTCGGATGCGGCATCGGCGGGCTCTCGATGTAGAGCTTGTCGCCTTCGAAACGGATGTGGCGCACTTGTTCGCCGCCGACCCAGGATTCGTTCCAGGCTGCTTCGACCTTGGTGGTGATGGTGCTGCCGTCGACGCGATAGCGGCCCGAATAGGCGATCATGGTGCGGAACGCCCGCGCGCGTTCGTCGTCGGTCTCGGGCGCCTTGCGGCCGGAGGGCGTCGCGAGCGCAAGCCAGCGGCCGTCCTTGGTGGCGATCTGGAAGCCGCGCGGATTGTCGCCCATGATCGGCGTCAGCGCCTTGGTCGCCTGATCCTCGTACATCACCGAGACGAGCTTCCACGTCCCGATGATCTGCTCTTTTTCGTTGGCCATGGGCTCAATCGCTCAGCGACAGATGACGACCGGCTCGCGGCCGACAAGCCGCGCCAGATGCTTGAGCCGCGACGCCACGCGCTCGCCTGCGAGCGCGGCGCAGTTGCCTTCGAGCCGCAGCACCAGACGGTGGCGCTCGACCTTGAGCGGCGCACGCGGCAGCACGCCCGGCTGCGAGGCCGAGACCATGTAGGCGACGCGGAGCGCTGCCCCCAGCACGCGGGCGCGGTCGAGCGTGCGGGTCGAGGCGAGTTCGCGGATGCGCGGCGAGAGCTCCTCGTCGTGCAGCAGGCCGACGTGGCGGAAGAAGATCGCGAGCGCAATATAGGCGCGGCCCGGATGATCGATCGCAACGAACGCGGCATGCGCGATGATGTTGAGCGACTGCTCGCCCCGATAATCCGGATGCGCACGCCAGCCAATATCGGCCAGCAGGCAAGCGGCGCGGCGCAGGCGCTTCTCCTCGGCGTTCTCATCGATGCCGGACGTCGCCATGAAGGCGTCCGTCCACTCGATCAGCTCCTCGCCGTGCTGCGGCGAGCGCGAGCGCAACAGATTGAGCTCTTGTGAGGCCGCGATCAGCGCGTCCTTGCGCTTCTCCTCGCCATCGAGCAGCGAATAGAGCAGCCCCTCGCGCACGCCGAGCGCGGAAAACACCACGTCGCGCGGCTCGGCCATGCGCACGATCTGCTCCAGCACCAGGGCTGCGTAAGGCAACAGCGGCCGGCGGGCCGCTGAGACCACTTCGATCTGCGACAGCGATTCCGGATTGACCCGATGCACGAGGCGCGAGAACTCCAGCGCCTCCCTGGCGCGGATGACGTAGCCGTGCATCACATGCAGCGGATAGCCGGTCTGGGCCATGTGCAGTTGCGCCAGCGCGCGCCAGGTGCCGCCGACCGCATAGAAGGTCCTGCCCTCGCCCGCCTTGAGCAGCTTCACATTGTCCAGCGTGTCGCGAACGATCTTCTCGGCCTTCTTGATCGAGCCGCCGGAGCGGTCCTGCAGCGCAAGTCCGCCGAGCGGCACTGTGGTGCCAGGCCGGATACGGGCGCCATGCACGTCGACGAGTTCGAGCGAGCCGCCGCCGAGGTCGCCGACGATGCCGTCGGGCCGATGGAAACCCGAAACCACGCCGAGCGCGGTCAGCTCCGCTTCGCGCTGGCCCGAAATCAGATCAATCTTGGCGCGGCAGATCTTCTCGGCCGCAGCGATGAATTCGCGGCCGTTCTTGGCGTCGCGGGCCGCCGCGGTTGCGAGCACGTAAAGCTTCTCGACCCGCATGGTGTCGCACAGCGCGCGGAAGCGCTTGAGCGCGCCCAGCGCCTTCTCGACGGCGTCGGCAGGGAGCAAGCCTTTGGTCTGCACCTCGCGACCCAGCCCTGCGAGCGTCTTCTCGTTGAACAGCGGCGTCGGGCTCCGCGTGATGCCCTCGTAGACCACGAGACGCACCGAGTTCGAGCCGATGTCGATGACCGCGATCGACGGCCCATAGTCGAGTCTGCCTTGCGCGAGCTTGCTGACGGAGTTCAGCTTCTCAAGCACGCTCGGACCGCCGGGTTAGGTTGCGGGGCGAGGACTCCTTGAACGACTTGCCGCGTCCGGACAGGCTCGGGTTGGTCATGAAGTACTTGTGCGCATTGAAGGGCTCATCGCCGGCGGCCGCCTTGATGCGCTTCGAGGAACCGTCGGGCAGGAGCATCCAGCTCTGCTCGTTGTCCTTGAGATTGGCCAGCATGATCTGGTCGAGCACCTGATCGTGCACCGTCGGATTGAGGATCGGGCACAGCGCCTCGACGCGGCGATCGAGATTGCGCGGCATCATGTCGGCCGACGAGATGTAGACCGAAGCCTTGGCGTGCGGCAGACCATGGCCGCCGCCGAAGCAATAGATGCGGCTGTGCTCGAGGAAACGGCCGATGATCGACTTCACCCGGATGTTCTCGGACAGGCCGGGAATGCCGGGGCGCAAACAGCAGATGCCGCGCACCACGAGATCGATCTGCACGCCGGCACGCGAGGCCTCGTAAAGCCGGTCGATGATCTCGGGATCGACCATCGCGTTGTCCTTCATCCAGATCGCAGCAGGCTTGCCGGCCTTGGCGTGAGCGATCTCCTGGCTGATGTGTTCGCAGATGCGCTGGCGGAGATTGACGGGCGAAACCGCCATCTTCTCCAGGTCGGCGGGCTCGGCGTAACCGGTGACGAAGTTGAAGATGCGGCCGACGTCGCGGGCGATCGCTGGATCGGTCGTGAAGTATGACAGGTCGGTGTAGATGCGCGCGGTCAGCGGATGATAGTTGCCGGTGCCGACATGGACGTAGGAGACGAGCGTGCCGCCTTCGCGCCGCACCACCTGCGACAGCTTGGAATGCGTCTTCAATTCGAAGAAGCCGTAGACCACCTGCGCGCCGGCGCGCTCGAGGTCGCGCGCCCAGCGGATGTTGGCCTCCTCGTCGAACCGCGCCTTGAGCTCGACCACCGCGGTCACCGACTTGCCGGCCTCGGCGGCTTCGGCCAGCGCGCGGATGATCGGCGAGTCCTTCGAGGTGCGGTACAGCGTCTGCTTGATGGCGATGACGTCGGGATCGCGTGCCGCCTGATTGAGGAACTGCACCACCACGTCGAAGGATTCATAAGGGTGGTGGACGATCAGGTCCTTCTGCCGGATCGCGGCGAAACAGTCGCCGGCGTGATCCCGGATGCGCTCGGGAAAGCGCGGATTGTAGGGGATGAACTCCAGATCGGGCCGGTCGATCGCGAGCAGTTGCGACAGTTCGCTCAGCGCCAGCATGCCGTCGACCAGGAACACCTCGTCGTCGGCGACCGCGAGCGCCCGCTGCACGAACCGGCGCAGCTCCACCGGCATTGCGGCTTCCATCTCGAGCCGGATCACCGAACCGCGGCGGCGCCGCTTGAGCACGGTCTCGAACTGCCGCACCAGATCTTCAGCCTCCTCCTCGACCTCGATGTCGCTGTCGCGGACGATGCGGAACGCGCCCTTGCCCTTGATGGTGTAACCGGGGAACAGCCGCGGCACGAACAAGCCGATGGCCTGCTCCAAGGTCATCACCCGCGCCGGACTGCCCTCGGCGACCGGAAAGCGCATGAAGCGCTCGATCTTTTGCGGCACACGGATCAGCGCGTCCATCGCCTTGCCGTCGCTGGTGCGAACGAGCTGGTAGGCGATCGAGAAGCCGAGATTGGGAATGAACGGGAACGGATGCGCCGGATCGATGGCGAGCGGCGTCAGCACCGGAAAGATATGCTCGAGGAAGTAATCATCGAGCCAGGCGCGATCGGCCTTCTTCAGGCTGTCGGCCTCCACCAACAGGATGTTCGCTACCTTGAGCTCGTCGCGCAGTTCGCGCCAGCGAGCCTGCTGGTCGGAGGCGAGACTCGAGACCGCTTCGCCAATACGGACGAGTTGCTCGGAGGGCGTGAGCCCGTCAGGGCTTCGATCGACGATACCTTCTCGCACCTGGCCCTTGAGGCCCGCGACGCGGACCATAAAGAACTCATCGAGGTTGTTGGCCGAGATCGAGAGGAAGCGGACCTTCTCGAACAGCGGGTGGTTCGGGTTTTCGGCCTCTTCCAGGACCCGCCGGTTGAAGTGCAACCAGGACAGCTCCCGATTGATAAATCGTTCGGGGCTCAACCGGAGGTCCGGCGCAGATTCCGCCCGCCGGGCCGTAGGCGCCGCGGCCGCGTCAGCGGTTTCCGCTTTGATAACAATGCTCTGCGCGGATTCGCTCATGTCGTTCATGACAGCTTTATGACGGTCCATCATGACCGCGGTTCGTGACCGGGCCATGACATGACCGCGCGAATATGGACCCGTCAAGGCACCCTGTGACCAAACAAGAGGCGACCGCTTTTGTTCGTTACCGAAGCAATTCGGCCGCCAACGCGCGGGTGACCGGCCGCTTCAGCCGCAGCGCCTCCTGGTCGAGGCGGTTTACCGCCTCGCGAGCGGCCGCAAAGGAGCGCTCGATACGATTGGCCAGGAAGTTCACCAGTCCCTCGTCGACCGCGAGCTGCCGGTCGGCGAACAGCTTGACGATGACGGCGCGCAGGAGTGCGTCGTCGGGCGCCTCCAGCGCCACGCCAGGGAGTGCCCGCAGTCGCGAGGCGAGATCGGGCAGTCCGATCCGCCAGCCCGTGGGCGCGGTGCGCGCGGTGATCAGAAGAAAGGCGTGCTCCTCGCGCGCGAGGTTGAGGAGATGGAACAGCGCGTTCTCGTCGAAGTCACCTTCGGCGAGGTTTTCCAGCACCAGCGCGCCGGTGGCGAGCGCGATCGGCACGTCGGCTGCGCTTTCCAGCATGCGCGGCGACAGGATGCGGGCGCCGGCCTGCCGCGCCCAGATCGCGGCGAAATGGCTTTTGCCCGCGCCTTCAGGCCCGCGCAGCAGGACGGTGCGCGACGGCCAGTCGGGCCAACGTTCGATCAGCGTCAGCGCTGCGGCGTTCGACGGCCCTTCGAGAAAATCCTCGCGTGCATGACTCTCGGCGTGGTCGAGCGCGAGTGCGAGCTGCATCGGCGGCCGGTGTGCGTTGCTGGCTATGGCATTCGCGCCCGCCATGGCTCAGAGCCGTCCTGTCGGATCGTTACCGGTGTAAAGCGGACTTTCCATGTATTTGCGGATCGCAAAACGCACCAGCACGCCGATTGCGGCGGCGGTTGGAACCGCAATGAGGAAGCCGACGAAGCCGAGCAGATAGCCGAAGGCGAGCAGCGAAAACATCAGCCAGACCGGGTGCAGGCCGACCTTCGCACCGACCAGATTGGGCGACAGGATGTAGCCTTCGAGCGCCTGCCCGATCAGGAACACGCCAACGACCATCGCGATCGACGTCCAATCCGGCCAGAACTGCGCCACCGCGACGATGGCGGCGACCAGGAAGCCCGTGGCCGCGCCGACGAACGGGATGAAGCTGAACAGGCCCGTCATCAGGCCGATCAGAAAGCCCGAGTTGAGGCCGACGAGCGTGAGGCCGATGGCGTAGAACGCCGCCAGGATCAGGCAGATCAGCGCCTGGCCGCGCACGAAACCCGCGATCGCGGCGTCCATGTCGTGCATGAGGCCATGGATGGTGTCGCGGTGCTGGCGCGGGATCCAGTTGTCCACCGTGATCACCACGCGGTCCCAGTCGCAGAGAAGATAGAACGCGACGACCGGCGTGATGACGAGCAGCGACAGCACGGAGAACACCGCGCGTCCGCCGGACCACAGCGACGCCAGGAACGTGGCGACGAAGCCCGAGCCCTGCGATACGAGGCCGCCCACCGACTTCTCGGCGTCAGGCAGACCACCGCCGAAAATCTTGGCGAGCCATGGCCTGCTCGGATCGGAAAGCAGCGAACGAACCTTGTTCACATAGCCCGGCAGGCTGTCCATGAAGGCGGTGAACTGGTCGGCGATGATCGGCGACACCGTCATCACGCCAACCACGATGGCCACGACCACCACCACCAGCACGACCAGCGCCGAGATCGCCCGGCTGACGCCGAAGCGTTCGCCCGCCCGCGCCACCGGATCGAGCAGATAGGCGAGCGCCATGCCCGCGATGAAAGGCAGCAGCACGGGACTCATGAGCCAGATCACGCCGCAGAACACCGCGAGCGCCACGATCCAGAAGATCACCTGCCGTTCGAGCGTCATCGATTACGCCGCCCCATTACGCCGGAACTGGAAACGCCTTATGTCTCGGTTTCCGCAGAATTCATGTGACGAACCCACTCGGCGAGATAGAGGGCGACCGAAACCAAGGTCAATACCGCGACCAGCACCATCACCACTGTCAACACGGGCTCGATATCGATCCCCAGCCCGTGAGACCCGAGCACCAGGCAGGCGAACACGATCTGCACCGCGGTGTTGGCCTTGGACACGATCAGCGGCTTGATCTGGACCGGCCGGTCGATCAGCCAGGACAGGATCACGGCACCGACGATCATGATGTCGCGCGACACCACCAGGATGACGATCCAGAGCGGGATCACGCCGGTGATACCCAGCGAGACGTAGATCGAGACGATCAGGACCTTGTCGGCGAGCGGGTCGAGATAGGCGCCGAGTTCGGTCTTCATGCCGAAGCGCTTGGCGAGAAAGCCGTCGACCCCGTCGCTGATGCCGGCGACAAGGAACAGCAGGAACGCGAGCAGGATCTGCCCGGTGGCGATCGACCAGACGACCACCGGTACGAGCAGAATGCGCGCCAACGTAATAAGGTTCGGAATACTCAAACTTCAGGCCCCGGCTCGCCCCTGCCCCAGTTGGTGTCCCACCCGGCGCAAACGGCGATTCCATCTGAGTATATCGGCCATACGGCCATTGCGCAGGGCTTCATTCCGAAATAGGCAGGGGCCATGAAGAAAAAAGGCCTGACCTATGCGCAATCTGGCGTCGATATCGACGCCGGCAACCGCATGGTGGACCTCATCAAACCGCTGGTGAAGGCCACGGCCCGGCCCGGTGCCGACGCCGAAATCGGCGGCTTTGGCGGCCTGTTCGATCTCAAGCGCGCCGGGTTCAAGGATCCGGTGCTGGTGGCGGCCAATGACGGCGTCGGCACCAAGGTTAAGATCGCGATCGAGACCGGCATCCATGGCACGGTCGGTATCGACCTCGTGGCGATGTCGGTGAACGACCTCGTGGTGCAAGGCGCCGAGCCGCTGTTCTTTCTCGACTACTTCGCGACCGGCAAGCTCGAGCCCAAGGTGGGCGCCGCGATTGTCGCGGGCATTGCGTACGGCTGCAAGCAGGCCGGCTGCGCTCTGATCGGCGGCGAAACCGCCGAGATGCCCGGCGTCTATCACGGCAACGACTATGATCTCGCGGGCTTTGCGGTCGGCGCCGTGGAGCGCAAAGGCATCATGCCGCGCAACGACATCCGCGCCGGCGATGTGATCCTCGGCATCGCGTCGTCCGGCGTGCACTCCAACGGCTTTTCGCTGGTGCGCAGGGTGGTGGCAAAGTCGAAGCTGAGGTGGAGCGCGAAAGCGCCGTTCGACAAGAAGAAAAAACTTGGCGCTGCGGTGCTGACGCCGACGCGCATCTATGTGAAGCCCCTGCTCGCGGCGATCCGCGAGACCAAGGCCGTCAAGGCGCTCGCGCACATCACCGGCGGCGGCTTTCCGGACAACATCCCTCGCGTGCTGCCGAAGGGCACCGGCGCTCGCATCGATCTCGACAACATCAAGGTGCTGCCGGTGTTCAGCTGGCTCGCCGAGGCGGGCGGCATCGCCGAGAACGAGATGCTGCGCACCTTCAACTGCGGCATCGGCATGATCGCGGTGGTCGAGCCGCGCAAGGCCGACGCGGTGATGAAGGTGCTCCGGCGCGAAGGTGAGAAGGTCACGCCGATTGGCGAAGTGACGCGCGCCACGGCGGGCAAGCCGCGCGTCGCCTACACCGGCGCGCTTCGCCTCTGACCATGGCTCGCAAACGCGTTGCCGTCCTGATCTCCGGCCGCGGCTCCAACATGGTGGCGCTGATCGAGGCCGCAAAGGAGCCTTCCTTCCCGGCCGAGATCGTGCGCGTGGTTTCGAACGATCCGTCGGCGCAAGGCCTGCAACGCGCCGAAGCCTCGGGCATCCGCACCGCGGTGGTCGATCACAGGACCTTCGGCAAGGACCGCGAGGCGTTCGAGCGCGCGCTGCAGGGCGAACTCGAAGCGAACGGGACCGAGCTGATCTGCCTTGCGGGCTTCATGCGTCTGTTGACGCCCTGGTTCGTCACACGCTGGACCGAGCGTCTGATCAACATCCATCCGGCCCTGCTGCCCGATCTCAAAGGCCTGCACACCCACGCCCGCGCGCTGACCGAGGGGCGGAAATGGCACGGCGCGACCGTGCATTTCGTGGTGCCGGAGATGGATGCTGGACCGATCATCCGCCAGGCGCGCGTGCCAGTGCTGGCGGACGACACCGAAGAGAAACTCGCTGCACGAGTCCTCGAGGTCGAGCATCGAATCTATCCGGAGGCGCTGCGGCTCGTATCGGAAGGCCGCGTGCAGGTCGTGGGCGGCGCCTGCCTCGTTGACGGCAAGCCGGTCGAGACGTTCTCGTAAGTTTGTTCTTCTGCGACCGACTGTGAAAAATACAAAACCCCCGGCCGAAGCCGGGGGTTACGGGAAGCAAATACCCCGTTAGGCGTGAACCGTCAGCCCACCTTCAGATTTTCGGCGGACGCTTTGCCATTGCGGCCGGTCACAAGTTCGTATTCGACGGTTTGGCCTTCGTTGAGGGTGGACAAACCCGCACGCTCAACGGCCGAGATGTGAACGAACACATCCTTGTCGCTGCCCGCCGGCTTGATGAACCCGTAACCCTTCGTCGGATTGAACCATTTGACGGTGCCCTTTTGCATCGTCGGTCTCCTGGTCTCGTCGTATTGAAATTCGACGCGCCTTGCATTGAGCTGTCGCATCGCTGCAAACCGCGCCACAACCCGGGTTTTGGTTTTGATGATCCGATAGTCGCGTCGGAGACGCAGCGGCCGGAAAACGGGCCAAAATCCTGTTGCAAAGCCGACATGACAGCAAAAATACGGCCTAACCAAGGCTGCTTATGCCCGATAATGCCTGACAACATGCGAGCACATGTGGCCGCAGAGGCACAGCGCAGCAACAACGTGGTGAGCAACTTGCGACGGTGATTGACCGGATGGCGCCGTTCGCAACAATCCCTTTCGAACCAATGAGATGCCGCGCAAACATCGGCAGCGTGGCGGGGCTGTGAGGCGGGGGCAAACGGTGCGCTTGAGACTGCGACCCGCTTTGGCGTGCGATCGCCACGCGGCCTTTCGTGTCGCAGCATCGCGCGCGTTGCTCATCTTCGCTGCGTTGATTCTCATCCTCGCGAACAGCGATCACGCCGCGGCGCAATGCGGCGGGCCGCCCATCGCCGGCCCGCCGTTACCCTGCCCGCAGCCATCCGCATCCGTGAACGGCAGCGGCTTCGCATCCGCTCAAGGCGGCCTGTTCGACATCGGCACTCAATTTCAGACCCGCCTCGGCGCGCACACGTCGTACCGGGACGGCACGAGCGCCGGCAACAATCCACAAGGCGGCGGCGCGGAATCGGCCTTCGACCGTTACCGCACCTGGTTCGAGGGCTACGGCTCATCGACCACCACCGACGCTCAGGGACAATTCCTCGGCGACCGCCGGAAGACCTACGGCGGCATTGCCGGCGCAGGCGTCACGGTCACGCCCGGCGTGACCTTCGGCGCTTCGGTCGATGGCAGCCGGACCAACATCGACGTGCCGGGCGCCACCGGGCGCATCGATCTCACACAGCTTGGCCTGATCGGAAATTTCGAGCACGGGCCGTGGAATCTCGGCGTCACCGGCATCTACGGCTTCGGCAATGTGCATTCCAGCCGCTTCGACACCGGCGGCATCTCATCGGCGGCCTATCAGGCGCGGCTTTGGGGCACCATGGCCGAGCTCAGCTACTACGTCGCGCTGCCCAACAACTCGCGCTTCGTCCCCAAGCTCACCGCCGACTGGCTTCACACCCGCACCGACAGCTTCACCGAGACCGGCGGCGCCAATCCGATTTCCGGATCGAGCGTCAGCGCAAGCCGCATCCGGATGATGGTCGGCGGCGAGATCGGACACAGCTGGCTGGTCGACCGGACGATCTTCGACGTCTCGGTCTACGCGCGGCTCGTCGAGAATCTGTCGCAGAACATCGGCGACCTTGCGATCAGCGATCCGAACGTGAACGGCGTGCAGTTCGTCACGGGCGTCCGGGAAAGCTCGATGGGCGCCGACGCGGGCGCCTCCTTCTCGGTCAAGCTGTCGCAGCTCGCGCGGCTCTACGCCGCCTATGACGGCCGCTTCCGCGGCAACCTCACGTCACACTCCGGCACCATCGGCGCCGAATTCCGGTTTTAGTCAAAACGTCTCTTTGAACGGCCGCAGGTCGAGCTCCTGGGTCCAGGCCGAGCGTGGCTGGCGGTGGATGTGCCAGTGGTTCTCGGCGATGGCGTCGATATCGAGCAGACCGTCGTCCTCGCGACCACGAAGTCCTGCCGCGCCGCGGCTGCGCAGCTTCTCGCCGTCGATGCCGCCGTCCACCACGACATGCGCCACGTGAACGCCGGCAGGTCCGTATTCGCGCGCCATGCTCTGCGAGATCATGCGGAGGCCGGCCTTGGCGGCGGAGAAATGCGCAAAGCCCGGCTTGCCGCGGATGCTGGCGGAGGCGCCGGTGAAGATGATGGTGCCGCGGCCGAGCGGCACGAAGCGTCGCGCCGCCTCGCGGCCGACCAGGAAACCTGAGAAGCAGCCGACCCGCCAGAAGTCCTCGAACTGCTTGGCCGTCACCTCACGGAAATCGAGCCGCTGATTGTTGCCCGTGTTGGAGGCGACGAGATCGGCCGGCTCGAAGCCCGCGCCCGGCGCCATCGCGCGATCGAACAAGGCGACAATGTCTTCCTCCTTGGTCGCATCCATCACGATCGGCGTGGCGCTGCCGCCCGACGACACGATCGTCGCCGCGACCTGATCGATCTTGGCCGCGGTGCGGCCAGCGATCAGCACGTGATAGCCGCCAACCGAGAAGCGCCGGCATAACGCCGCGCCAAGCCCGCGTTCGGCTCCGACGCCAATAACGACCGCGACAGGCTTACCCATGTGACTTGTCCATGTGATCCTCGTTAGTGTTTGGTCGAGCGTCGCGCTTCGCCACGCGCTTCAGCAATCGCGGCATATTTCTGCTTGAGGCGCTGGTTCGCGGCAGGGCCTGCAGCGAGTGCGTAGTCCGGATCGACGATCGGCCGGCCGGTCCTAGCGTCCACCATGACCGGATCGGCGGCCGCGCCGGTTTTGCGTTCTGCGATGACGACACGCTTGCCGTCGGTCGCGAAGTGCTTGTTGCCGAAGTTCAAGAGCGCGACGAGCACCGGAAAGAAATCGCGGCCGCGCGCGGTCGGCAGATATTCGTATCGCGGCGGACGCTCGCTGTAACGGCGGCGCTCGAGCAACTCAGCCTCCACCAAAGCATTCAGCCTTCGCGTCAGCATGTTGGGCGCGATGCCGAGGCTCGTCTGAAACTCATCGAAACGCGTCATGCCGTGCAGCGCGTCTCGCATGATCAGCATGCTCCACCACTCCCCCACGCGCTCAAGGCTGCGGGCGATCGGGCACAACATCTTGTGAAAGCTCTTGCGGCGCATTGCGGAGAGATAATCTAGTTACTATCATCATGCAAGTTACTTACAGCCGCTCCCAAGCTGGCAAAGGAAATTGTCCATGAGCGCTCAAGGCATTACGCATGACATCGTGCTCGCAAGCCCGGTCCGCACCGCGATCGGCGCCTACAACGGCTCCCTCAAGGGAACGCCCGCGCCCGACCTTGGCGCTGTGGTGGTCCGCGAAACGCTGAGGCGCGCGGGGCTCGATGCCGCCGCGGTCGGCAGCGTGGTGCTGGGCAACGTCATCCAGGCGGGCAACAAGATGAATCCCGCGCGTCAGGCCGCGATCGGCGGTGGCGTGCCGGTGTCGGTCCCTGCCCTCACCGTGAACCGCGTCTGCGGCTCGGGCGCCCAGGCTGTGGTGACTGCGGCCCAGCAGATCACGGCCGGCGAGATCGACGCGGCGGTCGCCGGCGGCATGGAGAACATGGACCGCGCGCCGTATCTGATGGACGGCGGCCGCTGGGGCTACCGCATGGGCCCCGCCGAAATCCACGACAGCATGCTGCGCGACGGTCTCGACGACGCGTTCTCGGGCAAGCACTCCGGCTGGCACACCGAAGACCTCGTGATGAAGGCGCAGCTGACCCGCGAGGCGCAGGACCGCTTTGCGGCGCGCTCGCAACAGCGTTTCGTCGCGGCGCAGAAGGCCGGAAAATTCGCCGACGAGATCGTCAAGGTCGACATCAAAGGCAAGAAGGGCGTCGAGGCCTTTGCCGTTGACGAAGCACCGCGCCCCGACACCACTTTCGAAGTGCTGGCCAAGCTCCGCCCGGCATTCCGCGACACCGGCACGATCACCGCCGGCAATGCACCGGGCCTCAACAGCGGCGCCGCCGCGATGATCGTCGCGAGCCGCGCTTTCGCCGACGCGCACTCGATCAAGCCGGCGGCGCGGCTGGTCGCCTATGGGATCGCCGCCGTCGAGCCCGGCCTGTTCGGCTTGGGTCCGGTGCCCGCGGTGCGCAAGGCGCTGGAGCGCGCCGGCTGGAAGCTTTCCGACATCGAGCGGATCGAGATCAACGAGGCCTTCGCGGCCGTGCCGCTTGCCGTCGCGAAAGAGCTCGGCCTGCCCGAGGACATCATCAATGTCGAAGGCGGCGCCGTCGCCCACGGCCACCCGATCGGCGCCACCGGCGCGGTGCTGACCACGCGGCTCATCCACTCGATGCAGCGCGATGGGCTGAAGCGCGGCGTCGTCACGCTCTGCATCGGCGGCGGCCAGGGCATCGCGCTGGCGCTCGAGACCATTCAGTAGTTTGAGCATTCAAGGGGAGAGCTCAGTGAATTCGTCTTCGCTCGCGGCGTGGCTTGCGCGCCGCAACGTGCACTACGGCTGGGTTGTCGTCGGCACCACGTTCCTGACCATGCTGGTGACGGCGGGTGCGGTCGGCGCGCCTGGCGTGCTGATGTTGCCGCTGCAAAAGGAGTTCGGCTGGCAGACCGCTGAAATCTCTTCCGCGCTCGGCGTCCGCTTCATGCTGTTCGGGCTGATGGCGCCGTTCGCGGCCGTGCTGATCAACCGCTACGGCATGCGGCGGGTTGTGCTCTCTGCTCTCGCGCTGATCGTATCCGGCCTGTTGCTGTCGCTCGCCATGACGCAAGTCTGGCAGCTCGTCCTGCTGTGGGGCGTGGTGATCGGGCTCGGCACCGGCATGACCGCGCTGGTGCTCGGCGTCACGGTCGCGACGCGCTGGTTTGCGACGCGGCGTGGCCTCGTCACGGGTCTTCTCACTGCGAGCTCCGCCACCGGCCAGCTCGTGTTCCTGCCGCTCCTCGCCCATGTGTCCGAACAGTTCGGCTGGCGCAGCGCGATCGTGATGGTCTGCTCCGCGCTTGGCGTTGCCACGGTCGCGATGCTCGCCCTGATGCGCGACCGGCCTTCCGACGTGGGCCTCGCGCCGTTCGGCCAGGAGGAAGCTCCGGCGCCCGCGGCGCCCTCGCCCGGCATTGGCCTGATCACGGCGTGGTATGCGCTCCGCGACGCAAGCCGAACCGGCGTGTTCTGGGTGCTGTTCGCGACCTTCTTCATCTGCGGCGCCAGCACCAATGGCCTGATCCAGACGCACTTCGTGCCGCTCTGCGCCGACTTCGGCCTCCCGGCCGTCGGTGCTGCCGGCGTGCTCGCCGCGATGGGCATGTTCGACATCGCCGGCACCATCGCGTCGGGCTGGCTGTCGGACCGCTACGACAATCGCTGGCTGCTGTTCTGGTACTACGGCTTGCGCGGGCTCTCGCTGCTCTACCTGCCGTTCACCGGCTTCACGTTCTACGGCCTGTCGCTGTTTGCGATGTTCTACGGCCTCGACTGGATCGCGACCGTGCCGCCGACCGTGAAGCTCACCGTCGCCCGCTTCGGCCGTGAGCGCGCCAACCTGGTGTTCGGCTGGATCTTCGCTGGCCACCAGATGGGCGCAGCCTTCGCGGCGTTCGGCGCGGGCCTCTCGCGCACCGTGCTGTCGAGCTATCTGCCGGCGTTTTTCATCTCGGGCGCACTCTGTCTGGTCGCCGCGGCACTGATCATCACCATCGGCCAACGCGATCGCGGCGGCGAAGCCGTGAGGCCCACACCGGCCCCTGCCCGAGCCTGATCGATCAACACGAAGGAGACATCAAATGCCCGTCGCCAAAATTCACGTCCTCGAAGGACGCTACAGTGACGACCGCCTCAACAAGGTGTCGAAGGCCGTGCAGGATTCACTGATGAGCGCGCTCGGCGTGCCGCCCGATGATTTCTTCCAGATCATCCACATCCTGCCGCGAAATCAGTACCGCCACACGCCGTCGTTTCTCGGCCTGAAATATTCCGACGACCTGATCCTGCTGGAGGTCAGTTTCATCTCCGGCCGGCCCAAGGAAAAACGGGCGGCTTTGCTGAAGGCGTTCAACGAGAACGTCGTCAAGGCCGCAGGAATCTCTCCGGACGATCTGATGATCACGTTCTACGAGGTGCCGGGCGAGAATATTTCATTCGGCCAAGGCCTCGCACAGCGAGCGCATATCTCGGCCGAAGCAGCCCAGCGGTGACGTTACATCCGCTGGCCGGGCAAAAGGCTCGCTTGCTTCACCCAACCGGCGAGCTGAGCTTCGTTGAGTTGGTCGCCCTCATGGATGTCGAGGTAGCGCGTGTCTTTGCTCTTGGACGAACCGGGAGGAACAGGGCGCAGCGCAGCGCCGCGGAAGAAAGCCACTTTGACGTACTTCGTGAAGACATGGATGCCGAGAAACCAGCCCTGGTCCTCGACTCCGTAGAGCGGTGAATTCCATTTGACGGCCTTCCGCACGCCGGGAACCGTGCGCACGATGAGCGCATCGAGGCGGCGCCCGACGTCGCGTTTCCAGCCCGGCATCGCGGCAATGTAGGCCTGCACCGGGGCGTCGCCGTCCCCTTTGGCGATCTGAGGATTGCCGCCTGCGAGAAGGACCGGCTTCGCAACGACCCGTTTAGCCATTTTCTTGGCAACCTTCTTTTTTGCGACCTTCACCGGCTTCTTGGACCTCTTGCCGGCCATTGTGCTTACTCCTGTCCAACAGCGCGCCGCCCGCCGCGCCAATGAGCGGTATACGGCAACACGAACAAGTACAGCCCCGTCAGCAGAAGCACGACGAGCGGGAGCAGTGCGGAGATACCGACCCAGATGGCGGGCGCCCCCTGCACGCCAGCAATGTTGACGACGATGTTGGCGATGGCGGCAACCGTAAAGGCCATCGAAAACCAGCGGTGGATTTGCCGAATTCCGTTGTCCCAATTCACGCCGGCCTCCGCGCCTGGATCATTTTCCAGCCGTTGCCCGACGGATCGCGGAAGCTTGCGTCCACCGAGCCGTAGCGCTCCATGGGCTCCTGGGTGAACTCCACGCCGCGGGCGCGCATCCGATCATAGGCTCCGCGGCAGTCATCGACGTGGAGCACGAGCGGCGGCATCGCGCCCTTCGCCACCACCTCACGCATGGTCTGCGCGGTCGCGGAATCGAGCGTGGGCGGCGCCGGTGCGAACAGGCCGAGCTGGAACGACGGCTGCTCCGGGTGCTGCACCGTGAGCCAGCGGTAATTGCCGTTCTTCACATCGGTGTGGACCTTGAAGCCGAGCTTGCCGACATAGAAATCCACCGCCTCGTCCTGATCGCGCACATAAAGACCGACCACACCGATACCCTGGCTCATGACACCTCCGTTGGAACCTCGGTTTCTTCGGCCTCGCTTGTATCGGCGGCCTCCTGCCGCCGCTTCTCCGAAACTGCGATTGTGAGGTCGGGCCGATGGGCGGCGCTGACGAAGCAGCCCGGCACACGATCGAGCGCGTGCGCGGCCGCCTTCTCGCGGGCGCGGAGCTCGCTCGGGTTCTCGCCGGTGACGTCGCGGAACACGCGGCCGAACGTGCCCAGGCTCTTCCAGCCGGTCTCGAACGCGATCTCGATGACGGCCAAGTCAGTGTCGCGGAGCAGCGCCGTGGCGCGCTCGAGCCGGCGGGTCAGCAGATACCGGTGCGGCGGAACGCCGAACGCCTCCTTGAACGACCGCGCGAAGTGCGCCTCGGACACGCCGCTCACGTTAGCAAGCCGCCGGACCGGCCACTCCTCGTGCGAGGCGGCGTCCATCCGATCCTTGGCACGCAAGAGGCGGCGCAACAGCGCCGGGTCCTGATTTTTCGGGGCTCGCCCTTCCACGTTTCCGCCTTTTTCCTGCGAGCCGCCGCAAAGAATTTTTCGAAAAGCAGTAGTTTGTGACAGCAATATTACTAATAAATGTCAGCTCGGTTACGCCCAATTTTTGGAGCGGTCCATGAGTTTGCAATGGCCAGCGCGGTCAGGTTCCCGGTCACGTTCCTTGGCTTGGTCGAACCCCGTCGTCAAATGGTGGGGACTGCTGACCTCCGTCAGCGCCATCAACATTGCGGTCTGGTTCGTGCTGTACAGCGAGCTCCACGATCATCGGACCGGCGGTGCGATCTGGTCGCTCGTGACCAACGCGCTCGTGGCACAGCAGCCCGACAGCCCCGGCAGCCCGCCCCTTAACCAGCTCATGCTGATGCTCTGCGCAGCCTATGTGTTCGGCTGCGCCTTCCGATCGCTGCTGCCGCGCGCCGACGTGCAGCGCATCTGTCTGTTCGACACCTGGCTGTCGAGCGTCGTGATCGGACGTTCGGTCGCGACCGTGGCCGAGGTCTGCTTCGTCGCGCAGTGGGCGATCGTCCTGCATCAGCTCGGCGCAATGACCGGTGCGGAAACCGTCCTGACCGCCGCCTGGGTGATCGTGCCGCTGATCGTCGTCGCGGAATGCCTGTCATGGTACGCGGTGCTGACCAAAAACTTCCTCGGCAACGCCATCGAGAACTCGCTCTGGGCCGTCGCCTTCTTCATCATCGGGATCGGCCTGTGCCGGCTGCTACCCGAGTTCGACGGGCTCGCCCGCGCGATCTTCGCCGTCACGATCGTCGGCATCGTCGGCTACCTGGCGTTTCTGATGACGGT
This sequence comes from Rhodoplanes sp. Z2-YC6860, assembly GCF_001579845.1. Lineage (GTDB taxonomy): Bacteria > Pseudomonadota > Alphaproteobacteria > Rhizobiales > Xanthobacteraceae > Z2-YC6860. The sequence goes on from NZ_CP007440.1 coordinate 5,142,984, forward strand.
CGACGTGCCGATGTATCTCAATCGCTGGCGCGCCCATCTGGCAAACGGCAGCCGGCTTCTCGGACCGCTCGAAGGACTGCGCGATGTGAGCACGCGCTGGGTCGTGACCCACGACATCGCCGAGTGGAAGGACGAGATCCCCTGGATGTCGCTCTATTTCAGCGCAGCCGTGTGGTCGAGCCTGGCGCTCTGCGTGTTCTACGCGTTTGCCGATCATCTGCTGCGTTAAAGCTGATTGGGTTGCCTCGCTCTCTCCCCGTCATCTTGAGGTGCGAGCGCAGCGAGCTTCGAAGGATACGGTCCCAATGGTGCGCCAGCCGGGCCGTCACCCTGAGGCGCTCGGCCCTTGGCCGAGCGCCTCAGGGTGACGGAGATAGAGTGTGCCTGCTGACAGCGCGTCGCGCGATCAGCCGAACGGCTTGATCCAAACCCGATTGTCGTGGAACGCGGCGCCGCCGTAGGGCGCGATCGCGTCCGCGCCGGTCACGGTGTTGATGCCGCGGCCGTCCGGATAGGCATCGTTCGGCCAGATCGACTCCGCGATCAGCACCCCGCGCCGCACGCCCTCGTACACCTTGGCATGCAGCCGCACCTGGCCGCGCTTGTTGCCGATCACCACCTCGGCACCGTCGGCGATGCCAGCCGCGCGCGCGTCGTCGGGATGAATCATCACGTCGGGCCGGCCGCGGTTCTGCGCCTGTGACGACTTGGTCTCGTTGAAGGTCGAGTTGAGGAAGCCGCGCGACGGAGACGTGGCCAGGCGGAACGGATGCTCGGCGTCGGCCTCCTCGATGATGGTCCAGTGATCCGGCAGCTTCGGCATCTTCTCGGCCGGCCCCGCCGGATAGGCGCTGCGGAACGGCACTCTCGGCCAGTCCGGCTTGAAGCGGAACTTGCCGTCGGGATATGCGAAGCCCTTGAGGTAGTGCGCCGTCTCGAAGTCCGGCTGGCAGTCGATCCACTTGTCGCGCTCAAGCCGCTCCAGCGTCCCCCACCCCGACTTCTGCAAGGTCGCGTCGATGATCTCGCGCGCCGTCATGTTGAAGCCCGGGTGCTCGGCACCGAGCCGCTTGGCGAGCCCGCATATCACGGCGTGATTGGGCCGGCACTCGCCCGGCGGCTCGATCAGCTTGGGGCCGAGGATGATGTGCTGGTGGCCGCCGCTCTGATAGACGTCGTCGTGCTCCATGAACATGGTCGCAGGCAGCACGACGTCGGCCATGCGTGCGGTCTCGGTCATGAACTGCTCGTGGACGCAGACGAACAGGTCCTCGCGGGCGAAGCCGCGCTTCACCACCTCCTGGTCGGGACACACCGACACCGGATTGGTGTTCTGGATGAGCATCGCCGCAACCGGCGGTCCGTCTTTCAGCGCCTCGCGGTCGCCGGTCAGCGCCGCGCCGATCCGAGACTGGTCGATCATGCGCACCGACGGATCGCGCACGTCCTGCCCTTCAATGAGCGATTTGTTCCAATGGTAGATGTCGGCGTTGTTGTGGAACGCGCCGCCGCCCTCGTGCAGCCACGCGCCGGTCACGGCCGGAATGCATGCCGCCGCGTGCATGTTGACCGGGCCGTTGCGCGAGCGCGAAAAGCCGTAACCCAAGCGAAAATAGCTGCGCTTGTTTTCGCCGACGAGCTTGGCAAATGCCTCGATGGTCTCCACCGGACAACCGGTGATCGCCGACGCCCATTGCGGATCGCGCGTCTTCAGATGCGCCTCGAGTTCGCGCGGCGCGTCGGTGTAGCGGTCGAGGTAGTCCCAGTCCGCCTTGCCGTCGCGGAACAGGCAATGCATCACCGCGCAGGCGAGAGCGCCGTCGGTGCCGGGCTTCACCATCACGGCGAGATCGGCCTGCTCCATGGTGCCGTTCATGTAGACGTCGACGGCGACGATCTTGGTGCCGCGCTCCTTCCGGGCGCGCGCCGCGTGCGTCATCACGTTGACCTGGGTCGAGACCGGATTGGTGCCCCAGATCACGATGACGTCGGACTTCGACATTTCACGTGGGTCCACACCAGCAATGCGGCCGGTGCCGGCGGCAAAGCCGGTGTAGGCGGCGTTGACGCAGATCGTCGAATGGAAGCCGGAGTATTTTTTGGCATGGCGCAGGCGATGGATGCCGTCGCGCTGCACGAGGCCCATCGTCCCGGCGTAGTAATATGGCCAGACCGATTGCGCGCCGAACCGCCGCTCGGCTTCGAGGAACTTCTCGGCGACCAGATCGAGCGCGTCGTCCCAGGCAATCGGCGCGTAAGAGCCCGAGCCCTTCGGTCCGGTGCGGCGCATCGGCTGCAGGAGCCGGTCGGGATGATGAATACGCTCGGCGTAGCGCGCGACCTTCGCGCAGATCACCCCAGCGGTGTAGCTGTTGTCGGGGGCGCCGCGGACCCGGCCGATGGTGCGCTCGTCGAGCACCTCGACCTCGAGCGCGCAAGTCGACGGGCAATCATGCGGGCAAGCCGAATGGCCGATCCGGATGGGCTGCGGCAGCGGGCGAACGGTCTGATTCATGGTGCGGACCCAAGATAGCCCAACTATGGACCGTTGTCCCGCATCCTCGAACACCCTTCCTTTTGCCTGACACCGACCAGGCGATAGCGGGATCACTCCGGCGGGCGCGACGCCACATATGCCGCGATCGCCAGCATGTCGTCGTTGCTGAGCTTCTCGACCACCTGCCGCATCAATGCGGCTGACGTGCCGACCCGTTCGCCGTTCTGCATGTTCCACATCTGGCGCACGATGTAGTTCGGGTGACGGCCCGCAATGCCCGGCACGTCGCCGAGGCCCTGCAAAGTCTGACCATGGCAGATCGTGCAAGGGACCGTCTTGCCGCCGCCGGTGATCGCGAGCGCCTCGCCCTTCTTGATGCTGCCTTGCGGCACGTATGCGACGAAGCCCGAGCGCGGATCGCGGTAGACCACATCCTCTTCGTTCTCCGGCACTTCGATGATGCGGTTGCCGATCGGCTCGGTGCCGCCGGCCGGATGCAGGAGCCGCTTGTTGCCCGGTCCGACGAAGCTCTTTGGCACCATGTCGGTCTCGACCACGCGGATCCATGACCGGGGCTTGAGCGACGCGAAGTAGTCGGCCGCATCCTTGATCTCGGCGTCCGTGATGACCTTCGCCATCTGCACCATCGTGCCGCCGAACTTGCGGTCGCCGCTCTTCCAGTCGGCCATCTGGCGGGTGAAATAATTCACCGGCAGGCCGGCGACGTAAGCGGACTCGTCATGGCCCGTGCCGATCGGCAGATGACAAGCGCCGCAAGCGCGCACCTGCGTCTCCTTGTTACCGTACTGCACGATCTTCGGCATCGCCGGATACATCGACGGATACCAGTTCGGGATGTCGAAGAAATCATCGGCCTTGGCGCGGGTGATCGAGAGCGTGCTGCCTTGCGGCGCAGCCCGCAACGTCGCGCCATCGATGCGCGGCGCGGGCAGATCTTTCTCGGTGGTGGGGAAGGCCCACTCCGGCTTGTCCGCGGCCGCGGCAAGTGCAGGCGCAAGCACAACAGCGATAACGACGCCGATACGTTTCATGAGAGCTTCCCCCGCAATCATTGTTTTGTTTTCTCGAGTTCGAAATTCTCCGCCGTATACGACGGCGATGCTCACGAACTTCGTCATGTGAGCCTATACAACCCAACGACCTGGACAACACACAAAACAAAAGCGCACCATGACGCCAGAGCCCAACAGAGGCTCATTCGCTAGGGAGGAAGTCATGGGACGCTTCAAGGGGCGCAGGAGTGCGCCCTCTCTTGAATCTGTCGCCGGCAATGGTCTGATCAACCGGCGTGCTTTGCTTGGACAAGGTTTTGCAATTGCGGGAGCCGGCGCAGTCGCCGGCGCAACGGGCGCGGCCGCCGAGCCGCTCCAGGACTATCCGTGGAGTCTCGAATTCGGTCAGTCGACGCCTGCCTTGCAGTCGCCTTCGAAGTTCGAGAAGCAGGTGACGCGGACGCTGAGCAATCCGAAGGACGAGCTCCGCAACTCACACGCCCGCACGCCGCATCACCTGCTCAACGGCACGGTGACGCCGAACAGCATGCACTTCTCGATCAATCACTGCGGCATTCCCGACATCGATCCGCAGCAGCACAAGCTCGTGATCCACGGCATGGTGCGCCAGCCGCTGGAATTCACGCTGGACAAGCTGTCGCGCTATCCGCTCACCACGCGCATGGCGTTCGTCGAATGCGCGGGAAACTCCGCGCCGATGTTCTCCAACGAGCCGATGCAGATCACGGCGCAGGCGATCCACGGCCTCGTGTCGAATTCGGAATGGACCGGCGTGAGGCTCTCGACGCTGCTCGACGAGGCGGGCATCGACCCGAAAGCCAAGTGGCTGGTCGCCGAAGGCGCCGATGCGCAGATGCTCGATCGCAGCATTCCGGTGAAAAAAGCCTATGACGACGCCCTCGTCGCGATCTACCAGAACGGCGAGCGGCTGATGCCCGGTAACGGCTATCCGATGCGGCTCCTGGTCCCTGGCTATCAGGGCAACATGAACGTCAAGTTCCTGCGCCGCATCAAGGCGGTCGATCAGCCGGCGATGACGTTCTTCGAGACCAAGAACTATTCGCAGATCCTGCCTGGCGGAAAGACCTGGCGCTTCCACTTCCTGATGGAGGTGAAGAGCTTCATCACCTACCCGTCGTTCAGCCATCAGCTCAAGGAGCCGGGGATGTACACTATCTCCGGCGTCGCCTATTCGGGCGCCGGCCGCATCTCAAGGGTCATGGTGTCGGCCGACGGCGGCAAGAGTTGGGGCGAAGCCGCGCTGCAAGGCCCGACGCATCCGCAGGCCTTCACGCGCTTCGTCATGCCGTGGCGCTGGGATGGCCAGCCCGCCGTTCTGCAAAGCCGCGCCTGGGACGAGTCCGGCAACGCACAGCCGCTCCGCGCCGACTTCGTCGCGGCACGCGGCCAGACCAAGCAGCCGGTCACCAACCCGCTGATCTTCCCGAACCAGCACTACAACAGCATCACAAGCTGGGGCGTCGACAACAAAGGGGAGATCAAGCATGTCTATGCGTAAGCCGTTCGCTGCTCTTGCGCTTGTGCTCGCCTTCGGTGCGGCCCCCGCGTTTGCGCAGAACGCAGGCCTCGGCAAGCCGATCTCCGAGGCCGACATCAAGCAATGGGATATCGCCATCTTGCCGGACGGCACGGGCCTGCCGCCCGGCAGCGGCACGCCCGCGCAGGGCGCGCAGATCTATGCGCAGAAATGCGTGGCCTGCCACGCCGAGGGAGGCAAAGGCGGCGGCGCTCCGGGCGCAGGCCCATTGGTCGGCGGCGCGCCGCTGACCAACGGCATCGAGACGCAGAAGACCATCGCCAACTACTACGCCTATGCGACGACGATCTTCGACTACATCCGCCGTGGCATGCCGTACACGATGCCGCGGTCGTTGAAGGACGACGAGGTCTATGCGCTCACCGCCTACATCCTCTCGCTCAACAAGCTGATCGGCGAGAACGATGCGATGGACGCCAAGACGCTGCCGCAGGTGAAGATGCCGAACCGGGACAACTTCATCATGCCCTATCCGGATCGCATCTAGCGGTTTCGACCACGCAGAAAGCATGAAGGCCGGGCTTGCCGCCAAGCCCGGCCTTCTCTTTTTGCCCTGAGGTGAAGCGTTACGCTTCTTGCTCCTCGATGTGCCAGACATTCCGGCAGATGGCATAGACGATGATCAGCACCACGACCAGAGCACCGCGAACGCCCCAAATCTTCAAGGCTTCGGCATCGGCGCTGCCGATCAGCCTCTCGCTGATCCGATCAACGATGATCCAGATCACCAGCGCAACGCCGGCCAGGATCTCGTCGAGCTTCAGCTTCCGGTGCCGGCTGACGATCAGATAGCCGAGCGCCATCACGATCAGTCCGCCGACCGGGCCGCCCCAGACGTGAAGCTGGTGCAGCACCGACTCGCTGAACCACCCCACCAGCGCCGGATCGGACACCATGACGTCACCCGCGACCCAGCCGAGCAGCGCGCCGCCGCCCCACACCAGCACGCGGAAGCGCTCGAGCAGCGCCATCAGGATAGCGCTGCCGGCGACGATCAGCGGCACCGAGGTGGCGAGGCCGAAGATGATCAGCGTTGTCTTGATGCTGCCCGCATGGATCGCATCGACTTGTGCCGCGGCGATCTCGGCCGTGGCCGCGATGGCGATCACGTTGTCGAGGCTCATGACGATGTCGGCGATGGCGACGATGCGCACCGCGCGCCATAGCGTTTGTGCGCCTTCCACGCCGTCGTCGTCGCCGTCGGCGTCCTCAGTGACGAGCTTGGTCGCCACGTAGAACAGCAGCGCGCCGCCCACCAGCTTGAGGAACGGGTAGGCCATCGCCTGCGCAATGACCAGCGTGAAGATAACACGCAGCAGCACCGCGACGCCGGCGCCGAGCACCATGCCCCAAAGCCGCTGCTTCGGAGGCAGCGTGAGACACGCCATCGCGATGACGACCGCATTGTCGCCCGACAGAATGACGTTGACGAAGATGATCTTGAGCGCCGCGAGCCAGAATGGCGCGTGCGTAAAGTCCTGCCAAAGAAAGTCCACCGCCCTACCCCTTAGTCTCTTTGGTGCGCCGGCTTAAGACTGCCAAGCCGGCGCCACTCCCCTTTGATACCCGCGGTTTTGCCCGCGAGGCAATCTATCGGCCACAAAGGACTGTTGGCCAGCGGCTCAAGGCCGCAGCGAACAGTCCGTGATCAGCCGACGATCTCGTTGCCGGCGAAGAACTGCGCGATTTCCTGCTTGGCGGTGTCCGCCGCGTCGGAACCATGTACCGAGTTCTCGCCGATCGAACGGGCATGAACCTTGCGGATGGTGTTCGGCGCAGCCTTGGCCGGATCGGTCGCACCCATGACGTCGCGGTACTTGGCGATGGCGCCCTCGCCTTCGAGCACCTGCACGACCACCGGACCGGAGATCATGAAATCGACGAGTTCGCCGAAGAACGGCCGCGCCTTGTGCACGGCATAGAACGTCTCGGCCTGCTCGCGTGTGATGCGAACGCGCTTCTGGGCCACGATCCGCAGGCCAGCCTGCTCGATCATGGCGTTGACGGCGCCCGTGAGATTGCGGGCGGTTGCATCCGGCTTGATGATCGAAAAGGTACGCTCGATCGCCATCGTTTTCAGGTCCCTTCAGGTCAATGCAAAAGCGCACGCGGAACCGGTGCGCGGGGTCGGCGGCTTATAGCCGCCGCGCGGCGAGGCAGCAAGGTTCGCGGTACTGGAACACGGCGGCATCATGGTGCGGTCCCGTTCGCAATCGCACCGAATTCGTCAACGATACCAAGCCTGAACGCCGGTTCAGACGCGAACAATCGTCTGGCTGCCGTGAACCTCTCGCCGTCCCGCCACGACCGATAGCCACGGGATGTGACCAAGCATCACGCAACCAAACAAGGAGAGACCACCATGATCCGTAAGTTCGTTCTGGCCACCGCCGCGGTTGCGGCTCTCGGCGTCGCCTCGCTCAGCGCTTCCACGCCGGCCGCGGCCTGGGGCTGGGGTTACCATCATCACCATCACGGCTACTGGGGTGGCGGCTACGGCTTCTATCGCGCCGGCTACGACTCCTGCTGGCGCAACGTGTGGCGCGTCAATCGCTTCGGCGAGACCGTGCTGCGCCGCGTCTACGTCTGCTACTAACAGCAGAAGACCGGTTGAAACCGGCGACGGCCCCGGTCTCGCATGCGAGGCCGGGGCTTGTCGCTGCAGTCAGATCAACGCGATCAGCCGTAGTAGCGCGCCGGTCGCGTCCTTCACCTTGCGCAGCGCGGCCCGCTCGGCCATAGAGCGCGCCATGCTGATCATCAACGACCTTTCGGTGCGGGTTGCCGGACGTCTGCTCATCGAGGAGGCAGCGGTCAGGATTCCGGAAGGCGCCCGCATCGGCTTCGTCGGCAGGAACGGCAGCGGCAAGAGCACGCTCTTCAACGTCATCACCCACGATGTTGCGGCCGAGCATGGCGAGATCGAAATCCCACCTCGCTGGCGGCTCGGCCGCCTCGCGCAGGAAGCGCCGAACGGCCCGGAAAGCCTGATCGACGTGGTGCTTGCAGCCGACACCGAGCGCAGCGCGCTGATGCAACGCGCCGAGACCGAGCAGGATCCGCACGAGCTGGCCGATATCCACACGCGGCTCGCCGACATGAACGCTTATGCGGCGCCGGCGCGCGCCGCCGCGATCCTGTCGGGCCTCGGTTTCTCCGCGGCTGACCAGCAGCGTCCCTGCTCGGAATTCTCCGGCGGCTGGCGCATGCGGGTCGCGCTCGCGGCGACGCTGTTCACCGAGCCAGATCTGCTCCTGCTCGACGAGCCGACCAATTATCTCGACCTCGAAGGCACGCTCTGGCTTCAGGACCATCTGGCGCGCTATCCGCGCACCATGATCGTCATCAGCCATGACCGCGACATGCTCGACACTTCGGTGAATCAAATTCTCTCGCTGGAGAACCGCAAACTCACGCTTTACCGCGGCGGCTATTCGGACTTCGAGCGGCTGCGCGCCGAACGGCTGATGCTCGATCAGAAGATGGCCAAGAAGCAGGAGGCGCAGCGAAAGCACGTCCAGGCTTTCATCGACCGCTTCAAGGCCAAGGCGACCAAGGCCCGCCAGGCGCAGTCGCGCGTCAAGATGCTGGAGAAGATGGGGCCAGTCATGGCCGTCGTCACCAGCGAGGTGCTGCCGATCAGGATTCCAGCGCCGGACCGATTGCTGTCGCCGCCGATCATTGCAATCGACGACGTCAAGGTCGGCTACACGCCCGGCAAGCCGGTGCTGCGCGATATTGCGCTACGCATCGACAACGACGACCGCATCGCGCTGTTGGGCTCCAACGGTAACGGCAAGTCGACGCTGATAAAGCTGATTGCCGGACGGCTTGAGCCCTTTGAAGGCAGCGTCACCCGCGCGTCGCGGCTGAAGATCGCCTACTTCGCGCAGCATCAGCTCGACGAACTGGAGTCCGACGCGACGGTCTACGATCACGTCCGGAAGCTTCTGCCGGATGCGCCCGAGACCAAGGTGCGTGCGGTCGCGGGCTCGTTCGGCTTTTCGGCCGAAAACGCCGACAAGAAGATCGAAAAGCTGTCCGGCGGCGAGAAGGCGCGACTGACGATGGGGCTCGCGACGTTCGATGCCCCTCACCTGCTGATCCTCGACGAGCCGACCAACCATCTCGACATCGACAGCCGCGCCGCGCTCATCGAGGCGATCAACGATTTTCCGGGCGCGACCATCCTGGTGTCGCACGACCGCCATCTGCTCGATGCCTGCGCCGACCGGCTGTTGCTGATCGCCAACGGCAAGGTCACGCCGTTCGACGGCGATCTCGACGACTACCGGCGGCAGGTCCTGTCCGACCGCGACGAAAGCCGCGATGAACGCCCGCGCAAGCCCGTGTCCAAGGAGCCGAAAGCCGGCGTCCCGCGCATCAACAAGAAGCCGCTGCGCGATCGTGTCACGCGTGCCGAGGCCGAGATCGCGCGATTGACGAAAGAGATCGAGAAGCTCGACTCGGCGCTCGCTGATGGCGCGCTGTTCACCCGCGATCCGGTCAAGGCCGCGGCGACCGCAAAGTCGCGCGCCACCTGCGCGGACGCGCTCGCCAAGGCCGAAGAGGACTGGCTCGAAGCCGGCGCGGCGCTGGAGGCCGCGGCGGAATAGCGCTTATTGAACCTGCACAGTCGCCTGTTGCGGCTTCGGCTTCGGCTTAGGCTTGGCCGCGGGCTTCTTGGATTTCTTGGCGACCTTCGGCTCGGGCGGCAGCTCGGCCCCACGCTCCATCGACTTCAGGCGGCCGTCGACGAAGCTGTAGATGCCCGGCCGCGGACCAGCATTGTAGGTCAGCGTCGCGGTGCGCTCTCTGCGGTCGTTGGCTCCAAGGTCGACGCGCGCCGGAATGCCCGCGCGCTTCACCACGTCGCACTCGCTCATGTCCAAAGCCACGGCGGAAGGAAGCAGGGCTATTCCCCCGTCTGTCACCGGCTCCGGCGCCGGAGCGCCAACTTGATCGGCAGCGGCCGGAGCCGGCGCGGGCGCCGCATACGCATTGGCGCAACGGCCGCTCGCATCCACCAGGTCCTCGGGTGGAACCGGCGGCAGAACTTTTTCTTTGACGTTGGTCACCGACAGCGGCCGGAAGATCGAGTCCGACGTCGGGGCGCGGAACGAATCCCAGTCTGGCGCCGCACAGGCGCCGAGTGAAAGCATCGCCGGCAGGGCCAGCACTCCCAAAGACAGGCGTCTTGCGGCCAGTTTCAAAATCGAAGTCCCTGCATTCGTTCCCCCCGGAACGACCTCAACATCAACTTTGCGTCACCTTCGCGGCGACGGCAACCTTTCTCAACCGGCGCCACAGCGGTTAACGCCCTCAGGCTTTCTTGACCCACCGCCCCTGCTCGTCCGGCTGCCAATAGGCGACCTCGAATCCCTGCGCCTTGGCTGCGGTCCAATGGGAACGGGCGGCCGCCACCGCATCCTCGTCCTCGCCGTCGAACATCAGCACGATGCGGTTGTAAGCCGCAGCATCCGGCGGCATCGGCACATTGTCGATCAGGAACCGCACGGTGGCGCCGTTCGGATTGTGCTCGGCGGTGGTGAGCAGGATCGGATGCAGCGGCGCGTCATTGTCGCGCGCGGTGCCATGCGGCAGGAAGTTCGCATCGTTGTAAGTCCAAAGATGCGTATCGAGCGCTTCGACCCGCTCGTCGGAGGCCGCCTGCACCACCACGCGCCAACCGCGCTCGTAGGATTTCTCCAAAAGTTCCGGAAGCGCTTTCTCAAGCGGTTTGCGGATCAGATGGTAGAAGACGACTTCGGTCATTGCTCGTTTCGGAGTTGCCTCACCGCTCGTAGTGATCTTCCACGAGCTGATTGAGCAGCCGTACGCCCCAGCCCGAGCTCCAGCTCTTGTTGATATCGGTCTGCGGCGAGCCGAGCGCAGTGCCCGCGATGTCGAGATGCACCCACGGCGTCTTGTCGACGAAACGCGCGAGCAGTTGCGCTGCCGTGATCGAGCCGCCCCAGCGGCCGCCGGTGTTCTTCATATCGGCGAATTTGGAATCGATCTGCTTGTCGTATTCCGGCCCGAGCGGCATGCGCCACACCCGTTCCATGGTGTCCTGCCCCGCCCGCGTCAGCCGGTCGCAGAGCCGGTCGTCGTTGCCGAACATGCCGGCATATTCCTGACCGAGCGCCACGATGATCGCACCCGTGAGCGTGGCGAGATCGATCATGAACTTCGGCTTGTCCCTGGTGTTCACGTAATGCAGCACGTCAGCCAGCACGAGACGGCCTTCGGCATCGGTGTTGATGATCTCGATGGTCTGGCCGTTCATGGTCTTGACGATGTCGCCCGGCCGCTGCGCGTTGCCGTCCGGCATGTTCTCGACGCAACCGATGGCACCGACGGCGTTGACCTTGGCTTTCCTCGCCGCAAGCGCATGCATCAGGCCGACCACGCAGGCCGCGCCCGCCATGTCACCCTTCATGTCCTCCATGCCCGACGCGGGCTTGATCGAAATGCCGCCGGTGTCGAAGCACACGCCCTTGCCGATGAAGGCCACCGGCGCATCTTTCTTCTTGCCGCCGTTCCAACGCATGATCACGACACGGCTGTCCTTGCGCGAGCCCTGTCCCACGCCCAGCAACGCGTTCATGCCGAGCTTCTTCATCGCCGGCACGTCCAGCACCTCGACGGTGACGCCGAGCTTTCTCAGAGCGCCGCAGCGCTTGGCGAACTCGTCGGGGTAAAGCACGTTGGCCGGCTCGTTGATCAGGTCGCGCGCCATGATGACGCCGTCGGCGACCGGCTCGCGCGACTGCTCCCATGCCTTTTTGGCCTGCGACGCATTGGCCACCGCGATGGTGATCGCGGGCTTCTCCGGGGCCTCCTCGCCCTCCTTGCGCTTGGTCTTGTAGCGGTCGAACACGTAGGCGCGGAGCTGGGTGCCAAGCGCGAGCTCGGCGGCCTGGTCGGGCTTGAGCGAGCCCCCGGCAAACTCGGCAAAGATTGTGGCGGCCGCGGCGCGCGATGGGACCTTGCCCATCGCGATACCGCCAAGCTTGACGTAGTCCTGGGACTTGAGCTTGCCGCCCTTGCCGGCGCCGATCACGACGAGACGGGCGACCTTCAGGCCCGTCGGCGCCGCAATGTCCAGGATGCTGCCGCTCTTGCCCGTGAACTTCTCGCCCTCGGCTGCCCGCTTGATCTGGGCGTCGGCCGGCGCCAGCGCCTTGCGGGTGGCGGAACCGAATTTCAGCCCTTCTTCGCAGAACACAATGAGAACACCAGCGTCCGGCGTCGCGAACGGGGCGAAGGCAAGCTTACGGTCATCGGCCATCGGGGGTCCTTTCCGGCTCAAATCGCAGGCTGGACGTTATGGCCCGGCTTGAGCCAACTGCAAAGCCACGGTTCCCAGCCTTCTGTCAAAAGCGCCCTTTCACCCATTGCGCAGATGCGGAATCGGACGCAAAAAGGAGGCCCGGCGGCGTGCATGGCATTAACCATTTGTTGTGCGCGTTCAACGGGTTTGCCTTTCAGAAGCCACGTTGTGGGCGGATCAAGGCAGAGGAAATTTTGGTAAAACCTGGGGCAAGTGCGGTCCGCCTTATGCGAGGGGTCGCCGGAGGGGGTCCGGCGCGCGAGGTGGTTCGGCCGGAGGGGACGACACAGGCGGATGGGGTCGATCGGCCGCTACATCTTTCGCACCACGTTTGGCGCCTTCCTGATGGTCCTGGTGGGTCTCACCGCGGCCATCTGGATGACCCAGGCGTTGCGCGACGTCGACCTCATGACCAACCAGGGTCAGACGGTGCTGGTGTTCATCGGCATCACAAGCCTCATCATTCCGAACCTCGTGATGGTCATCGCGCCCGTGGCATTGGTGGTCGCGGTAGCCCAGAACCTGCACAAGCTCGCCACCGATTCCGAAATCATCGTGATGAACGGCGCCGGCATGCGGCCGTGGGCCCTGCTCAAGCCGTTCATCGGCTGCACCATCGTCGCGTCCATCCTGCTCGCCTCGATCAGCGCCTATGTCGCGCCCGAGTGCCTGCGCACGCTCCGCCGCTGGCTGACCGAAGTCCGCACCGACCTCGTCAGCAATATCGTGCAGCCCGGCCGCTTCATGGCGATCGAGAACGGACTTGCCTTCAACATTCGAGAGCGCAAGCCCAATGGCCTACTCGTCGGTATCCTGATGGATGATCGCAGGGATCCGGCGCAGCGCGTCACAATTCTTGCCGAGCGCGGCGAGATTTTAAAGAACGATAAGGGCAGTTTCATTATTCTCGAAAACGGCAGCATCCAGCGCCACGAGTTGAAGCAGCGTGATCCCAATATCGTCTTGTTCGATCGTTACGCGTTCGATCTTTCGCAGTTCTCAGGCGGCCCGCAGGTCATCAAGTATTCGGTGCGCGAGCGCTATCTTTGGCAGCTCTGGAATCCCGACCCCAACGACCCGCTCTACAAGGAACAGCCCGGGCAATTCCGCGCCGAATTGCATGACCGGCTGCTCGCTCCAATCTACCCGCTGGCCTTCGTGCTGATCGCCTTTGCCCATCTTGGCGCGCCGCGCACCACGCGGCAGAGCGCGGTGTGGTCGATGACCGCCGTGATCCTCGGGGTCTCAGGTCTGCGGCTGATCGGCTTTACCAGCACGGTGTTCACGCTGAAGTATCCGGCGGCCGCGCTGGTTCAATATGCGGCGGTCATCGGCACCATCTTGACCAGCCTGTACTACATCTCGCGCGGGCTGATCATCGAGCCGCCGGTTTTCCTCACCACGGCTGTCGCCCGCATCAACGATTGGGTGGCCAAGCGCGTCGGCACCGTTGCGGGGGCCGCGCAATGACAATAACCGGGACGCTCGCCCGCTATTTCGGCATGCGCTTCCTCATCACGCTGGTGGCGGTGCTGCTCGGCATCTTCAGCCTGGTGATCCTGCTCGACTACGTCGAGACGATGCGCCGTTTCTCGGACGCGCCGAATGTCTCCGCGCTCATTGTGGCCAAGACCTCGCTGTTCCGCGTGCCGCAGATCACGGAGCGCATCCTGCCGTTCTGCGTGCTGATCGGGGCGATGTCCTGCTATCTCAGCCTGTCTCGAAAGCTCGAACTCGTCGTGTCGCGCGCCGCCGGCATGTCAGCCTGGCAATTCATCGCGCCGGCGGTGATCGTGGCGCTCGGCGTCGGCGTGATCGCCACCACGATCTACAATCCGATCGCCGCTGTCCTTCAGGAGAAGGCCAAGCGGCTCGAGGCCGATCTCACCGGCAACAACGAGGCCGGCCTGCAAGCCACCGTCAACGGCTTCTGGGTCAGCCAGCGCAGCGACAAGGGCCAGTCGATCCTCAACGCGCCGACGAGCCGCGATCAGGGCGCTGTCCTCAACAACGTCACCGCTTTCGTGTTCGATCACGACAACAGATTCCTGGAGCGGGTCGCGGCCGCCTCGGCGACGCTGCGGTCCGGCCACTGGCAGCTCGACGACGCGCTGGTCTACGCGCCGGGCGAGCCGCCGCGCGAAGTGGCACAGTACGATCTCGCCACCAACCTCACCCCCGAGCAGGTGCGCGAGACGTTCTCGACGCCCGAGACCGTGCCGTTCTGGCAGCTTCGCTACTTCATCGACATGGCCGAGCGCGCCGGGCTCACCGCGACCGGCTACCGCCTGCAGTATCAGAAGCTGCTGGCCCGTCCCTTCCAGCTCGCCGCCATGGTCATGCTGGCGGCCGCTTTCAGCCTGCGCTTCGTCCGCTTCGGCGGCGTCCAGAAGATGGTGCTTGGCGGCGTCGCCTGCGGATTTGCGCTCTATGTCATGTCGAAACTGACTGACGATCTCAGCACCGCGGAGCTCATTCCGCCGGTGGTGGCGGCATGGCTGCCGGCTGCGATCGGCGCGATGACCGGTTTTGTCGTGTTGCTGTACCAGGAGGACGGCTGATGGCTGGCCAGGCCAGCGCTCGTTCGTCCTCCTTCCTGTGTGTGTGGCGTCGGCGCGTAACCAAAACCGTTCTGATCCTGCTGAGTGCGGCGACTTTTGTCGCCGGCGTGAGCTTTGTCGCGACGCCTGCGAACGCTCAAATCGTGGTCTTCCCGACCCGACCGAAGCCGATCAAGCCGGCGCAGCAGAAACGGCCGAACGGCGAGAAGGCGCCGATGCTGCTGCAGGCGACCGAGGTGCAGTACGACTACACCAATAAGCGCGTCTCGGCCGTCAACAACGTGCAGATCTATCACGAGGGTTCCACCCTCGAAGCCGACAAGGTGATCTACGACGAGAACACCAAGCGGCTGCGCGCCGAAGGCAACGTGCGCATGACCGAGCCCGACGGCCGCATCACCTATGCGGACGTGATGGATCTGAGCGACGACTTCCGCGACGGCTTCGTCGACTCGCTGCGCCTCGACACGGCTGACGCGACCCGCATGGCCGCGGCGCGCGCCGACCGCTCCTCAGGCACGTTCACGGTCTTCCACTCCGGCGTCTACACGGCGTGCGAACCCTGCAAGGACGATCCGAAGAAGCCGCCGACCTGGCAGGTCAAGGCGGCGCGGATGATCCACGACGGCACCGAGAAGATGATCTATTTCGAGGACGCACGCCTCGAATTCTTCGGTCATCCGGTCGCCTATATGCCGTACTTCTCGGCGCCCGACCCGACCGTGAAGCGCAAGTCCGGCTTCCTGATGCCGACGCCGAGCTACAGCTCGATCTACGGGTTCGGCATGGAGGTGCCGTACTACTGGGCGCTCGCCCCTGATTACGACGTCACGTTCTCGCCGCGGGTGATGAGCAAGCAGGGCGTGCTGTTGCGCGGCGAATTCCGGCAGCGGCTGGTCGACGGCGCCTACTCGATCCGGGCTTCAGGCATTTATCAGCTCGACCGCGACGTATTCCTGCGCGACGCCGGCGCGCCGACGCCGGGCTACAAGGGCTTCCGCGGCTCGATCGAAACCACCGGCCAGTTCGCCCTCACCGACCGCTGGACCTGGGGTTGGGACGGCATCCTGTCGACCGATCCGACCTATTTCCAGGACTACCACCTGTCGACCTATCAGCGCGGCACCAATCTCCTGGCGAACGGGCTCACGGAGGGCGTGTCGCAGCTCTACCTCACCGGCCGCGGCGACCGCAGCTACTTCGACATCCGCGCGATGTACTTCATGGGCTTCTCGGAAGCCGACCACCAGTCGCAGATTCCGTACATCCATCCGGTGATGGACTACAGCTACATCTTCAACAACCCGGTGTTCGGCGGCGAGCTCGGCTATCGCGCCAACTTCACGAGCCTGACGCGCCAATCCGCCGCATTCGATCCGATCAGTTCAGTCGCGTTCGGCACAAATCAGTGCGCGATGATCAGCGCCGATCCGAGGCAGAAGACTCCGTCGAGCTGTCTGCTCCGCGGCTTCCCCGGCACATACACACGCGCCTCCGCCGACGTCACCTGGAAGCGCAGCATCACCGACCAGTTCGGCCAGGTATGGACGCCGTTCGCGACCTTGCGCGCCGATGCCGGCTACGCCTCGGTGGACAATCAGCCGGGCGTCTCGAACTTCATGAACACCGGCGACAACAGCCAGTTGCGCGTGATGCCGACCGTCGGTGTCGAGTACCGCTATCCGTTCATCAACGTGCAGTCATGGGGCACGCAGACCATCGAGCCGATGGCGCAACTGATCGCGCGCCCCAACGAGACCGGCATCGGCCGGCTGCCGAACGAAGACTCGCAGAGCCTGATCTTCGACGACACCAACCTGTTCCGGGTCGACAAGTTCGCCGGCTGGGACCGCGCCGAAGGTGGCGGCCGGGCCAACGTCGGCGTGCAGTACACCGCGCAGTTCAATCGCGGCGGCTTCGTCAACGCGCTGTTCGGCCAGTCCTACCAGCTGTTCGGCACCAACTCCTTTGCGGTCGGCGACAGCGCCAACACCGGCCTCAACAGCGGCCTCGACACCGACCGCTCCGACTATGTGGCGCGCTTGATGTACCAGCCGGACCGCGTCTGGTCGTTCACCACGCGCTTCCGCTTCGACCAGTCCACGTTTGACGTACAGCGCTTCGAGACCGAGGCGCGCGCGACGTTCGACCGCTGGTCGGTGTCGGTGCTCTACGGCGACTACGCTCCGCAGCCCCTGCTTGGCTTCCTCGACCGGCGTCAGGGCATCCTGACCAGTGGATCGATCAAGCTGACGCAGAACTGGGTCGCCAATGCCTCGGTCCGCTACGACCTTGCCGCCGAGAAGATCTCCGGAACGACTTTCGGCATCGGCTACATCGACGATTGCCTCATTGTCGCCCTGAACTACATGCGCAACTACACCTATAGCGGCGTTGCCACCCGCGATGACCGGATCATGCTGCAAATGACACTTCGCACTCTGGGCGGCGTGTCGGTTGGCCAGACTGTCAGCTCCGGTCAGTTATAGGCTATATAAAGAGAGCGCCGGAACGGTCCGGCGTTCCGCGGCGACGACCAATCGACCGCCCAAAGCATGCACAATGCGATGAAACTCAAATCTCCGATCCCGCTCCTTCGCCGCCTCGCCATGATCGCCACACTCGCACTCGCCGCCTGGGGCACGGTGCCGCAGGCCGCGCTGGCCCAGGGCGTTGCGGTCCTGGTCAACGGCGATCCGGTCACCGATTTCGACATCGAGCAGCGCACCAAGCTGGCGACGTTGAGCGGGCAGAAGGGAACGAGCCGCCAGCAGATCATCGAGGAGCTGATCAACGAGAAGCTCAAGATCCAGCTGCTCAAGCGCTACGCGATTCCGGATGTCGACAAGGACGTCGACAACGCCATGACCAACATGGCGCGCCGGATGCGGCAGAACTCCAGGGAGTTCGCCGATCAGCTGGCCAAGCAGGGCGTACAGATCGACACCCTGAAGTCGCGCATGAAAGCCGACATCATCTGGCAACAGCTCGTCCGCGGCCGTTTCCAGGCGAGCTTCCAGTTCAACGACAAGGACATCCAGCAGCGGCTGCAGGCCAAGCATCCGGAAGGCATCCCCGCCACCGCGGCCTATGACTACACACTGCGCCCGATCCTGTTCATCGTGCCGCGCGGCTCGCCGAGCGAGGCCTTCGCGGCCCGCGCCAAGGAGGCCGAAGCGCTGCGCGCTGAATTCCAGAATTGCGACGAAGGCATCTCTCGCGCGCGCGGCATGCGCTTTGTCGCGGTGCGGCCACCGGTGGTGAAGAACTCCGCCGAGCTGCCGGCCGCGCTCCGCGACATCCTGACCAAGACCGAAATCGGCCGGCTGACGCCGCCGGAGACAACCCAGCAAGGCGTCGAGGTCTATGCGGTGTGCAGCCGCAAGAATTCGGAAAACACCCCGGAGAAGAAGGAAATTCGCGACCAGCTCTACAACGAAACGTTCGAGAGGCTGTCGAAGGAATTCCTCAAGGAAATCCGCAGCCAGGCCATGATCGAATACAAACAAGCCAAGCCATGACGCTGCCACTCGCGCTGACGTTTGGTGAGCCCGCAGGCATCGGACCAGACATCACGCTTGCGGCCTGGTCGCGCCGCGCCGCTCTCGATCTGCCCCCGTTCTATGTGCTTGGCGATCCGCAGGCGCTCGAGCGCCGCGCCAAGGCGCTCGGGCTGAACCTGCCGATCGCGACCGCGACGCCGGCGACCGCGGTGAAGGCTTTCGCAACCGCCCTGCCCGTCGCCGATATCGGCATTCCGGCAACCGCCTCCCCCGGTCGCCCCGACGAAAGCAGCGCCGCAGCCGCGATCGGCTCGATCGACCGCGCGGTGGCCGACGTGCTCGCAGGCCGCGCCGCCGCGGTGGTCACCAATCCGATCGCCAAGAGCGTACTCTACAAGGCGGGCTTCACCGATCCGGGCCACACCGAATACCTGGCGCGGCTGTCGTTTCAGGAGACCGGCGATCCGGCGTGGCCTGTGATGATGCTGTGGGCGCCCGAGGTGGCCGTGGTGCCGGTGACGATCCACATGCCGTTCAAAGACGTGCCGCAGCACCTCACCCGCGATCTCATTTTCGAGACCGGCCGCGTGGTGGCGCGCGATCTGATCGACCGCTTCGGCATCGCGCAGCCGAGGATCGCAGTCGCAGGTCTCAACCCGCATGCCGGCGAGGACGGCACGATCGGCAAGGAGGACAATCTCATCGTGAAGCCCGCGATCGAGCGCCTCGTCGCCGACGGGATCGACGCGCGCGGGCCGCTTCCCGCCGACACCATGTTCCATGAGGCCGCTCGCAAGACCTACGACGTGGCGCTCTGCATGTATCATGACCAGGCGCTGATCCCGATCAAGACGCTGGCGTTCGATCATGGCGTCAACGTCACGCTCGGCCTGCCTTTCGTGCGCACCTCGCCGGATCACGGCACCGCCTTCGACATCGCCGGCAGCGGCAAGGCCGATCCATCGAGTCTGGTCGCGGCGTTGAAGCTTGCGGCGCGGCTTGCCGTGGCCGATCAGCGCAAGCAGCGGAAGCCGTTCGCCGCCCTCACATGAGCGCCCAAAAGAGCGCACCGGACAGCGCCAAGGACAACGCCGCCGACGGCCTGCCGCCGCTGCGCGAGGTGATCCGCCGCCACGATCTGTCGGCGAGGAAATCGCTCGGCCAGAATTTCCTGCTCGATCTCAACCTCACCGGCCGTATTGCCCGCGCGGCGGGCCCGCTCGACGGCGTCACCGTGGTCGAGATCGGCCCCGGCCCCGGCGGTCTCACCCGGGCGCTGCTCGCGGAAGGCGCACGCCGCGTGATCGCGGTCGAGCGAGACGAACGTGCGCTCGCGGCGCTGGCCGAGATCGCCGCACATTATCCGGATCGCCTGACTGTCGTTGCAGGCGACGCGATGGAGTTCGATCCGCGGCCGCATATCGATCGTGGTCCGGTGCGGATCGTCGCGAACCTTCCTTACAACATTGCAACGCCGCTCCTGATCGGCTGGCTCAGCGCCGAGCCGTGGCCACCCTGGTACGACCGTCTCGTGCTCATGTTTCAGCGCGAGGTGGCCGAACGGCTGGTGGCGCCACCGGGCGGCAAGCAATACGGCCGGCTGTCGGTGCTCACCTCATGGCGGGCACAGGCCAGGATCCTATTCGACGTGCACCCTTCGGCGTTCGTGCCGCCGCCGAAGGTGACGTCTTCGGTGGTGCAAATCGTCCCCCGCCCCGACCCGCTGCCCTGCAGCCGGCCGGTGCTGGAGCGCGTCACCGAGGCGGCCTTCGGCCAGCGGAGGAAGATGCTCCGTCAGAGCCTCAAGTCGCTCGGCACCGACCCGCTGCCGCTGCTCGCCGCCGCTGGCATTGAGCCCACTGCACGGGCCGAGGACATCCCAGTGGCCGGTTTTGCCGCCCTGGCCCGGGAATTTGCGGCATCGGGATACCGGTAACACCTCGATCTCGGTTCCATTCGTTGCCCTGCCGCAACAGGTGCCAATCAATAGGTAGGCATACGTAGTCGTGCGGACCTACCTGCCCTTGATTTGGTCATTGTTGCAGCGCAACATTTTTACGCCGGGGAATCAGAAGGAGCTTGGTATGACCTTGCACTTTCCCACTGGCGTACTCCGTCCCGCGTTGGCTTGTGTCACGGCGCTGCTGACCCTTTCTCTGGCCCAGGCTCATGGCCCGGCGGAATGGATCCAGCGCGGCGGCTACAAGAACGCGGCCGGAGAGTTGTGTTGCGGCGAGCGGGACTGCTTCGAGCTGACGGACGCGGACGTGAAGATCACTTCGTCCGGCTACTTGGTGGTCAGCATGAAGGAGACGATCCCGTTTCAGGAGGCGACCCCGTCGCCTGACGGTCACTACTGGCGCTGCCAATGGGGCGGCGCGCGGAAGTGCTTCTTCGCGCCTCCGGGCAGCACCTGACCGGAAACGCCGCGACAGCAACGCAAGCGTAGGAGACGACGCGTCTTAGAGTTCAGCCTGGAGGCGCCGCACAAAGGCGGACAGCCCCGTCTGGCGTTCGCGTTTCAGCCGCTCGGCAGCGAGAATGGCGCGCACCTCGCTGAAGGCGCGGTCGAGGTCGCGGTTGACCACGACATAGTCGTACTCGGCCCAGTGGCTCATCTCATCGCCCGCTTTGGCCATGCGAGCGCGGATCACCTTCTTGTCGTCGAGCGCGCGGGTGTGCAGCCGCCGGGCGAGTTCGCCGCTCGACGGCGGCAGGATGAACACGCTCACCAGATCGTCGCGGGCGCGCTCGCGAACCTGCTGCGTGCCTTGCCAGTCGATGTCGAACAGCACGTCGCGGCCGGCCTTCAGCGCCTTTTCCACCGGCTTCCTTGGCGTGCCGTAGCCGTTGCCGAACACTTCCGCATATTCCAGGAGATCGCCGGTTTTCACCATCTGATCGAACCGCTTGCGATCGATGAAGTGATAATGCCTGCCGTTGACCTCGCCGCGCCGCCTCGGCCGTGTCGTCACCGAGATCGACAGTTCGATATTGCGCTCGGTGGTGAGCAGCATCCGCGACAGCGTGGTCTTGCCCGCGCCGGACGGTGACGACAACACGAGCATCAGCCCGCGGCGGGCGATGATCTTGGACTTCGCGCGGGAGGGTCTGGCGCGGTTATCGGATCGAACGCGCGCCATCACTACTCCAGATTCTGAACCTGCTCGCGGAACTGCTCGACCACGGCCTTGAGGTCGAGGCCGATGTTGGTCAGCTCCAGGTCATTGGCCTTCGAGCACAGCGTATTGGACTCGCGGTTGAGCTCCTGCGCGAGGAAGTCGAGCTTTCGGCCGATCGGGCCGCCGCTCGCGATCAGCTTCTTGCCCTGCGCCACATGCGCCACGAGCCGGTCGAGCTCCTCGCGGATGTCGGCCTTGGTGGCGAGCAGAATGGCCTCCTGATGAAGGCGGTCGGCGTCGAAACGCTGCGAGCCGTCGAGCAGCTCGGCGATCTTCTCGGCAAGGCGGGCCTTGATCGCCTCGGGCTTCCGCCCGGGCGTCGCTTCCGCGCGCGCGGTGAGGCTTGCGATCTCGCTCAGCCGGTCGGTCAGAATTTTCCCAAGCGCGCTGCCTTCGGTGCGCCGCATCTCGGCGAGCCCCTTCAGCGCCTGCGTGAAGCCCGCAATGATCGCAGCCTCGGCCGCGGCGCGCTCCTCCTCGCTTTCTTCGGCGTCACTCACCTCGATCACACCCTTGAGCGAGAGAATGCCGTCGAGCGACGGCGGCGCGGCGTCGACCTTGCCGGACAGGCCCTTGAGAGTGGCCAGCACGGCCGCGAGCACCGGCTCGTTGACCCGCACCGCAGGCGCGGCGTTCTGGCGGCTGACCGTGAGATTGGCGAACACGCTGCCGCGCGACAGCGCCTCCGAGCCCTTGGCGCGCGCCGGTCCCTCGATCGCATCCCAGCCTGGCGGCAGGCGGAGCTTCAGATCAAGGCCCTTGGCGTTGACCGATTTCAGCTCCCACGCCCAGGCATAGGTGCCGGAGACACCGTGGCTGCGGGCAAAGCCGGTCATACTCGATAGCGTCATGCGACTGAGAATCCGTGCGAGGAATGCGCGCGGACCTTAGTGCATTTCTGCTGATCGCGCCAAATCGACCGGCGGCCGCGAATTCGCCCGACACGACCGCTGCTTGTTCTGGCCGGCCAGCAATTGGACGGCTATTCGGCCGTCGCGCCGGATACCCTGACGACCTCGCCCCAGCGAACGATTTCCGTCTTCACGAAGGCATCCAGCTCCTCCAGCGAGCCACTATGCATCGTCGTCATCCCGAGCTTGTCGACCGTGGACTTGAAGGCCTCCGACTTCACGATGGCGATAATCTCGTCATGCAGCTTCGATTGGACCGGAAGCGGCGTGCCGCCTGTGACTGCGATGCCGAGCCACGAGGCGGCGTTGAAGTTCGACAATCCCACCTCCGCCGCAGACGGCACGTCGGGGAGTACCGGCAGCCGCGCGCTGGTCCCTGCGAAGATCGGCCGGACCTTCCCGGCTTTCATGAGTTCGAGGCCCGAGATGAGATCGCAGAACATCACCGGCAGCTGTCCTGCCACCACGTCGGTCAGCGCGGGCAGCGTGCCGCGGTAAGGGATATGCGTCATATGGATGCCTGCAATCGACATCATCAGTTCCATAAACAGATGATGAGGCGAGCCGATGCCGGCGCTGGCATAAGACATCGGCTTGGCCTTGGCCTCTGCAATCAGGTCGGCGTAGGAGCGGATCGGCGACGCCGGATTGACCACCATCACAAGCGGCGAAGCCGCCACCAGCGCAAGCAGCTTGAGGTCAGTTTTCGGGTCGTAAGGCAGCTTCTTATAAAGGGAGTCATTGATCGCAAGCGGTGTGCTCGAACCCATCAGCAGCGTGTAGCCGTCAGGCGCCGCCTTGGCCACGACGTTCGTTCCAATCACGGTGCCGCCACCGGTCCGGTTCTCGACCAGGACCGGCTTGCCGAACTTTTCGCTGAGACTGTTTCCGATGTAGCGCGCGACGGTATCAAGCGTTCCCCCGGCCGCGTAGGGAACGACGATGGTCAAGGACCGCGAAGGATAGTCCTGCGCCCATGCGGCGCTCCCTGCCGCAATCGCGAAAACGGCCGCCGCCAGCGCGGATCGCGCCATTCGGTTGGACATCATTTGCTTCCACCTTTCCGTCGCGTTCCCGGCGAGGCGTGCAAAGCCTAATGAAACCCGCATAGAGCAGCCAATTACATAATCTCATGAATTGATGAGGAATGCCGGTGCCGGCGCGCTATAGCTTGCGCGGGTCGAGTGCCTTGCGCAGGCTGTCGAGTTCCGAGGCGGCCATGCTGATCTCGGCGTTGCGCAAGCGGCGCACGGCGTCGAGCTGCGCGAGAATGGCCGAAGCGACCTGCCGTGCCGCCGGCGTCAGCGTGCGGCGCCGGGACGATACGAAGTGCAACTCGCGAAACATGTCCGGCTCGTGCACGGCGCGGAACACCAAATTCTGGCGCGTCGCCGGAATCGCGGCGACGCTCGGCAGCAGCGCAAAACCCGCCCCTTGCTCCACGATCGCAACCAGCGCCGAGATGCTGGACGCCTCATAGCTCGGCTTGGGCAATGCCGCTGCGACCTCGGGATGTTTTTCGAGCGTGGTGCGAAGCGACGTGCCTTGCGCGAGGCTCGCGAACGGAAACCTCGTCAGGTCCTTCCAGGTCAGCTTGCGCTTGCGCGCCAGCGGGTGACTCTTGGCGCACAGGATCCCAGCCTGGTCCCGAAGCAGAAACCAGCTCTCCATCTCATTCGATGGCTGCGCGATGCTCGCCAGACCGAAATCAGCCTCACCCGCCGCAACCCTGCGCACCACCGCGTCGCCGATATCTTCCAGAATGCGCACCGAGATTCCGGGGAAAGACATGGCGAGCGTCGCGATCGAAGGCGCCACCACCAGTGAGATGACCGACGCTCCGGCCACCACGGCGACCGATCCCCGTTCACCCCGCGCCAGCGCATGAAGGTCCTCGACCGCGTTGGACAATTCATCCAGCAGCCGGTCGGCCAGCGGCAGGAACCCCGCGCCTGCGCTGGTCGGCTCGACCGAGCGGGTCGTCCTATGCAGCAGCTTGAGGCCGACCTCGGCCTCGAGCTCGCGAATCTGGAGCGTCAGGGTCGACTGGGACTGGTTCAGCCGTGCTGCCGCGCGGGTGAAACTCCCTTCCTTCGCGATCATCACGAAGGCGCGGAGCTGCTTCAGCGTGACGTTGCGCATATTCAGGAATACTCATAAATCCGGCCCATCATTTCAATTAGATCATTCATCACCGGGCCGCTAGGCTGCGTCACGACCCCTGCGGACCGCCGCAGGCCTTGGCGACACCCGAGCGGGAGCGGCAGCATGGCCACGGTCCAGCCTTCGAGCGACGGACGGTTGCAATTCCTCTGGTTCTTTCCGACCAGCGGCGAGGTGCGCTTCTTCGGTTCGGCCGAAGGCCAGCGCAAGACCGACAATCGCTATCTCCGCGTGGTGGCGCAGGCGCTCGACTCGCTTGGCTACTACGGCGCGCTGCTGCCCACCGGCAGCTTCTGCGAGGACGCCTGGGTGGTGGCCTCTTCGCTCGTCACTCACACCGAGCGGCTGCGCTTTCTGGTGGCGCTGCGGCCGGGATCGATCGTGCCGGCGGAATCCGCGCGGCAGGCTTCCGCCTTCGACCGCTTGAGCGACGGCCGGCTCCTGCTCAACGTCGTGACCGGCGGTGTCGCCGGCGACATGCACGGCGACGGCAACTTCCTCGATCACGATCAGCGCTATGCCCAGACCGCCGAATTTCTCCACATCTGGCGCCGCCTGATGCAGGGCGAGCGGGTGGATTTCTCGGGCAAGCATTTCAGCGCCCGCGAGGGGCGGCTGCACTTTCCACCGGTGCAGGAGCCCTACCCGCCGCTCTATTTTGGCGGCGCGTCACCGGTCGGTCGCGACGTCGCGGCCGAACAGTGCGACGTGTACCTCACCTGGGGCGAGCCGCCGGCGCAGGTCGCCGAGAGCATCGCCGACGTCATGCGGCGCGCCGCAGCCCGCGGCCGCACCATGCGCTTCGGCATCCGCCTGCACTTCATCGTTCGCGAAACCGATGAGAAGGCCTGGGCCGCCGCCGACGAACTGATCGCAAAAATTCCCGACGATATGATTGCGGCGGCGCAAGCCAAATTCAAAGTCGCCGATTCCGTCGGCCAGCGCAGGATGCAGGCGCTGCATGGCGGCAACCGCAGCAAACTCGAAATCAGCCCCAATCTCTGGGCCGGCATCGGCCTTGTGCGGTCGGGCTCGGCGACCGCGTTGGTCGGTTCGCCGCAAACCGTCGCAGCACGCTTGAAGGAATATCAAAGCCTCGGCATCGACACGGTGATCGGCTCCGGCTATCCGCACCTGGAGGAA
The DNA here is from genome assembly GCF_001579845.1 of Rhodoplanes sp. Z2-YC6860. Taxonomy (GTDB): domain Bacteria; phylum Pseudomonadota; class Alphaproteobacteria; order Rhizobiales; family Xanthobacteraceae; genus Z2-YC6860. The sequence goes on from NZ_CP007440.1 coordinate 5,168,872, forward strand.
GCCTATCGCGTGGCGGAGATGCTGTTTCCGTTGCTGCCGATCGCATCATCCGCGTCGGGCCGCGCAGAACTCCGTCCATCGGCGTATGGCGGCCGGGGCATGGCCGTGCTCACGCCCGAAGACATCGCACGCGCCAAGGAAAAGCAGCCTCTCCCCGCACAAGCGGGATCGTAGCCCTCTTCCGGAGATGCCTCACCGCGTGCGCGTTGCAGGAGCCGCCGGCGCTGCGGCGGCCGGCTGCGCTGCCGCACCCGCCGCCGTGCCTCTGGCTTGCTGCTCCAGCGCGCGCAGCCGCTGCACGTTCTTCTGGTGCTGGTCGTAGGTGTCGGCGAAGGCATGCCCGCCGGTACCGTCGGCGACGAAATACAATTCCTTGGTCCGCGCCGGATTGGCCGCGGCTTCGAGCGAGGCGCGCCCCGGATTGGCGATCGGACCGGGCGGCAGGCCCTCGATCGCATAAGTATTGTAGGGCGTGGGCTGCTCGATCTCGCTCTTCATGATCGGGCGGCCGAGCGAGCCTTTGCCGCCGACCAGGCCGTAGATGATGGTCGGATCGGATTGCAGCTTCATCTTCTGCCGCAGCCGGTTGACGAACACCGCGGCGACGCGCGTGCGCTCCTCGGTCTTGCCGGTTTCCTTCTCGACGATCGAGGCGAGCGTGACGAGCTGCTCCGGCGTCTTGATCGGCAGGTCGGGGCTTCGCCGCTCCCAGACCTCCTGGAGCACGCGGCGGTGATCCGCCTGCATGCGCTTGATCATCTGCTCGCGCGTGGTGCCGCGGGTGAAGCGGTAGGTCTCGGGCAACAGCGTGCCCTCGCGCGGCACGTCGCGAATGTTGCCGGCGAGCACGTCGTTCTCGGAGAGCCGCTGCACGATCTGGTCGGAGGTGAGCCCCTCCGCGATCGTGAGGGCGTGCTGCACCACCTTGCCCTCGACGATGGTGTCGACCACGTCCTTGAGGCTCGCGCCTTTGACGAATTTGTACTCGCCGTATTTCAGCTCGTGCTGCGACTTCACGATCATGGCGCCCGCGATGAACAGCAAGGGCTGATCGATGACGCCCTCGCGCGCCAGGAGGTCCGCGGTGTCGCGGATGCCGCCGCGCGGGACGTTGACGATGTGATCTTCGGTCGACGGTCCCGGCTCCTCGAAACGCTGCTTGCCGAGCACGAAGGCGCCACCGCCGCAGATCGCGATGATGAAGATCAGCGTCAGGAACAGATTGCCCACGATCACAAAAGGATTGCGGGTCCGTCTGGACGGCCGCATCAGCGACGGCATGGGCACGCTCTCCGGTTGCGCCGCGGCGCGCGGACTGCGCGCCGAAATCGGCCGGGGGTCGACGACCGGCACGCCATCGAGCGGTGTCGCCACCAGCGCAGGATAAGGGTCGTCCGCGTCTGTTGTCGCGCGGCCATTTTGCGGCGGTGGAACCGGAGGTGGCGGCGGCTGAATTGCAGGTTGCGGCGCGGATTGTGGCGGAGGCTGCGGCGCCACAGATTGGGCGGCCGGCGGCTGCGATGGCCGGCGTTTCGGGGGTTGTTGCTGCGTGGCGGCGGGCGCCGGCGCCCGAGCGCCTGGGCGTGGCGGCGGTGCCGCGGCCGCACGCGATGGCCGCTGCGCGCCAGCCGGTTGCGAGCTTGAGGGCCTTGCTTGTGTGGGGGCCTGGGCCGGCGGTCCGGCGCGACCGTTCCGTGCCGGCGTGGCGGGTGCCGGCTCAGCCTGCGGCTGAGGCCGCCGTTTCGGCAGAGCCGTGGCCGGCGTCGGACGCGGTTGGGATTGCGGCCGGGCGGCTTGTTGCTGCGGCGGACGCGCCTGCGCGCCGGGTGCGGCCGAACGCTGCGGCGGCTGGCCGGACGCGGGCGACGGCGGACGTCGTCCACCATTACCGCCGGGCGGCTGATTGGGCGTGTTCAACGCCGCTCCCCCGAATTCATGCCTGACGGGCCCCCATTCGCCGAAGTTCCGACGCCATCCGGCAGAGCCGGCTGCGGGCGCGCGGCCCCAAAATCCGCATGCATGTTTACAAATTTTCTTCTGCGTTGCCCACTATTTGTCGCAACGCATCCACGCCGGTTCAAATCAACACGCAAACCAAATGTGGCGAAAACTTGGTCAACCCCTGCGGCGCTTCCGCCGCAGTCCGAAATACCGCTCGCTATGCAGCGCGACGGAAGATCAGCGAGGCGTTGGTTCCACCGAACCCGAACGAATTGGACAAGACGACATCAATGTCGCGCTTGCGCGCCTTGTGCGGCACGAGATCGATCGGCGTCTCGACCGACGGATTGTCGAGGTTGAGCGTCGGCGGCGCGATGCCGTCACGCATCGCAAGCACCGAATAGATCGCCTCGACGGCACCGGCCGCGCCAAGCAGATGTCCGATCGCCGACTTGGTCGATGACATCGAGATGCGGCTGGCTGCATTGCCGACCACGCGCTCGACCGCGCCGAGCTCGATCTCGTCGCCGAGCGGCGTCGAGGTGCCATGCGCGTTGATGTAGTCGATGTCGCTCGGCTGGATGCCGGCACGCTTGATCGCTGCCTTCATGCAGCGATAGGCGCCATCGCCGTCCGAGGTCGGCGCGGTGATGTGAAAGGCATCGCCCGACATGCCGTAGCCGATCAGCTCGGCATAGATCTTGGCGCCGCGCGCCTTGGCGTGCTCGTACTCCTCGAGCACGACGCAGCCTGAGCCCTCGCCCATGACGAAGCCGTCGCGATCCTTGTCATAAGGCCGCGACGCCTTGGTCGGCTGGTCGTTGAAGCCGGTCGACAGCGCGCGCACGGCGGCGAAGCCCGCCATCGAGATCCGGTTGACCGGCGACTCGGTGCCGCCCGCCACCATGACGTCGGCATCGCCGAGCGCGATCAGCCGTCCGGCGTCGCCGATTGCGTGCGAGCCGGTCGAACACGCGGTGACCACCGCATGGTTCGGACCCTTCAGGCCGTGCTCGATCGAGACGTAGCCCGAGGCAAGATTGATGATGCGGCCGGGAATGAAGAACGGCGACACGCGGCGCGGCCCGCGCTCCTTCAGCGTGATCGCGGTCTCGGCGATGCCCTCGACGCCGCCGATGCCGGCACCGATCAAGACGCCGGTGTTGTATTGATCGTCCGCGGTCAGCGTCTTGGGATGCCAGCCCGCGTCGTCGAGCGCCTGCTTGGCCGCGCACATCGCGTAAACGATGAACTTGTCGACCTTGCGCTGCTCCTTCGGCTCCATCCACTGGTCGGCGTTGTAGGTGCCGCCCGTACCGTCGCCGACGGGAATCACGCCGGCGATCTGGCAGGAGATGTCAGACACCTCGAAGGTGTCGATCTTGCGCGCGCCGCTTTCGCCCGCAATCAACCGCGACCAGTTGTGTTCAACGCCGCAGCCGAGCGGCGTCACCATTCCCAGACCGGTGACGACAACGCGCCTCATCATCCTTTATCGAACCTCTTGGTTTGTCGTGGCGTCGCACAAATCGGTCTGCCACAGACGCAGGACCCGGCCGCTTGCGCGCCGGGCCCATCGTATCCCTCAAGCCGGGGAATTACCCGTCCGCCTCGGCACCGCTCGGAACGGCGATCCACAGGCACCCGGACGTCAGCTGCGTGCCCGGCACGCAACTGCGTTTCCAATCAACTCTTGGCGTTCTTCTCGAGAAACTTTACGGCATCGCCGACCGTCAAAATGGTTTCCGCAGCATCGTCCGGAATTTCACAGCCGAACTCTTCTTCGAAAGCCATCACAAGTTCGACCGTATCGAGACTGTCAGCCCCAAGATCATCAATGAAGCTCGCGCCTTCGACCACCTTGTCGGGCTCGACACCCAGGTGCTCCACGACAATCTTCTTCACCCGCTCGCCGATATCACTCATCGTCTGAACCTCTAGTTCGTTTTGCAGTGGGCTCGATCAACGATCCCGGTCAATGCGGCGCAAGCTTTTTGCCATCTAGACGGGGGGACTTCCACACGGCCGCGAGCGGACCGCTCAATCGCCCTCGCCTATCAGGACTTCCCCGCCAGGCCTTGGCTCGGTTAACACACTTCCAAAGGCTTGGAAAGCCAAGGGGCCGTTGCGTGGGGATTGCTTTTTTGCCCATTAGATCATTGCCATACCGCCGTTGACGTGCAGGGTCTGTCCGGTCACGTAGGCGGCTTCATCGGAAGCAAGATAAACCACCGCGGCCGCAACATCCGTTCCCGCACCGAGTCGACCGGCCGGAACCATGGTGAGGATCGCTTCGCGCTGCTTGTCGTTGAGCTTGTCGGTCATCGGCGTCGCGATGAAGCCCGGTGCGACGCAATTCGCGGTGACACCGCGCTTGGCGTATTCCTTGCCGATCGACTTGAACATGCCGATCATGCCGGCCTTGGTCGCGGTGTAATTGGCCTGGCCCGGATTGCCGGTGACGCCGACCACCGAGGTGATGCCGATGATGCGGCCGAAGCGGCGGCGCATCATCGCCTTCACGGAGGCGCGCGCCAGACGGAACGTGGCCGTGAGGTTGACGGCGAGAACCTGGTCCCAGTCCTCGTCCTTCAGCGCAACGAACAGGTTGTCCTTGGTGATACCGGCATTGGCCACCAGGATATCGACCTGGCCCAACGCCTTCTCGGCATCGGGCACCAGGGCTTCCACAGAATCCTTGTTGGTCAGATCGCAAGGCAGCACCGGCGCGCCGCCAAGATCGGCCGCGATCTTTTCCAACGCCTCGCGCCGCGTGCCGGACACCGCGACCTTGGCGCCCTGCTGATGCAGCGCGCGCGCGATGTCGCCGCCGATGCCGCCGGTCGCACCGGTCACGAGCGCCGTCTTGCCGGTCAGGTTGAACATCGAAGCCTCCCGAGCCCTTAGAACTATTCGCGTAAATCTTATGAACGTTTGGCCTTGAAGGCGGCCACGTCATCCGGCGTGCCGATCGGAGTGCCGGTCGCACCGTCGGCGATGCGCTTGAGCAGCCCGGTCAGCACCTTGCCGGCGCCAAGCTCGTAGAATGTGGTGACGCCCTGCCCCGCCATGTAGGCCGCACACTCGCGCCAGCGCACCGTGCCGGTGACCTGCTCGACCAGCCGCTTCACGATCTCCTTCGGATCGCTGATCGGCTGCGCCAGCACGTTCGCCACCACAGGCACCGCAGGCACCTTTATATTGGTCTTGCCGAGTGCTTCGGCCATCGCGTCGGCCGCGGGCTGCATCAGCGCGCAATGGAAGGGCGCGGACACCTGCAGCATCATCGCGCGCTTGGCGCCTTTCGCCTTGGCAATCTCGACGGCGCGCTCGACTGCGGATTTGTTGCCCGACACGACCACCTGACCGCCGCCATTGTCGTTGGCGGCCTGGCAGACCTCACCCTGGGCGGCTTCGGCTGCGACCGCGCTCGCGGCCTCAAGCTCGAGACCGAGCAGAGCCGCCATCGCGCCAGTGCCAACCGGCACCGCCTTCTGCATCGCGCTGCCGCGGATGCGCAAAAGCTTGGCAGCGTCCGTGATGCTGAACGCGCCGGCCGCGGCCAGCGCCGAGTATTCGCCGAGCGAATGCCCGGCGACGAACTTGGCGTCGCGCTTGATGTCGACGCCGGCCTCGGCTTCCAGCACGCGCATCACCGCGACCGACACCGCCATCAGCGCCGGCTGGGCGTTCTCGGTGAGCGTCAGCTTGTCGGCCGGCCCGTCCCACATGGTTGCGGTAAGCTTTTCGCCGAGCGCCGCATCGACCTCGTCGAACACGGCGCGCGCGGGTGCAAAGGCCTCGGCCAATGCCTTGCCCATGCCAACCGCCTGGCTGCCCTGGCCCGGGAACACAAAGGCTGCCGTCATCGCTTGATCCCTGCCTGATCATATTTCGCAAAATCGCGCCGGAAAGGCCCGATCTGGCAGGGCATGTCAAGTCTGTGACACGGCGGCGCAGCGCCGTTTGCGAGCCGGCGAACTTCCGCTTATCGCGCGCTCGCGGCGCCTGGCGCCGCCAAGGTCTTCACGAGGCGGTACAGAAACTCCTTGCTCCGATAGAGCTCTTTGACGCCCACGTGCTCGTTGACGCCATGTACCCCGCTGTTTGCGCCATCGGTGAATAATCCTGAAACCCCATAGGACGGAATCCCAGCATTGCGGAGCCACCGGCTGTCCGTGTAACCGCCGGACATGGTGGGGATCACCGGAACTCCCGGCCACATCTCGCCCGTCAAAGTTTCGACCGCGCGCATCACGTCCGGATTGATCGGCGAGGCCGGACTCAGCACAGCGCGGCCTTTCGGGGCGACCTTAACGTTGTCATCCGCGATGACGCGTTCGAGCGTACGCTGGACCTCGGCAACGTCCTGATCAGGCAAAATCCGACAGTTGACGGTGGCCCGGGCGGTTTGCGGAAGCGCGTTCTCGGCGTGCCCCGCATCCAGCAGCGTTGGAACGCACGTGGTCCGGATCACCGCATTGAATTCCGGACGCGTCGTAAGCGCCATCATGGCCGTGGCGTCGTTGGTTTGCCCGGCCAGCATCGCCTCAATGGCAGCCGCTGTCGGCTGCTTCTCGAAGGCGACCACGCGCTCGAAGAAGGCTCGGGTGATGGCATTCAGGTTTATGGGAAAGTCGAACTGGCTGAGCCGATGCAACGCCTCGGCCAACCGGTAGATGCCGTTGTCGCGTCGCCCCGATGCACTATGACCGCCGCGGTCCGTCACCTCCATCACGTAGGTCTGATAAACCTTCTCGGCATGCTGGATCGACAGTCGGGCCGGCTTGCCGTCGCGCATCGCGCCGCTCCCGCCTTCGTTGATCGCAAGCTCGGCATCGATCAGGGCGCGATGATGGTCGAGCAGGTAATGCGCCCCGTCATGCGGCGAGTCGGAAAGCTCTTCGTCGGTGGTGAGCGCCAGGATGATGTCGCGATCCGGCTTGAATCCCTCCTGGCGATATTCGAGCAGGTTGGCGACGAAGATCGAGGCCATTGCTTTGTCATCGATGCTGCCGCGGGCACGAAATTGACCGTCGATCTCCTGCAGCTTGAACGGATCGAAACTCCAGTCCTCACGCTTGGCCTCGACCACGTCGAGGTGGGCGATCAGCAGGATCGGTTTGCGCGCGCCGGTGCCACGCAGGCGGGCGACCAGGTTGCCTTTGCGCGGCCCGGACGAGATGACCTGGATGTCTGCGGCCGGGAAACCGCCGGCCTTGAGACGTGCTGCCATAGCCTCCGCGGCCCGCAGGGTGTCGCCCGTTGAATCGGTCGTATTGATCTCGACAAGTTCCTGGTAGATGTCGCGGAAGGTTTGCCGGTCCGCTGCGGTCTCCGCCCCGAGCGGGGCCATCAGCAACAGCATGATCGCTAGTGGCCAAACAAACAGACCGGCGCCGTCCGATGCTCCCTGCAGGAACCGACGACGAGCAGGTTTCATCATGGGCAGGCCCCAAGGTTGGCACCGGTGCGCGTGAATGCTCCAAGCGCTATACGCGCGCTACTTCATGCCGACCAGCGTCGGGTCCGCAAACCACGACTGCGCCGACACAAGCGCTGCCGGATCGGAATGAGCCCGATGGTGTCGAACTTGGCTTTGTGGTCCGCATCTCAATAGCCATCGTAGCGCGACAACTCCGCGAGCTAGCGCGGCACGATGCGCGTGAGCTCGAACGGTCCTGTGCCGGCTGGCGGGAACAACGCAACATTGCTCCAGTCGCAACCGCCTTTCCCGAACGAAGGGCACGACGTGAACAGGATGTAGACCGCCACATAGGGGACGTAGAACGCGGCCTCCTTGGTGACAATCGCAACGGTGGCGACGTCGATCTTGCGGTATGACGCCAGCACCAGCACGCGGGCGCGCGTCATGCCGCGGCGGACGGCTCGCACTGCGGGCTGTCGTCTTGAAGTTGCGGTGGCGGTCGGAATATCGGTCGCCGTCATGGCGATGCGCAACACGCCCTCGGCTTTCGCTTGGCTCTCTGCCAGTATCGCACCCGTCAAAGCCAGTGCGAAAAGCTGAGCGTTCCTCATCGCCTTCCTCTCTGATCGCGCATGAAGTTCCGGCGTTTTCAGAGCAAGACAGGGGCCAGGGCAGAGCCTTTAGGCCATATGCCGCGATCGTCGAACGGCTGAAATCCTTTTAGAATCAATCCATTGGCCGCCGATTTGCAGGCGGAATCGGAAAGCCCGCCCCGGCCGCCCGGCGCTTGCGTTTCGGCCGAAAGCCCTTATAACCCCTGCATTCCGTCGATCGGCCGGGAGCTGAACGGACGGCTGCTTCCCTTTTCGCAAGAAGCGGCAGGGCCTTCTGGGCTCGTCGTCCCGTGTTCCCGCCTTCAGAGCGATCGAGCCTTCCCGAAGGGCTCGAAGGGCTTGGCGCCGAAAGAGGGACCAACAGAGGAAGGGCATTTCATGCCATTGTACGAACACGTCTACCTGGCGCGCCAGGACGTCAGCTCCCAGCAGGTCGAGGAGCTGACCAAGCAATTCACGACTGTGATCGAAGGCCTTGGCGGCAAGGTCACCAAGAACGAATACTGGGGCGTGAAGTCGCTGAACTTCCGCATCAAGAAGAACCGCAAGGCGCATTTCACCCTGCTCAACGTGGATGCCCCGCCGGCCGCGATCGTCGAGGTCGAGCGCCAGCAGCGCATCAACGAAGACGTGCTGCGTTACATGACGGTGCGCGTCGAAGAGCTCGAGGAAGGCCCCTCGGCGATGATGCGCAAGGTCGATCGCGACCGTGAGCGCGACGATCGCGGCTTCGGCGATCGCGGCGGCTTCGGCGGCGGCGGTGGCCGCTTCGGCGATCGCGATCGCGGCGACCGCTTCGGCGGCGACCGGGGTGGCGACCGCTTCGGCGGTGACCGTGGCGATCGGGGCGACCGCCCGCCGCGGCGTTCTGACGATCAACAGGCGAGCGGGGAGTAAGCATCATGGCATTCGGTGGCTCCTCTCAAGGCGGCGGTTTCGGTGGTGGCGGCGGCGGCGGTGCACGCCGGCCGTTTTTCCGGCGGCGCAAGACCTGCCCGTTCTCCGGCGCGAACGCTCCGAAGATCGACTACAAGGACACCCGGCTCCTGCAGCGCTACATCTCCGAGCGCGGCAAGATCGTGCCGAGCCGCATCACTGCGGTGTCGGCGAAGAAGCAGCGCGAGCTCGCCCAGGCGATCAAGCGCGCGCGGTTCCTGGGGCTCCTGCCCTACGTGATCCGCTAAGCGGACTGAAAAAATCGAGGCGTCCGGAATCCTTCCGGGCGCCGATGGTTGGGGCGGACAAGATCCGCCTCTAACCGCTCAAAGGAGCGGGACAGCTCGATGGCGCAGATTTTTCTCATTGGCATTGGCGCGGGCGCTGCGGCGGCTCTGCTGTTTGCGTCCGTTGCATCCGGATCGCCGCTCGCGGTGGTGCTGTTCTATCTCGCGCCGCTGCCGATCCTCATTGCTGCGCTCGGCTGGAGCCATTTCGCGGCGCTGGTTGCCGCGATCGCTGCGGCAGCAAGCCTCGCCGCGGTGTTCAACGTCACGCTCTTCATCGCCTTTCTGATCGGCATCGGCCTGCCGGCCTGGTGGCTCGGCTATCTGGCGCTGCTCGCGCGCCCGGTCGAAAACGCACCCGACGGAATGGAATGGTATCCGACCGGCCATCTCGTGGTCTGGGCCGCGATCCTCGGCGCCGGCGCCGTGGCTGCCGGGATGCTCTACTTCGGCACCGATGAGCCGAGCTTCCGCGCCTCGCTGCGCGGCTTCCTCGATCGCATGCTCGGCGCCGCCGAGCGGATGGGCGCCGACGCGATCCCGTTGCCGCGCGAGAGCGACCGGGTACGCCTGCTCGACATCATGGTCGCGGTGCTGCCGCCGACCGCGGCCGTGTTCACCGCGGCGGTCAACATGTTCAACCTCTGGCTCGCAAGCCGCATCGTGCGCATCTCCGGACGGCTTCACCGCCCGCCGTCCGATCTGTCGGCCATGCGCTTTCCGCCTTATGCGCCCGCGCTGATCGGCGCTGCCTTCGTCGCCTCGTTCCTGCCCGGCATGGTCGGCCAGTTCGGCGTGGTCGTCACCGCGACCATGCTGCTCGCCTACGCGCTCCTGGGCCTCGCCGTGATGCACGCCATCACCCGCGGCATGAACTCGCGGCCGTTCGCGCTCGGCGGTCTCTACGCTGCGGTAATCGTTTTCGGCTGGCCGATGCTGCTTCTGTCCGCGCTGGGCCTCGCCGACACCGCCTTCAATTTGCGCGGCCGCGTGGCCGCCAAACGAACCAACAACTCAAACCGATCCTGACATCCAAAGGAGAACCACCATGGAAGTGATTTTGCTCGAACGCATCTCGAAGCTCGGTCAGATGGGCGACGTCGTGCGCGTGAAGGACGGCTACGGCCGCAATTTCCTGCTGCCGCACGGCAAGGCGCTGCGCGCGACCGAAGCCAACAAGGCCAAGTTCGAGGGCATGAAGGCTGACCTGCAGGCCAAGAACCAGGCTTCGAAGGCCGAGGCCGACAAGACCGGCTCGAAGCTCGACGGTCGGAGCTTCCCGGTGCTGCGCCAGGCCTCGGACACCGGCCACCTCTACGGCTCGGTGTCGCCGCGCGATATCGCGGAGCTTCTCACCAGCGATGGCTTCGAGGTGAGCCGCAATCAGATCGCGCTCAACGTGCCGATCAAGATGATCGGCCAGCACAAGGTGCCGGTGCAGCTCCATCCGGAACTCGAAGTGACCATCATGGTCAACGTCGCGCGCAGCGCCGACGAGGCCGAGCGACTGGCCCGCGGCGAGAACGTCACCGCCCGCCGCGACCCCGGCGCCGAAGAGGAAGCTCAGGAGGCCGCGCTTGCCGCCGCGCAGGCGATGTTCGAGCCGAACGATGACGAGGACGCGGACGAGACCGCCGAGGGCGATGCTTCCGAGGCGAAGGCAGACGCCAAGCCGAAGGCCAAGCGCAAGGCCAAAGCCGACGACGCCGAGTAAGCGTAACACTGCCGCGACATCAACGGTGCGCCGCCCTCTCCCATCAGGAGGGGCGGCGTACGGCTGTTTGCCCCAGCCATCCGGCTCTCATCTGGATGGGCACTGAGCGGCTTTCGCCGCTCAGCCGATCTCAGTCGAAGATGTCGTATTGCGGCGGCGGTGGAGCCGCGGGCGCCGGAGGCGGTGTGTGTTCCGCCGGGGCCGCCGCCGGGGCTGGCGTGGCCGCCACAGCGGGCTGGCGTCCGCGCTGATTGCGCGGTACGGGCGCAGGCTTGGGTTCTGGCTTCTCCACAGGCTCGGCGGTCCGCCGCCTGCGATCGGTGGGTTTGGGCTCTGGCTTTGCCTCGGGCTCCGCCGCAGGCTCAGCGGGTGCTGCAGCCGATGACGACGGCTCCTCGGACTCAGCGGGTTTCGCTTCGGCAGGTTTGGCTTCGGGCTTCGGCTCGGCGGGCTTCGCTTCGGCAGGCGGCTTGGCCGCGGACCGGCTCGGCCTGGTGCGTTCCCGCTCCTTCTCTTTCTCTTTTTCCTGCTGCTGGCGGCCAGGCCGCGCTTCAGCGGGCCCGGACGGCGCCGGATCGAACCAAGAGCCGCCGCGCGGCTCCCGTTCGCCGCCCCGCGGTGTGCTGGTCCGCGTTGGCTTCGGCTCAGGCTGCGCCGGGCCGGCCGGCATTTTCAAAATATAGGCCGCCAGCGCCGCCGCGCTCTCCCGGCTGTTTGTGTAGTGCTCGCGCAGGAAGCCAGCGAGACCCGACTGGCTCTGGCCCTTGCCGAGCCCTTGAGGCCCCTTGTGGCAGCCCGCCCCGGTGCAATCCGCGTTGAACAACGCCGGCGCAGGCTTGTTGCTGAAGTTCTCGTTTTCGGCTCGCGCCTGCCAATTGGGCAGCAAACCCAGCGCAACTGCCAGTGCAGCCACGCAAAACCGGCCCGTCCACCTGGTCTGACCCGTCATTTCCGGCAACCAACCCTCCCGGCCCAGTCTCATGGGCAACCGACGAATCCGCTGTTTAAACCATAATCGCGCGAAAGTGAGGCCATGGCGAGCGGAGGCAGCGCCGCATTGACTTGAAGTTCCACTCTTTGATCTAATTTGAACCTGTCGGAAGAGCTTATCTGCCAATTTGGCGGGTGTGGTCCGGCTGTGGGGAAGTAAAAACGGACCAGACCTAAGACGCGATGCGTGTTGGGGGCGGCCGATGGACCGGCTGCTGGTGCTTTTACTGAGACGATTCGTCCGTCGTGGAACCTTGCGGATCACGACGGCGGGAGGACTTGTCTGCTCCGTCGGCGACGGCACCGGCCGGCCGATCGCGATCCGCTTCACCACATCGGCCGCGCAGCGGAGCATCCTGCTCGATCCCGAGCTCCACCTCGGCGAGGCCTATATGGACGGCACGCTGCAGGTCGAGGAAGGCACCCTCGCCGATTTCCTCGCATTGGTGCTCGGCCAGACCCCCGACGGCAAACCGCCGCGCTGGGCCCGGCTGCAATGGATCCTGCGCTACGTCTGGCGAAGGCTGCAGCAGTTCAACGTGCGCTCGCGCTCGCGCCAGAATGTCGCGCATCACTACGACCTCGACGGCCGGCTGTACTCGTTGTTTCTCGACGCCGACCGGCAATACTCCTGCGCCTATTTCGAAACGCCGGATCAGTCGCTCGACGACGCGCAACTCGCCAAGAAGCGCCACATCGCCGCGAAGCTCCGGGTCAAGGACGGCCACCGCGTGCTCGACATCGGCTGCGGCTGGGGCGGGCTTGCGCTCTACATCGCCGAGTTCTGCCGCGCGAATGTCCTGGGCGTGACACTATCGAATGAACAGTTCCAGTGCGCGAGCGGCCGTGCGGCCGAGAAAAATCTCAGCCGCTCGGTCGAATTCCGCATGCAGGACTACCGCGACGTGCCGGAGACCTTCGACCGCATCGTCTCGGTCGGCATGTTCGAGCATGTCGGCGTCGGCTACTACGATGCCTATTTCCAGAAATGCGCCGAGCTGCTCGACGACGACGGCGTGATGCTGCTCCATTCGATCGGGCGCTCCGAAGGCCCGAACGTCACCAATCCCTGGATCGCCAAGTACATCTTCCCGGGCGGCTACATCCCGGCGCTGTCCGAGGTGCTGCCGGCGATCGAGCGCGCCGGCCTCCTGGTCACCGACATCGAGATTCTCCGGTTGCACTACGCCGAGACGCTGAAAGCCTGGCGCGACCGCTTCATGGCGCATCGCGAGGAAGCCGAACGCATCTACGACCAGCGCTTCGTGCGGATGTGGGAGTTCTATCTCGCCGCCTCCGAGATGGCGTTCCGCGAGCAAGGCATGATGGTCATGCAGTACCAGCTCACCAAGCGGCAGAATGTGGTGCCGATCACCCGCGACTACATCATGCGGGAGGAAGCCCGGTTGCGCTCGCTCGAGGGCGGCCAGCGTCCGCCGCTGCGGCTCGCCGGCGAATAGAACCGCGGAACGTCGCGGTTTTAGGCCATATCCAAGCGTCAAGAATCTTCGGAGAACTCTCCACCGATTCCCGCGCGCGTGTGTGAATCGGGGAATGCGATCAACCCGGCTCCGGCCTCCCTCCTCCCTGGGAAGTCCAGGTGCTAAGCCATTTCCCGCACCCGGTGCGACGGCATGATGTGCTGCGTCATCAATAAGGCGCGAATTGCCGACAACAGAAGGTTGGAATGACAAAATGTAGCGTCGTGAGTCGCGTCTGGCGGAAGTTCTAGCGCTGCCGCAACCTTAGAACCAACAACCGGCAACTCCGATCGCTGCTCATGGCCCCTGCTGATTCAAACGTTCGCAAGCTTCCTGAACCGGCCGCGCCGCAATACCGCGCCGCGCCGGCCAACATCGAGGCCGAGCAGGCCTTGCTCGGCGCGATCCTCGTCAACAACGAAGCGTTCTATCGCGTTTCGGATTTCCTCGAGGCCGGCCATTTCTTCGAGCCGCTGCATCAGCAGCTCTACGAGCTCGCTTCGAATCTCATCCGCGCCGGCAAGGTCGCGACTCCGATCACGCTGAAGACGTTTCTGCCGTCGGATGTGGACATCGGCGGGCTCAACGCCAGCCAGTATCTCGCCCGCCTTGCCGCCGAGGCCACCACCGTGATCAACGCGGCCGATTACGGCCGCACCATCTCGGACCTCGCGGTGCGGAGAAATCTCATCAGCATCGGCGAGGAGATGGTCAACTCGGCGTTCGATGCGCCGGTGGATTTCGCGCCACGCGACCAGATCGAGGATGCCGAAAGGAAGCTCTACGGCCTCGCCGAGACCGGCCGCTTCGGCTCCGGCTTCCAGAAGTTCTCCCAGGCCCTGGTCACCGCGGTCGACATGGCGGCCAAAGCCTATCAGCGCGACGGCAAGCTGTCCGGCATCTCGACGGGCCTGAAAGACCTCGACAGCAAGATGGGCGGACTGCAGTCCTCCGACTTGATCATCGTTGCCGGCCGCCCCGGCATGGGCAAGACCGCGCTCGCCACCAACATCGCCTACAACATCGCACGCGCCTGGAACGGCGAGACGCGGGCCGACGGCCACATCGAAACCGTCAACGGCGGCATCGTCGGCTTCTTCTCGCTGGAAATGTCGGCCGAGCAGCTCGCCACCCGTATCATCGCCGAGCGCACCGGCATTCCGTCGAGTCACATCCGCCGCGGCGGCATCACCGAGGCCGACTTCGAGACGATCAAGGACGTCTCGGTCGAGTTGCAGCGGCTGCCGTTCTACGTCGACGAGACCGGCGGTCTCTCGATCGCGCAGCTTTGCGCGCGCGCGCGGCGCCTGAAGCGCCAGAAGGGCCTCGACGTGCTGGTGATCGACTACATCCAGCTGCTGTCGGGCTCGCAGCGCAAGGGCAACGAGAGCCGCGTGCAGGAGGTGACGGAAATCACCACCGGCCTCAAGGCGCTGGCGAAAGAGCTGAACGTGCCGATCATCGCGCTGTCGCAGCTCTCGCGTCAGGTCGAAAGCCGCGACGACAAACGGCCGCAGCTCTCGGACCTTCGCGAATCCGGCTCGATCGAGCAGGACGCCGACGTGGTGATCTTCGTGTTCCGCGAGGAATACTACCTCGCCAACAAGGAGCCGCGGCCGGGCAGCGAAGAGCACATCAAGTGGCAGACCGAGATGGAGATCGTCGCCGGCAAGGCCGAGATCATCATCGGCAAGCAGCGTCACGGTCCGACCGGCACCGTGCAAGCGGCGTTCGAATCCCACATCACGCGCTTCAGCGATCTTGCCAAGGATCAGTACCTGCCCGAACGGATGGGCGATTAGCGCATTCGCGCACGATGCCCTGACCGCTGCTTGAACCGCATCAACGATCAAATGCGGGCGTTACACCAAGTCGATCGTCGCGCGATGACCCGCCGCTGTGGCCAAGCCCCGGTCGCGCGTCAGCAGCGGGGCGTCGAGTGCCTCAGCCAGCGCGATATAGGCGGCATCATACGCCGTCAGATTGTTCCGCAAATCCCAAATGCGCGGCAAAAGAAAATCGTGCGGATATCGCCGTAAAGGAAAGTTCGCCAAATCAGTGAGCGCCATAGCGCCGCGCTTGCTATCGATGTCGCCTTTTGCAACGAAACGCCGGACCACCTGTGCGATTTCGACATCGACCAGATGCGGCGCGTGAAGCGTTTGACCAGGCGCGAACAGCCGATCTTCCACCGTTTTTGCTGACGGCGTGCGAAGTAGCGCTTCAAGCAGAGCCGAGGCGTCGACAACGATCACGCGCGGTCGCGCTCCGCGCGGATCGCTTCAGCCGCCGTTACGGAAAGCGCCGTTTCGGGGCGGCTCTGCAACCGCGCCCGCAGTTCATCGAGCGTCGGTCGTTCCGCAATCTGCCGGACTTCGCTGAGCAGATAGTCGGACAGCGACATCCCAGCCAATGCTGCACGCGATTTGAGCCGGCGATGCAGAGCATCCGGCACATTGCGGATTTGGATCATCACGCTTCCCATGTGCAAAACATAAAAACATGTGCATCACATGTCAATGCTTCGGCAGCCGGACGGCTTCGACGTCGCGGAGCGCTGAACTAAGGCTGTGATGGCTCCAAAATGGCACCAGGTGCGCGGGATATTGCCAGTACGCCAAATTCAGTCAGTTGCCAGTCCCGCTTGCTCTTGCCCTGACCCGGCTTGCGTTCCAGCAGTTTCATGCTCGCGAGCACATCGAACGTGAAAGCATCGACCGCATCGAATGCGCGAGTTTCGCCCGAGTGAACAGCATATAAAGCAATCCATTGGTGTCGCTGCAGGCCAGCGATCATCTTATCGCGCTCCCGCGCCTGCAGTTTCTCGATCTCAAGGTCGGCAATTTCCTGTCGGGAGCTCAGATTTGGCTTCTGACTGCGAACCTTCGTGATCGGCTCCTTGGCCAAGTCTCGCACCTGAGTATCAGCACCGCGAAGTTTTGCGATTTCACGTTCAGCGCGGTTACGCCTGTACGAACTGGTCAGATTGCTTGGCCTGTTGAAATAACGGTCCCCTGCCTGCTCAAGCCGTCGCAGCACATCGTCGATCTCTCCCCGCTCCCTGCGGATCTGCAGGTCGCTTCCGGTGATAGTCGACGCGATTTCGCGTAAGACATGGCGACGCAGTTGATGCAAGAGCGAACGACGCTCCTCCTCATAATCGCGCTCCGGATTGTCAGCGGCCCAGTGCAGCCATTCTTCTTCCGTCTGCGGCTTGTCACGCTCCTCATTCTCACGGAACAGGTGATAGAGGATCAAATCTTCGAGCCCTGGCATTTGGCCATGGCTTCCGGCGTTGTAAGCATCCCGATAGTGTTCAGCTGCCTTGAGCAGATCACCCGGCATTGCATATGGCTGGCCGGCTCCAGCAAGCACGCGCAAGAGATTGGCGACCAGAGTTGCCAGTGAGGCGGCAGATTGGTCGTGAGCATCGTCTGCGACAATCTGCTTCTGGCGTTCGGCGATGCGTGCCGGGTCATTTTCGATAACGAGCCGAAGTTTGTCGTTCTTGGGTGGTTCGTCGTAAGTCACGCAAACTTCCTTCAACGTAGCGGTACGCCCACGATGGGAAGCCTTCGGTCAAATGATGCGCAGACATCCTATCTTGCAATTCCTTCGCCAGTAAGGAAATAGCCCGTGGAGTACGATTCAGCGGTGTGCTCCTTCGCACTTTACGGGCGTCACCAACGCGGCCTATACGAACCCCATGGCCCGACAGCCCACCGTCCCGCAGGCGCCCGCTCCGCCGCCCGAACCCGTCACCACCACTGGCGGCCCGCCGCCGCGCGAGGCCGGCGGCATTCTCACCATCGATCTCTCGGCGCTCTACGCCAACTACCGGATGATCGCCGGCCGTGTGTTGCCGGGCGAATGCGCCGCCGTCGTGAAGGGCGACGCCTACGGCTGCGGCATCGATCAGGTCACCGAGACGCTCGCCCGCGCCGGCTGCAGCACGTTCTTCACCGCCAATCTCGACGAGGCGCGGCGCGTGCGCGCCAAGACTCGCGAGGCGGTGATCTATGTGCTCAACGGTTTCTCTTCGGCGTCGAGCCAGAGCTTTATCGAGATTGCGGCGCGGCCGGTGATCTCGAGTTCGGTCGAGCTTGCCGAATGGGACAATTTTGTCGCCACGAGTCATTGGAGCGGCGGCGGCGCCGCACTGCATGTCGACACCGGCATGAACCGGCTCGGCCTCACCGTCGAAGAGGCCGCGGCCGTCGCGGGCCGCATCATGCTGGCCAACCACGGCGTGGCGCTGCTGATGAGCCACCTCGCCTGCGCCGATCAGCCGAACCACCCGCTCAACGACCGGCAGATCCGGCAATTCCGCGAACTGCGTTCGCTGTTCCGCGGCATCCCGAGCTCGCTTGCGAACTCGTCCGGCGTCTTCCTCGACTCCTCGACCTATTGCGACATGGTGCGCCCGGGCATCGCGCTCTATGGCGGCAATCCGTCGCCCGGCCGCAGCAATCCGATGAAGCCCGTGGTCGAATTGCAGGGCCGCATCCTTCAGGTGCGTCATGTCGAGAAGGGCGCGACGGTCGGCTACGGCGCCACCTGGACGGCGAAGCGCGACAGCCGCATCGCCGTGATCGCGGCGGGCTACGCCGACGGCATCCTGCGCCAGGCCCCGACCACCGACGGCAACGCGCAGGCGCCGCGCGAGGTGATCGTCGCCGGCAAGCGTTGCCGCATGACCGGCCGCATCTCGATGGACCTGATGGCGGTCGACGTCACCGATGTGCCGGTGAGCGCGGTGCGCCGCGACATGATGGCGACGCTGATCGGCGAAGGGCTCTCGCTCGACGAGGTCGCGGCGCAGGCCGGCACGATTTCGTATGAGGTGCTGACGAGCCTCGGCCAGCGCTACCACCGGATTTGGAAGGTTTAGCGGAACTCTGCTCTCACCACACCGGGAGCGAAGGAACGAGACGATACGTCAAAAGAATGAGACGTATTGCAAAGCCTCAAGTACTGGCAAATTGCCAATCCCAATGCCAACGTCGCTCCCAATGGGGGGCGTTGGCCGATGAGTCGCCGGTTTGTTTCCGGGTGCCGTGATCGTTTTCAGGTCAATGCATTCATTGCGGCCTTTGCAGCGCTCGTGGGCCTCGGTGGCGGTCAGGCGCTCGCCTCAGCCGGCTGTGATGCGGTCAATGCCGGTGCCTGGAACGTCAATGTCACCGGTGACACCTTTCTAGATACCGGCAGTCTCGTGATTGCCAACTTCGCGGTGGGCGACAAGATCAGCTTCAATGTGACGATGAATGGTGGTTCGTCGTGGATCCTTAAGGCCGGTACAGGCGGCGGCAGCGATATTTTCCACGTTGACGGTACTTCGACGTCGCAAACCTACACCGTCACTGGACATGTTGTCGGCACGAGTGTGGACACGACGCTGACGGAACGTGCCATCGCTAGCGGCAATCCTGCCGAATTCACTATCATTACGGCCACCTGCACGCCGGCCGCCTCCAGCGGCAACACCAACACCGACAGCCAGAAGATCCGCGCGATGCAGATCGCGGCCTCCAAGATCGTCGCGCAAAACTCCGGCGCGGCCATCACCGGCGCGGTCGATGGTGCGATCAGCGATGCGTTCGGCGACGGCGGCAGCCCGGTCACCGTCGGCCCGAACGGCGCGCACTTCAATTTCGCGGCCGATCCCGTGGCCTCCGACGTGGTCCGCCAGGCACATGACAGCTTCGCCGCGGCATTGCCTTATGCAGGCGATCCGATGGTGACCAAGGCGCCGCCCACCCGCGTGGTCGAACGCGTCTGGAGCGCCTGGGCCGACGTGCGCGGCACGGGCTTCGACCGCAACACTAGCAACGCCGATCTCAACGGCACGCAGATCAATGTCACCGCGGGCCTTGGCCGGAAGCTCACATCCGATCTGCTGGTCGGTGTGCTCGGCGGTTACGAGAATTTCCGCTACACCTCCGAAGCGCTCACCGGCACCCTCAAGGGCGACGGCGCGACCGTCGGCACCTATGCGGCCTGGCGCATCGCGCCGACCTTGCGCTGGGATGCTGCCCTCGCCTGGTCGCGGCTGTGGTACGACGCGGCGGCCGGCACCGCGAACGGCAATTTCACCGGCTCCCGCTTCCTCGGCTCGACCGGGCTCACCGGCCGCTATCGCGTCTTGGATTTCATTGCCGAGCCATCGTTGAAGGTGTTTGCGCTGCGCGAGCATCAGGATGCCTGGACCGACAGCCTCGGCACCGTGCAAGCGTCACGCGACTTCTGGGCCGGGCGCGTCTCGGCGGGCGGCAAGCTGATCCGGCCGTGGCAGGTCTCGGCCGACACAACGGTGTCGCCTTATGTCGGCGCCTACGCGGATTGGTACTTCTCCAGCGACAACGCGTTGCCCGCGGGTCAGCCCCTGGTGGGCGTCGCCGATGGCTGGTCGGGCCGCGTCACCGGTGGCGTGGCGGTTGCGAAGCGCGGTGGCGGCACGCTGTCGCTCGGCGGCGAATACGGCGGGCTCGGCGCGGACTACAAAATCTGGACCGCGAACGCCCGGGCGTTGTGGGCCTTCTGACCTGGTGCGCCAGTGACGTTGATTCGTCTGGCTCGCGTGAGGGCGTCATAGCGACTTCCATTGACCAGCGAAGCGTGGCGCGGCCATGATTTTCTTCATGGCCCCTCACCGCTCCGGGAATAAATCGCGCCCGCGTGCGATCAAAGGCGTGTGACGGAACATCCTTTGAAACTCGATATCGCCGACGATGCACCGGCCGCGGACATCGTGCAGTTGGAAGCGCATCTCGACGCCTACAACGCCCACGTGACCCGCCTGTCCGATGCGCGCTTCCTCTCGATGCTGCTCAAGGACGCGAACGGCGAGATCTTCGCCGGGCTGCACGGCCACACCTGGGGCGCCATGTGCGAGATCAAGCTGTTATGGGTCGCTGAGCACCATCGCAAACGCGGACTTGGCACCAGGATGCTCAAGGCCGCGGAAGCCGAAGCGCATCGGCGCGGATGCCGGCAGATCATGCTCATGACACACAGCTTTCAGGCGCCGGATTTCTACGAGCGGCACGGTTTCGAGCGGATCGTCACCGTGACGGACAGCCCCGTCGGCCACACGGACATTCTGATGATCAAGCGGCTTTAAAGTGCCGGGCACTTAAGCGTTTATGATGCGCCTTGAAGCCGAGGGCGCAGGATCGGGTTCGCTACGCTCAATCGATCGTCTTCAGAAATTTCGGCCGAGCCGAAATTTGACCTGATGCCGTTCGAGATGAGTCAAGTCGAGTGAGCCCAACTCGCGGTCGGCGATGACCGGAAGATCGGCCGCGTGGTGTTCACCCGGTCGTCGTAGAGGTCATCGACGCGACGCTTTTCCGCCTCGTGTTCACCCACGTCGTTGGTGTCGCTGCCAAGCGTAAAACCGGACAGGTGCGTCGTCTCAAATTCCCCGCCAGAGAGCCTGCCGAAATCGAGCCATCGCGCGGTCGTGGCGCTAGCCTGCAGAGAGCCCTGCAGTCGACGCCGCGGATTGCGTCAACTCTCCCGTCGCGCGGCGGATGACAACGATCGCACCTTGCAGGCCAAGCGCAGCCATAATGGTCGCAACGACCAGGTCGGGCCACCCCGCGCTTGTGCCGAATACACCCAAAGCCGCAAGAAGAACCGCGCAATTGCCGAGCACATCGTTGCGCGTGCAAATCCAGGCCGAATTCATGTTGGCGTCGCCGTCTCGATACTTCCATAGCAGCGCAAAAGAAGCCGCATTGGCGAGCAGCGCGGCGAATCCCACCGCACCCATCGTGTAAGCTTCCGGCAATGTCTGATGCCAGGCGTGCCAGGCAGTCGCGGCCAGAACCCACAGTCCCAGCCCGCCCATGGAAACGCCTTTGACCAGGGCCGCGCTGGCGCGGGCGCGCAGCGACATTCCGACGACCGTCAGACTCAGCGCATAATTCGCGGCGTCGCTGAGAAAGTCCAACGCGTCGGCTTGCAGCGATGCCGAGCCCGCCATCAAGCCGGCGCCGATCTCGACAGCAAACATCGCGGCATTGATGGCGAGCGCCGCCCAGAGCACGCGCTTATGGTGCAAAGAGGACGTATCGACGACACTTGCGCAGCACGCATCGGCGGAACAGCCTGCCGCCTTGTCCGTTGGGCGGGGCAGGTTCAGAGGTGGCGGCGCGCAACACTGGTCGGCGGCAGCGCAACAATCTTCCGAGGTTTTCTTTTCGGTCATTGGGACGCTAGCATAGAACCTCTAGCCACTAGAGGTTCAAGCCGAAATGGATATTCCGATTGGAGAATTGTCGCGCCGGACCGGTGTCAAGGTGCCGACCATCCGCTACTACGAACAGGTCCGTCTGTTGCCCGCGCCGCCCCGCACCGCGGGACATCAGCGGCGCTACGGCCCGGCCGAGGTCACAAGGCTGAATTTCATCCGTCACGCACGCGAACTCGGATTCGAGATTGAAGCCGTCCGGGAGTTGCTTGCGTTGAGTTCGCGCCCCGACCAGTCATGCGACCGAATCGATCGGCTCGCTCGCCGGCATATGCTCGAGGTCGAACGCCGCATCTTCCAGCTTGAAGCCTTGCGCACGGAGTTGCGGCGCATGCTGAGCGCGTGCAGCCGCGGACGCGTTTGCGAGTGTCGAGTTATCGAGGCTTTGAGCGCTCCTGCACCGTCGCGCGCGCCGGCGCGCAAGCGGCGGAAAAGCCCGCCGGATCCGGCGGTCTGACATGTCCTTTAACGATTGGCCGCCGCTTGTGCTCGCGCCGCCGCGCGAGCCCTGATCGACAGGCTCACGAGCCCAAGGAGCACCACAAGGCCGCCCGCGAGATACGGCGCGCTCAACGCGAGCGGCGACAGAAACGCCGCGAGCAGCGGCCCCAGCATCCGCGCCATCGACTGCTGCGCCTGATTGGCGCCCTGCACCACGCCTTGCGCGTTGGCCGGCGCAGCGTTCGCGATGATCGCGCTCATCGCCGGCTGAAACAGGCCGTCGCCGAGCGTAAAGACGAAAACCGCGCCGGCCAGAATCTCGACGCGCGGGACGAACACCAGACACGCGATGATGCCAAAGCCCACGGCGTTGATGGCGAGCCCCAGCCGCGTGAGCGTCTCGGCCCCGAGCCGCGGCATCAGGGCGCGCGTGAGGAAGCCCTGACTGATGATGTCCATCACGCCGACGCCGAACAGCGTCCAGCCGATGCCGGTCGGACCGAACTGGAAAACGTCCTTCAGATAGACCGATAAATTGCCCTGCAGCATCGCGCCCGCGAAGAAAAATGAGAACGCGGCGAGAAACGGAATGCGCAACACGGGCGTTCGCGCGACGTTGGCGAGTTGCGAAAGCGGATTCATCTGCCGCCACCGCAAGGCCGGCCGCTCGGTCTTGACGCTGACGCTTTCGGGCAACGCGAAGTAGACCCAAGCCGCATTGGCGAGCGTCAGGCCTGCGGCCGCGAACAGCGGTGCGGTCGGCGACAGCGTCCCGAGCACGCCGCCCGCAACAGGGCCGAGCATGAAGCCGAAACCGCCGATCGCGCCCAGCAGTCCGTAGATGCGGCCGCGATCCTGCGGAGCGCTCGTATCGGCCACGTAAGCGTAGATCGTGCTGATGCTGCCCGCGGTCAGGCCATCGACGATCCGGCCGAGGAAGAGCACCCACAGCGCGCCGCCGATGCCGAAGACGACGTATCCCGCGGCCGACCCGAGCAGCGAGATGATGAAGATCGGCCGGCGGCCGTGGCGGTCGCTGAGCGCGCCGAGCACGGGCGCTGAGCAGAATGCGCAGAACGCAAACACCGACACGATTACACCGACGTAGAATCCAACGAGGTCCGGCGGAACGTACTGTCTGACGAGAAACGGAATGACCGGCAGGATGAGCGTGAAGCCGGTGAAGTTCAGGAAGACCGATACGGCGAGGACGACGATCGAATGGTTCGCGAAGCGCGAACCTGCGTCTGCCGGGGACTGCTCTTGCGTCGGCGGGTCTTGTTCTGAACGATTTTGGGTCGGCATGGTCCGCTCCGAGTTGCTGGTCCTCCCGGAGCGGATTGTCGTCTGACACCCACACGGACGAACCGCCGGCGCGGAAGTGCCGCGCCTGGATCGTCGGGGGTTCTCAGGTCCGCCAATGTCCGGCGGAGCAAGGAGCAGAGCCTCCAATGACGGAGGGGCGTGGGCCTACCCAGACCGCGCCTGCCTTTTTCGACGCGGCGTCGATACCCCTTCCCGTCATTCGGTGCAAGACAATCCAACTTTGCCTTATGTGCCGTTGACGCAGATGAATGTTCCTGATAAGTTCTGATTTGCCTCGTTCGTTGAGGGCGTCATCTAGAGACGTCTATTTGGCGGAGCGAGGTGTGGCGCCTGCAGGCGTGGCTCGTGACCACGTCCCAGGGTGTGAGGTCATCGTCCGTCCCCGATGAGGGGGCCGCCTTCAGTGGCAGGGCGCGATCGGGTGAAAGCGGGCGCAAATGCCCCCTGGAGCATGGTGGGTGAAAGCCCAGCCGGTCCGATCGAATCTCGAACGGTGGCCTCGCAATAAATCGCCACAAGTGGAGCGCCGGGAGGCGAGCGGGCTTCGCAAAAAGCCCGCGGCACCTCCCAAGGTGCCGACGACCACGTAGCGCCAACCGGCGCTCCGCGCCCTCACGCATGTGAGGGACCAGGAAGAATAGAGGCGCTGGCCCCGTGCCTGATCTGAAGGGGCCGATGGCGCACGTCTACGGTATGCCCTTGCGTAAAGAAGTGTCTGGAGGGCGCGCGTCCAGCAGCGTTTCGCTATTCGGTGTCGTCGCCAGCGGTCCTGATCTTCGGCTGCGGCTGTTGTTGCTGCAGGACAGGAGGCTTCGACCGATCCGCGGGCGGCGCAAGGTTGGCGTTGCGGTCGGCATGGTCGGCCAACCGGAGATAGGCGAAGACCAGTCTCTTGAGTTCAGATCGCGTCTGCGGACTGGCCTCTCCCGTAGCCTTGGCGTTCATGTCCGCAGCCTTGATCCGGTACTCATCCCCCGTGGCCATTCGCGACCCTTATGTCATTGGACACACACAAACCGACAAATGACGAATGAGCGAAATCGTTCCGGTCGAAACTGCGAAAAATTACCAGCACCGGCCGATGATCTGTTCCTGAGCTGGACGAATGTTCTTGAAATGTTCTCATCGTTGCTGTAGCTTCGATTCTCCCAAAATGGAGGGTTGGATATGGCGATCGAGGGCCTGAACACGCGAGACGGCATCGGTTTGACGCTCTTTGTGGCGCCAGGCCGCCAGGATGAGGCTGCGGCGTTCTATCGCGCCGTGTTCGGCGCCACCTCGCCCCGGCACTGGATCAATCCCCGCAGCGGCGCGGTCACAGGCATCGACATCGCGATCGGCCGCGCCACTTTCACGGTGTCCGGCGCCAATCCCAAGCGCGACGCCGACCCGGCCCTGCCCGGCCCCTGCACGCCGGACGCCGCCGGCCGCGGCAGCACGATCCTGCAACTCTGTGTCAATGACGTTGACGCCACGGCCGCGCGCGCGGTCGAAGCCGGCGCGATCCTGCGCACCGAGCCGCAGGACGCCGGCTGGGGCGATCGCGTCGCCACCATCATCGATCCGTTCGGCCACATCTGGGCGCTCGCGACGATCCAGCAGGAGCTGAGCACCGAGGAGTTCAACGCCCGCGGCAACATCCAGCTCGTCGAAGCGGCGTGAGCCGTCGATGATCAACGCTTTTGCCACATCGGCGGTGAACTCCCTCTCCCGTGGGGAGAGGGTCGGGGTGAGGGCGCACGGACCATCGATCGACCGTACCCCCTCACCCGACGCGCTTCGCGCGTCGACCTCTCCCCATGGGAGAGGTGCTCCAAGCGTGTCGCCAAAAGCCTAGCCCTATCGGACCGCCTCATGTCCAAGCGCAATCTCACCTTCGTCTGCCAGAACTGCGGCGCTGCTTCGGCGCGCTGGGTCGGCAAATGCGAAGCCTGCGGCGAGTGGAACACGCTGGTCGAGGAGGGCGACGGCACCGGCATCGCCGGCAAAATGCCCGGCCGCACGCCGCGCAAGGGCCGCAGGTTCGCGCTCGAGGCGCTGACCGGAGAATCCAACGACGCTCCCCGCATGCCGTCCGGCATGTCCGAACTCGACCGCGTCACCGGTGGCGGGTTCGTCCGCGGCTCGGTGCTGCTGCTCGGCGGCGATCCCGGCATCGGCAAGTCGACGCTGCTCATCCAGGCCGCCTCCGCGCTCGGCAAGCTCGGCCACCGCGCGGTGTACATTTCGGGCGAAGAGGCGGTCGCGCAGGTGCGGCTCCGCGCCGAGCGCCTCGGTCTCGCCAAGGCGCCGGTCGAGCTCGCCGCCGAGACCTCGGTCGAGGACATCATCGCGACCTTGTCGGAAGGTCCGCCCCCTCGCCTCGTCATCATCGATTCCATCCAGACCATGTGGACCGATGCCGTGGAGGCTGCTCCCGGCACGGTCACGCAAGTGCGCGGTTCGGCCCAGGCGCTCATTCGCTTTGCCAAGCGCTCCGGCGCCGCCGTCATTCTGGTCGGCCACGTCACCAAGGATGGTCAGATCGCCGGCCCCCGCGTGGTCGAGCACATGGTCGACGCGGTGTTGTCGTTCGAGGGCGAAGGCTCGCACCAGTTTCGCATCCTGCGCGCGGTGAAGAACCGTTTCGGGCCGACCGACGAGATCGGTGTGTTCGAGATGACCGGCCTGGGCCTGCGCGAGGTGCACAATCCGTCCGAACTGTTCCTGTCGGAGCGCGACCTCGGCTCGCCGGGCACCGCGGTGTTCGCCGGCATCGAAGGCACGCGCCCGGTGCTGGTCGAGATCCAGGCGCTGGTGGCGCCATCGACGCTCGGCACGCCGCGCCGCGCGGTCGTCGGCTGGGAGGGAAGCCGCCTGTCCATGGTGCTCGCGGTGCTGCAGGCCCATTGCGGCATCAATCTCGGTGGTCACGACGTCTATCTCAATGTCGCGGGCGGCCTTCGCATCGCCGAGCCCGGCGCCGACCTCGCGGCGGCGGCGGCGCTGGTCTCGTCGCTCGCCAATTCGCCGTTGCCGGCCGACGCGGTCTATTTCGGCGAGGTGTCGCTGTCGGGCGCGGTGCGGCCGGTGGTCCAGTCCGCGGCGCGCCTCAAGGAGGCGCAGAAGCTCGGCTTTGCGCGCGCCGTGGTTCCTGAGGCGGTGCGCTCGGAAGCCGCCGACCCGGCGCTCACGCTGGAGGGCGTCGGCTCGCTCGTCAGCCTGATCGCCGAGATCGCCGCAAAGGGCGAAAAACGAGGCGGAAACGGCCGAAAAAGCGGGCCACAAGACGGGTGACGCAGCCGCGCGGGGCCGGTATACACACCGCGCATGCAGGTTAACCAGCCGCCTAAAAACGACACAAAATTAAACCATTGGGCGGACAGTTCGAGGCTCTTGCTTCTGCCGGTCCAGGCAAGGGAACTTGGGTTGGGACCGGTGCCGATTCGCCGGTTTTTCGCCGTCCGCCTTTGTCCTCAAGTCTGTAAAAGCTGAGCGCCCCATGCCGATCACGTGGCTCGACATCGTATTGCTCAGCGTCATGCTGATTTCCGGCATTCTGGCGATGATCCGCGGCTTCATGCGCGAGGTGCTGTCGATCGCCGCCTGGGGCGCGGCCGCCGTCGCCACGGCACTGCTCTACAACAAGCTCCTGCCCATCGCCAAAGCCAACATCTCGTCGGATATCGTCGCCACCGGCGCCGTCATCGGCGGCGTGTTCCTGATCACGCTGCTGGTGGTCTCGATCATCACGGTGCGCATCTCCGACATGATCCTGGACAGCCGGATCGGCGCGCTCGATCGGACGCTGGGCTTCCTGTTCGGGCTCGGCCGCGGCCTGATCATCGTGGTGGTGGCCTTCGTGTTCTTCGCCTGGCTGGTGCCGCCGGCGAAGCAGCCGGAAGGTGTCCGTAACGCTAAGTCCAGAGTTGTGTTGGAAAACACCGGCGAATGGTTGCAAGCCCTTCTGCCGCAGGACATGGATAACTATCTCTCTCAGTTGTTGAAGAAGAAGAAGGGTGACGATCAGGAACCACCGCCGGAAGGCGCGACGCCGGGCCAGCGTTCTGACCTGGGCGCTACCTCGGGTCGTCCCGATGTGACGGGATCGGTGCAAAATCCTGCGGGTTACCAACAGGCCGACCGCAACGACATGCGGCAGTTGATCGACGCGACCAAGACACGGTGAGCAGTCCTCGGAAAACGGTTTTCGGGGCATGTGCAAACAGAGCGAGGATGCCGGCCATGACCCAAAGCACCGCAGCCGCCGCGACGAAAGATCAGACCGACCTGTTCGATCCCGACGCCGACCGGCTCCGCGAGGAATGCGGCGTGTTCGGCATCTTCGGTCATCCGGATGCCGCAGCGATCACGGCGCTCGGCCTGCACGCCCTGCAGCACCGCGGCCAGGAAGCCGCCGGTATCGTCTCCTTCGACGGCAAGCGCTTCCACTCCGAGCGCCGCATGGGCCTCGTCGGCGACAACTTCTCCCGCCGTGAGGTGATCGACCGCCTGCCCGGCACCACCGCGGTCGGCCACGTCCGCTATTCCACCACCGGCGAGACCGTCCTGCGCAACGTGCAGCCGCTGTTCGCCGAACTCGAGGGCGGCGGCTTCGCCATCGGTCACAACGGCAATCTGACCAACGGGCTCACGCTGCGCCGCGCCCTCGTTGCAGAAGGCGCCATGATGCAGTCGACCACCGACACCGAGGTGATCCTGCATCTCGTGGCCCGTGCCCGAAGGAACCGCTTCGTCGACCGCTTCATCGAGGGGCTGCGCCAGCTCGAAGGCGCCTACGCCTTCGTCGCCATGACCAACAAGAAGCTGATCGGCGCCCGCGACCCGCTGGGCATCCGCCCGCTGGTGCTCGGCCGCCTCGACGGCTGCCCGGTGCTCGCCTCGGAGACCTGCGCGCTCGATATGATCGGCGCGACCTTCGTGCGCGAGATCGAGAACGGCGAGGTCATCGTGTTCGACGAGGACGGCGTCCACACGCACAAGCCGTTCCCGCCGATGGCGCCGCGCCCCTGCATCTTCGAGTACATCTATTTCGCCCGCCCGGATTCGATCTTCGGCGGCCGCTCGATCTACGACGTGCGCAAGTCGATGGGCGCGCAGCTTGCCAAGGAATCCATGGCGGCGGCCGACGTGGTCGTGCCGGTGCCGGACTCGGGCGTGCCTGCCGCGCTCGGCTTTGCCCAGGCGTCGGGTATTCCCTTCGATCTCGGCATCATCCGCAATCACTATGTGGGCCGCACCTTCATCGAGCCGACCCAGCAGATCCGCCAGCTCGGCGTGCGGCTGAAGCACAGCGCCAACCGCGCCGTGGTCGCCGGCAAGCGCATCGTGCTGGTGGACGACTCCATCGTGCGCGGCACCACCTCGTCGAAGATCGTCAAGATGATGCGCGACGCGGGCGCGAAAGAAGTGCACTTCCGCATCTCGTCGCCGCCGATCACGCATCCGGACTACTACGGCATCGACACGCCGGAGCGCGACAAGCTTCTGGCCGCGACCCACTCGCTCGAAGAGATGCGCCAGTTCATCGGCGCGGACTCGCTCGCGTTTCTGTCGGTCGAGGGCATCTACAAGGCGATGGGCTATGACCACCGCGATGCGGCCCGGCCACAGTTCACCGATCATTGCTTCACCGGCGAATATCCGACCGGACTGACCGACCATACCGGCCAGCAGCCCACGCCGCGGCAGCTGTCGCTGCTTGCCGAGGCCGGCTAAGATCGATTTTGAAGGGTACCCCGCGGCACTCCGCGCCGCGGGCGTTCGGGGCGGTGCGAGATGTTGCGACGGGGTGTGGCGCCGGTTTTCGGCGCGGCTTTGATTGCCGGATTTTGCCTGCCGAGCGTTGCGCTGGCGCAAGCGGCCGTCACCTATTCGACGCTGTCCCAAACTTCAAAGCCGCAGCCCCGCAAGACTGCGGCCAAGCCTGCGCCCACGCCTGCAGAGCCGTATACGCGGGTGAACCCCGCCGAACAGTCTGACTTCTGGACCGTCAATGCGTCGGTGGGCTCGCAATACTCGTCGTCCGGCGCCAGGCCGCAGGGCAAGTCCGTCGACCATAATCGCGCGGCAAATCCCAGCGAGAGCACGCCGCTCGACCGCGTGAAGCTTCGCGACGCGCCGGGCGGTTCGATTGGCTTCGCATCCGGACAGTCGGCGCGCTCCGGCCAATTCTACGATGGCCGCGACGTGCCCGGGCTCACCGCCAACACGCAGAAGGATTCGTCCTACGTCGGGCTGTCGCTATCGGTGTCGTCGGGCAGCAAGGGCCTGCCGCTGCCGTTGCCCGGCCCGGTATACGGCCGGCCCGAATAGACGATACGGCTTGTGCTGGCCGCCCGCGGCTTTACAAGGTGGCGGACGAAAACCTCCGAAGTCCAAGCCGCTTGATGTCAAAGCCCCTTGCCTCCCGCATTGCCCTGATCACCGGCGCCTCCCGTGGCATCGGCTACGCCACCGCGATCGCGCTGGCGAAGCGCGGCGCCCATATCGTGGCCACCGCCCGCACCCAGGGCGGGCTCGAGGAGCTCGACGACGCGATCCGCGCCGAAGGCGGCACCGCGACGCTGGTGCCGTTCGAATTGCGCGACACCGACGGCATCCTGCGCCTCGCCGCGGCGTTGAACGAACGCTACGGCAAACTCGACATTTTGATCGGCAACGCGGCGCTCGGCGCCACGAGCTCGCCGCTCGACCATTTCGAGCCGAAGGAATGGGACAACGTGCTCGCGATCAACGTCACCGCGAACTGGCACCTGATTCGCTCGATGGACGCGCTGCTCAGGCGCTCGGACGCCGGCCGCGCGGTGTTCCTGACCTCGGGCGCCGCCGCCAATCCGAAGCCCTATCGCGGGCTTTACGCGGTCAGCAAAGCGGCACTTGAGACGCTCGCGCGCACCTATGCGGCCGAGACAGCGTCGACGCCGATCCGCGTCAACCTGTTCAACCCGGGCCCGGCCCGCACGCGCATGCGTGCCGCCATCATGCCGGGCGAAGACCCGATGACCTTGCCGTCGCCGGATGAAGTGGCCGAGAAGATCGTGCCGCTCTGTTCGCCGGACTTCGGTGAGACCGGCAAGCTCTACGACTTTCCGACCGGAAAGCTTTTGTCGTTCCGCGCGCCAGCCTAGCCGCGAACGCGCAGCATTCGGCGGCAGGCGGCTTCGTAACGCGAATAGCGGTCGTAGCGATTGCCGGACGCGCAACGGCCCGCCGCGACCGGGACCATCACACGACGCACCGGGACCGGCACCGTCACCATCGCGGGCTGCTCCACGACGTGATAGCGCTGCGTCACATAGCTCACGACCGTGACTTTCGGAACGCGCATCACGTAGCGCGGCTCGACCTCGTAGACCGTGTGGTTGTGCTGGATCACACCGACGTTGCGGGTCTCGTTCTCATGAATGACGAGATGGTTGGATTCCTTGAGGCGACGCCCGACCACCACTTCGCTTTGCGTGTTGATCACGCGCGACCGATCCACATCCCTGCTGGTGCGGATGATCTCCTGCGTGTCGTAGTGATCGCGCGGCGCCGGACAGTTGTGGCACCTCCGGGCCGGAGCCTCTCGCGGCGTGTCCTGAATCGTATCCTGGTACGTCTCCTGCGCCGACGCAGGCGCAATCGCGCCGAGCAATCCTGCAATCAATATGGCGCCAGCCAGTAGGTGCTTCATCGCGATGCCTCAAACCATCCGGGTTTGAGCGAACCTAACGGCTTGCGAGCGCGGTGTGTGGAATAGCGGGTTAACGGGTAAACCGGTTAATCGGTTAATGGCGCTGCCGCGTCGCGTGCCAGCCGAGAGCTGCGGCCGCGACAAGAAACACTGCAGAGAGCACGAACGGCGCGCCGGGAAAGTTCCAGTCCTTGCCGCTGCCGATCGCCCAGGCGAACGTCAGCGTAAAAATGAAAGGCCCGACCAGATTGGCGATGCCCTGGATGCTGTTGTTGGCGCCCTGAAGCCGGCCCTGCTCGGAATGCCCGACATGCCGCGTCATCAGGCCGTTGATTGCCGGATTGACGATGCCCCACAGCGCCAGAAGCGGAATTCCGAATAGGAACATCGTGGCGGTTTCGGCCACGCCGAAGCAGAAAAAGCCTGCCGCGCCGCTCGCCAGGCCGAGCACCATGGCGCGTCGCTCGCCGAACGCCTTCACGATCGGCCCGACCAGTCCGGCCTGCACGATCACCGAGCAAATGCCGACCACCGCAAGCGAGAGGCCGACCGCCTTCTCGTCCCAGCCGTAGCGATAGCCCGCATACAGAACCCAGATGCTCGGCAGCACGACATGCGCGACATCGATCAGAAAAACCGCAGAGGCCAGGCCGCTGAGCTCCGGATGCGAGCGCAGAAGCTTCAGCGCGCCGACCGGATTGGCCCGCTTCCAATCGAACGCGCTGCGTTGCTCACGCGGCAGGGATTCCGGAAGGACGAACAAACCGTAGCAACCGTTGAGCAGGCTCAACACCGCGGCGAGCCAGAACGGCAGGCGCGGATCGATCGAGCCGAGCACGCCGCCAAGCCCAGGCCCCAGCACGAAGCCGAGGCCGAAGGCCGCACTGATCAATCCGAATTTCGCGGCGCGCTGGTCGGGCGGTGTGACGTCGGTAATGTAGGCGAACGCCGTCGGCACCGTTGCCGACGTGATGCCGGAGATCACCCGGCCGATGAACAGCCACCAGAGATTGGGCGCAAGCGCCATCAGCACGTAGTCGAGGCCCAGCCCGAAGTTCGAAATCAACACGAGCGGCCTTCGTCCGAAGCTGTCGGACAGTGCGCCCAGGAACGGCGAGAACAGGAACTGCATCAGCGCCCACGCGGTGCTGAACACGCCGAACACCTCGGCGGCGCGCGCAGTGTCGCCGCCGAGAAAATTCTCCACGAGCTTCGGCAGCACCGGAATGATCATGCCGAGCGACAGCATGTCGAGCACGACGGTGATGAAGATGAAAATGAATGCCGCGCGGCGCGGCCCGGTTACGGCCTCGCTTTGCGGCGCACTGTCGTTCATGAGCGCTTGCGCGCCTTGGCGGCGAACGGATTGTCCTTCTCGCGCAGCGTCAGCCGGATCGGCGTGCCCGGCATGTCGAAGGTGTCG
Organism: Rhodoplanes sp. Z2-YC6860; assembly: GCF_001579845.1. Taxonomy (GTDB): domain Bacteria; phylum Pseudomonadota; class Alphaproteobacteria; order Rhizobiales; family Xanthobacteraceae; genus Z2-YC6860. Next base: position 5,201,388 of record NZ_CP007440.1, read on the forward strand.
CGCAGCGCGTTGACGAGATAGCGTCGATAGGCCGGCGGTACCGCTTCGGCGCGGTTGCAGAACAGCACGAAGCTCGGCGGCCTCGCCTTCGGCTGCGTGATGTAGTTCAGCCGGATGCGCCGGCCCGATACCGCGGGCGGCGGATGCGCCGAAAGCACGCCCTCGAGCCAGAGGTTCAACTGATTGGTGGAGACGCGCTGATTCCAGACCTCGTGGATGTCGAGCACGGCTTCCATCAGCCGGTCGATGCCCTCGCCGGTCATGCCCGACACGCCGATCACGGGCACGCCCTTCACCTGCGGCAGGCGTTCGTCGGCCTCTTCCTGCAATTTGCTGATCGCGCCGCTCTGGCGCGCCTTGAGGTCCCACTTGCTGATGCCGATCACCAGCGCCCGCCCCTCTCGTTCGACCAGATCGGCGATGCGCAGATCCTGCTCTTCGAACGGATGCTCGGAGTCCATCAGCAGCACGACCACCTCGGCAAAACGGATCGCGTTGATGGTGTCGGCGACCGAGAGCTTCTCAAGCTTCTCTTGTACGCGCGGCGGGCGCCGCAGACCCGCCGTGTCGTTCAGCCGGAATGATTTTCCTTTCCAGACGAGATCGCTCGCGATGGTGTCGCGGGTGATGCCGGCCTCGGGGCCGGTCAGCATGCGGTCTTCGCCCAGCAGCCGGTTCACCAGTGTCGACTTGCCGGAGTTCGGCCGGCCGACGATGGCGACGCGGATCGGCTTCGTCGCCTCCTCGGACTCTTCGCCGTCGCCGGCATCCGGCGGCTTTCGTGTCGCGTTCGGCAGTGCCTCGCGCAACGCCTCGAACAGATCGACCAGGCCCTCGCCGTGCTCGGCCGAGATCGCCACCGGGTCGCCGAGCCCGAGGGCATGTGCTTCCAGAACCCCGGCGGTGCTCGATTTGGCCTCGGCCTTGTTGGCGACGACGATCACGGGCTTGCCGGAGCGGCGCACCAGATCGGCGAAGGCACGATCGTCCGGCACCGGGCCGGTCTTGGCATCGAGCATGAAGAACACCGCGTCGGCCTGCTCGATGGCCTTCTTGGTCTGCTGCATCATGCGGCCGGCAAGGCTTTCGGGGCCGGCGCCTTCGAGACCTGCGGTGTCGATGATGGTGAAGTCGAGATCGCCGAGCCGCGCCCGCCCCTCGCGGCGATCGCGCGTCACGCCCGGCCGGTCGTCGACCAGCGCCAGGCGCTTGCCGACCAGCCGGTTGAACAGCGTCGACTTGCCGACGTTCGGCCGGCCGATGATGGCGATGGTGAAGCTCATGGGAAGTGCATGCCCCGCTTTGGCGGGCCAACACAAGCGGCCGTCAGGCGGATCGATGGAAAATGTTAAGTGCGAAAGTACGATTCAGCATCGCTGAATCCGCCTGTTCAGACCCAGCGTCCCAAAATCCAAAATTTTTGATGGCCCTAGCGGCCCGGCGGTGGCGGGAACGGCGAGCTGCCCTGCTGGGACTGTTGCGGCTGCGACGGCCAGGGCGAAGCCTGCGGCGGTGGCGGGCTCTGATCCTGGGCCTGAGCGGGAGGCTGCGCCGGGCGCTGCACCTTGGCCTGTCTGGGCTTCGGCGCAGGTTTGTGCTCCGGCGGCACGAAGCGGGGCTTCGGCGCCTCCTGGTTCGCTGCCTCCGGGGGGATATCCGGCGGTGGCTGATAGCCCTTCACCAGTTCCGGCGGCACGCCCTGCGGCACGCCGGGCACGCCGGTCGGAAACATCGCCTTGCGCTCGCCGGGCAGCGGCTTCTTCGCATTGAACCAGCTTTCCGGATCGAAACTTTCGCAACCGGACAGCGCCAAGCCTGCGGCCAACAGCGAAACGATGAGGACAATCCGGCGAGCTTGCATTATTCGCCTCAGCTCTTCTTTTCGGGTTCGGTCAGCGCCAAGATCATCTGAGCCTGGCCGCGCGTACCGGGCGGCGTCTCAGGATCGGCCAAAATCATCTCGCTCCACTTGCGGGTCGCCGCGGCGTCGTTGGCTTTCCACGCCGACAGCGCGAGCAGCGATCGGGCGCTGTGGCGGAAGGCGCGGTCTGCCGCGGTCAGCGGCTCGAGCCGCTTGGCGATCTCACTGTAAGGCTCGGTGTCGACCAGGAGCGTCGCAGCGCGCACGGCGGCAAGATCCTGCATCGCGCGACCGATGCTGCTGTCGGCCGCAAGCTGATCGAATATCGCGGCACCAGCCTTCGGGTCGCGCCGCGCGAGCTCACCCGCCTCGCGGAACTTGGCGAGCATCCGATAGCTCGACGTGCCGCTTTTGGCGATTTCGGCGAAGGCCTCCTCGGCCTCCTTGTTCTTGCCGTCATTGACCAGCGCCGCGGCCGCTTCGAACTTGGCGCTCGCTTCGGCGGCCTGCTTGGCCTCATAGAATTCGTAGGTTCGCCAGCCGGCCGCGCCGAGCACGACGAGCACACAGGCCGCGATGATGAGCCAACCGTACTTCTGCCACAGCTTGCGCAGCTGTTCGCGGCGTACTTCCTCGTCGACCTCGTGGAAAATATCGGACACTGAAGCCTTCCCCTTGGCCCTGCTGATTTAGGCCTAGCGATTTGGCCTATCGACCTGCCATCCCCCGGCTAAGGCCATGGGCAGGCTGCTAAAATAGCGATGTGGCGGAGGCAAGGCAAAAGCCTGAGGCCCGGCGCCGCGCCCCCTCGGTTAACAGCCTGGAGCCGGCCGCGCCAGCTACTTCTTTTTCATGGGGTAGACGTTTTCGGGCCCTGGAAAGGCACGGGACCGCACGTCCTTGGCATAATCCGCGACCGCTGCCTCGATGCCGGGGCCGATGTTGCCGTAACGTTTGACGAATTTCGGAACCCGCGGCGACAGGCCCAGCATATCCTCCAATACCAGAACCTGGCCGTCGCAGGCGACGCTTGCACCGATACCGATGGTCGGCACCGCGACCTGCTCGCTGATCTTGCGGGCGAGCGGTTCGGCCACCGCCTCGACCACGATGGAGAAGGCGCCCGCATCGGCCACCGCTTTGGCGTCGTCCTCGATCCGGGCCCAGTCCTTCTCCTCGCGGCCCTGGGCTCGGAACGAACCGATGGTGTTGATCGACTGCGGGGTGAGCCCGATGTGGCCCATCACCGGCACGCCGCGTTCGGTGAGAAACGCGACGGTCTCGGCGAGCCTGCGCCCGCCCTCGACCTTGATGGCGCCGCAGCCGGTTTCCTTCATGACGCGCGACGCGCTCAGAAACGCCTGCTCCTTCGAGGCCTCGTAGGAGCCGAACGGCATGTCGATGACGACCAGCGCATGCTTGGAGCCGCGCATCACCGCGTGGCCTTGCAGGATCATCATTTCGAGCGTCACCGGCACCGTCGTCTCGAGGCCATGCATCACCATGCCGAGGGAGTCGCCGACCAGGATCACGTCGCAATACTTGTCGACGAGACGCGCGGTGTGCGCGTGATAGGAGGTGAGTACGACGATCGGCTCACCACCCTTGCGAGCAAGGATGTCCGGCGCGGTGAGACGCTTGATTTCTTCCTGTACCGACATGACCTCACCCGGTGAAAACAGACGCCGCACGCCACTAGGCCATGACACCGCCCGGCGCAAGCGGGCCATTGGTATGGCTCATTTGCTGGGACAACCCCGAGATTGGACCGGTTTTGGCCCTGATCCCGGCGCGGCTATCATCCCGCCATGACGACGACAACGATCCGCGAGCCTGCTCGCGACCTGCCGGTGCGCGGCGAATACGACGTGGTGGTGCTGGGCGGCGGCCCGGCCGGTATTGCGGCGGCGACCGCGGCCGCGATGCATGGCCGCAGCGTGCTGATGGTCGAACGCTACGGCTTCCTCGGCGGCATGGGCACCGCGGCCGGCGTCACCAACTTCTGCGGATTGCATGCCAACGTGCATGGCGAAATCAGGCAGGTGGTGCACGGCGTCGCCGATGAGCTGCTGGCACGCATCGATCGTCTCGGCGGACTGAACAAGCCGCATATGGTCTTCGGCAAGATCGCAGCGCAGGCCTACGACACCGCCGCGTACAAGTGCGCGGCCGACGATCTGCTCTTGAGCCACAACGTCGACATCCTGTTTCATGCGCTCGGCGCGGGCGTGATCATGGATGCGGACGACGTCATTCGCGCGCTGATCGTCGAGACCAAGTCGGGCCGGCAAGCCGCGATCGGCCGGATATTCATCGATTGCTCGGGCGACGGCGATCTCGCGGCCTGGGCCGGCGCGCCGTTCGAGCATGGCGACGGCGCGGGCGGCACGCTCTATCCGACCATGATGTTTCGCGTGAACGGCGTCGATCCGAAGGCCGCAGGCGATGCCTGGAAGACCATTCCGGAATTGATGGACGCGGCCGAGCGCCGCGGCGTGCAATTCCCTCGCAAGGGCGCGGTGGTGCGGCCGCAGCGAAACCCGATCGAATGGCGCGTCAACGTCACGCAGATGAAGCGGCCCGACGGTAGCGCGCTCGACGGCACCAAGGCCGATGAGCTCACGGCCGGCGAGATCGAAGGCCGCAGGCAGGCCGCGGCGTTCTTCGATTTCCTCAAGCGCGAAGCGCCTGGATTCGGCGACGCCTATATCGTCGACACTCCGCCGCAGCTCGGCATCCGCGAGACGCGCCGCGTCACCGGTCACTATCAGCTCAGCCGCGACGATGTGCTCAACTGCGCAAGCTTCCCCGACACCATCGGCGTCAACGGTTGGCCGATCGAGAAACACGTCGCCGGCGATGTGGAATGGCTGTGGCCCGCGATCCCGCAATCGCGCGGCTTCAACCATCTGCCTTACCGGATGCTGCTGCCGCAGAAGCTGCGCAATCTTCTCGTGGCCGGGCGCTGCGCCTCGATGACGCACGAAGGCCAGTCTGCGGCCCGGGTGAGCGGCGGCTGCTTCGTGATGGGCCAGGCCGCGGGTGCGGCCGCTCACCTCGCACTGTCGGGCAATTCTCCGCTCGACCAGATTCCGGTTGAAGCATTGCAAGCGCGGCTGCAAAACGACGGCGTCTATCTGGGCCGCGACGTCGAGTAGGCCCGATCCAGATTCAGCCATCGTTTCGAGGTCATGCTTTCGTCCTCACGCACCTGAATGAGCCGAGCCATGTCCCAGCAAGCCAACGCCGAAGAAGGCCGGATCAAAGCGCTCCTCGAAGCCTGGGCGGAAGCGGTCCGCCGGCACGACATTGGCGCGATCCTCGCGCATCACGATCCGGAGATGGTGATGTTCGACCTGCCGCCGCCCCTACAGTGCAAGGGCATTGAGGAGTACAAAAAGACCTGGGACCTGTTCTTCCGCTATCACAAGCCCGGTGCGGCCTTCGACTTCGAGGAGCTCAACTTCACCGCGGGCCGGGATGTCGCCTTCATGGCCGCGATCATGCGCTGCGGTCCCGATTCTTCCAGCAATCCGGCGGACAAAGACGGTTTCCTGTTCCGACTGACGGTCGGGCTGCGCAAGGTCGACGGAAACTGGCGCATCGCGCACGAGCATCACTCCGTTCCTGCAACCGACTGACCGCGACAAAGAGCAACGACATGAAGAGACGCCTGCTGTTCGCCCTGCTCTGCCTGCTGACCGCGATGCTTCCGGCCGCGGCGCAGGACTGGCCCACAAAGCCCGTGCGCATCATCGTGCCGTTCGGCCCGGGCTCGACGCCCGATGTGGTCGCACGCCTGATCGCAGATGAGCTGCAAAAGAAACTCGGCCAGCCGTTCGTGATCGAGAACAAGCCCGGCGCCAGCGGCAACACGGGGACCGACGCAGTCGCCAAGGCCGCGCCCGACGGCAACACGATCGGCGTGAGCATCGGCGGGCCGCTCGCCATCAACACGCTGTTGTTCTCGAAACTGCCCTACGACCCCAAGACCGACATCGCGCCGATCACCCAGCTCGTGACCCAGCCGAGCGCGCTCGTGGTTAATTCCTCTGTTAAGGTTAACAGCGCAGCCGAACTGGTCGCGCTGATACGGCGCGAATCCGGCCATTTCAACTTCGGATCGATTGGCAACGGCTCGCTGTCGCACCTCGCCATGGAGGCCATTGCGCTGCAGAGCGGGGCCAAGCTCGTGCATGTCCCCTACCCGTCCTCGCCCGCGGCCATGACGGCGATCATCCGCGGCGACGTGCAAATGGGCTGCCTGCCTGCGATCGCGGTCACTCCGCACGAGGCGTCCGGCGCGGTCAAAATCCTCGCCGTCTCGACCGCGAAGCGCTCGCCTTATTTGCCGCAGATTCCGACGCTGAAAGAGGCCGGAATCGACGTCGATGCCGATGCCTGGATGGGCATGATCGCGCCCGCACACACGCCGGACGCCCTCGTTGCGAAAATTCGGCTTGCGGTGGTAGAAACACTTGGAACTGTTGCGGTTCGTGACAAGCTGGCGACGCAGCTCATGGAACCGGTTGGCAGCACGCCGGCCGAGTTCCGGGCGCGCATCGACAGCGAGATCGACCGCTGGGCGCCGGTGATCAAGGCCGCGGACGTCAGAGTCAACTGAACGAAGACGTCAGCGGATTGGTTGTTAGGCTGGAGTGACGGATGAGCAGCACGGAACCGTATCCCGAGGTCAATCTCGACGAGTCGGGCCACGAGTCGCGGCCGACGCCGCAGCAGGGCCCCGAATGGCCCAAGAAAATCCGCACGCTGACGGCGACCGAGCTCGACCGGCTGACGATCGACGGCGCCGGGCGGTTTTATTGGGACGGCAAGCTCGTTAACTACGAGCCGCCGGTGGCGGCCAAGCCGGCCAGCGAGAAGCCGGAGCCGCTTTCGCGCCTTGGCGATCTCGACCGCGACCCCTACGGCTTCGATGAGCCGAAGCCCTCCGAGCACACCGAGGCCGATCACATCGATCGTTCGGACGATGCACCGATGCACGCGGTCGCACACCGCGACCACTACAACGAATTCGACGAGTTGCGCACGGTCCAACACCGCGCGGTGAATCACGACATCGGCACGGAGATGTCAGAAACCTATGTCGCGCCGACCATCCAGATGCCGGACCGCATCCGCGTGTCGATGACGGGCTGGCAGTCCCTCGGTGCCTTGATTGTGGTGCTGTGCCTGATCGTCGGATCGCTGGGGATCGCAGCCCTCGGGTTTATCGCGGCACACGATTGGGGCTGCCGGGCCGGCCTGTTCCAGTCGAACTGCCCCGCCGCCACCGGCGGCCGACCGGCCGGGCGCACCGATATCCCGGCCTGACGTCTCCCAGCCGCGTGGCGACAGCCGCCGGACGCGTCAGTGTGACTGACCGTCTGGCCGTTGAACCCGGGAACCGCCCTCCCCGACCAAAGGGAAACGGCCTCTGGACGGGGCTGATCGGCCCCGAAGTGGGGTCAGGAGGCGGCCATGAACGAACTCACCCTCGCAGAAGGCCTGGCATTCCGGCGGAGCCTTTCGACACGCTCCAAACTCCGGCTGAAGCTTCAGATCAGCGCCGGCGCCCTCCTCGCCATCGTCGCAGGGAGCCATGTGCTGTCCGGCCTCCTGGACGGCGATCTCGACTCCAAGGGCCTGTCGATGTTCGGACTCGCCGTCGGGCTCTACGTCACAGCCCACTATTCGGTGCTGCTCATCGCCAAGCGCGCGATGCAGGCTTGATCACACCACCGGCGAACGGCCGCCATCGACGTTGGTTGCAGTGCCGGTGATGTAGCCGCCCTGCTCCGAGGCCAGGAAGCACGCCAGATTGGCGAACTCCTCCGCCTTGCCGGCGCGGCCCAGCGGGATCTCCTTCTCGCGCGCCTTGTAGTAATCGGCGAGCGGCACGTTGGCGCGCTTGGCGGCCTGCACATGCTGATCGGCCTCGATGAAGCCAACGAGCATGGCGTTGACCAGCACGTTATGCGGCGCGAACTCCTGCGACAGTGCCTTGGTCATGGCCATGCCGGCGGCGCGCGACACCGACGTCGGCATGCTGTTCGGCCGTGGCGCCTTGGCGCCGATGTTGAGCACGTTGATGATGCGGCCCCAGCGCCGCTCTTTCATCTGCGGCGAAACCAGGCGGATGAGCCGCACCGCCGCGAACAGCTTCTGCTCGATGTCGTCGTGGAGGATCTCGTCGGTCACCTTCTCGAACGGCATGGCGCGCGAAGTGCCGGCGTTGTTGACGATGATGTCGACCCTGCCGAACGCCTTCATCACTTCGTCGTAGCCGCGCTGGATGTCGGCGGCCTTGCCGACATCGGCCGTGACGCCGATCACCCGGGCTTTGGCGATTTTCTTGATCGCAGCCAACGCCTCGTCGAGCGCCTCCTTGCCGCGCGCGAAGATCGCGACATCGGCGCCCGAGGCCGCAAAGCGGGTTGCGACCGCAAGCCCGATGCCTTTGCTGCCGCCAGTGACGATGGCGGCGCGGCCCTGCAAACTGATTTCCATGACGTTCTCCCGGACGCCGCCCGAACGCGGCAGGCCAAGACTATTGGCCCGCGCGCACAGCGACAACCGGGCCAAACGAGGTCCGCTAGTGAGCCTTGCGCGCGACGATGCGGTGAATCGTCTTGCCGGAGGACAGGCTCACGGGCTCGTCGTCGAGCAGCAGAGACATACCGCCGAGCGCGCCACGAACCAGTTCGCTGTCGAAGGCGGTGTAAAGCCGCCCCGCCGCATCGCGAAGATCGTTGCCCGTGGTGACGCGCCAGCTCACGTATAAAATGCCGTCGGACTTCAAAAGCTCCGTCATGCGCCGCACCGCCGGCGCGATCTGCTCGCGCGGCAGTTGCATGATGACGGTTTCACACAGCACATTGTCGAACGCGCCGCCCGGCAGTCCGGTCAGCTCGGGCAGCAGCGCCCGCTCGAAGCGCAGCTCCGGATAACGCCGCCGGGCCTCCTGCAACAGCGCGGCGGAGGCGTCATAGCCGATCGCGTCGAAGCCGCTTTCGGCGAGATGCGCCACTTCGCGGCCGCTGCCGCAGCCGATGTCGGCGGTGCGACCGCGCGGACGAAAGAACCGCTGCACCAGCGCATGAAGGTCCGACGGCGCCGGCTGCTCGTGCCAATCCTTGGCGAAGGCCGCTGCGCCCGTGTCGTAGACGGCGAGCGTCTGGCGATCCATCGAGCGCTCAGCCCGCCGCGAGCGCACCGCCGCCAGCCATCCGCGCGGCGATCTCGCTCAAGCTCCGACCGTTCGACACTTCGACGCGATTGCGGCCGGCACGCTTCGCCGCGTAGACGGCGCCGTCAGCTTGACGGATCAGCGTGTCGAGGTCGTAACCGAACTCGTCGGTCGAGGCGATGCCGATGCTGACCGTGGCCTTGGCCGGCAGGCCCGCGACGATCACCGAGGCGGCCTCGACCTGCTGGCGGATACGCTCGGCGACGAGCTTCGCCTGAGAGGCCTCGGTGTAGGGCAGCAGGCAGCAGAATTCCTCGCCGCCCATGCGGAACAGAAAGTCGGTCGGTCGGATGCACGAGTTCACCAGGCCGACGAAGCAGGTCAGCACATCGTCGCCGCCGGAATGACCGAAACGGTCGTTCAGCGCCTTGAAGTGGTCGAGGTCGAGGAACAACAGCGACAGGGTCGCTTCCTCGTGGCTGTGGCGGGCAATCAGGCGCTCGCCGCGCGCCATGAACGCGCGCCGGTTGAGCGCGCCGGTCAGCGGATCGGTCTGCGCCTTGGTGCGCTGGTCGAGCTCAAGCCGTTCCTTCGACATCGCCACCACCAGCACGACGAGCATGAAGGTGTGGCCGAACAGGATCAGGTTGAAGGCGCCGAGCCAGCCCGGCCGCATCGGCAATGCGCCGAACGGAAACGGCAGCAGCTCCATCAGCGGAACCCGCAGCGCGAAGAACAGCGTCAGCGAACCAAACAGCACGATCACGGGCCAGCGGGACGCCAGTGCCTCATGCCGCCCGCGCCAGCACTCCCAGCCAGCCATGGCGAACATCGAGGCGACGAGCGCCGACGACAACGCGATGCGATATTCGATGGTCTCGATGAAGCCCGGGATGAGGCACACGACGAGCCAGCCCAGCGGTGCGGCCACGACCGGCATCCACTGCGGAGCACGCTTCTCAAAGGAGCGCGCGCCCTGCCACGTGCAGGCCACAGCCGACACCAGGAAGGCGTTACCAATCCCGAGCGTGAGATAGTTCTCGATCGTGGCACGCAGCATGAACAGCAGCGCGGTCACGCTGCCCAGAGCCAGCGCAAAACCCCACCACAAGAACCATGGTGCCGCGCGGTTCTTCAGCCAGAACACGGCAAACAGCCCACCAAGCACCAGCTTGATGGTGAGGGCGAACAGCAGGACGGTGAAGGAATCAATCTGCATGGCTTGACGCGCGACCCCCTTCGCGAATCGCACGCCAGTCTAGCGGAAGCACGCCGGAAACTTCATGAATTTCGCGAAAGGGGCGAAGGACTTCAACGCCGCAGCGATTCTTCATAAATTTCTGGTTTAAAACCCACGAGAATGCGGCCGCCGCCGAGATCGAGCACCGGCCGTTTGATCATCGACGGCTGTTCCAGCATGAGCGCGATGGCCTTCTTTTCGTCGACGCCGGCCTTGGTCTTGTCGGGGAGCTTCCGGAAGGTCGTGCCGGCGCGGTTGAGCAGCGTTTCCCACCCGGCCTTCTTCGACCATCGCTCCAGCCGGTCGCGGTCGATGCCGCTCGCCTTGTAGTCGTGAAAGCTGTATTCGACGCCTTGCTTGTCGAGCCAGGCGCGCGCCTTTTTCATGGTGTCGCAATTCTTGATGCCGTAGATGGTGATGGCCATGCGCCTGCTCCGCCGGGATCGCTTGTTCCGGCTGCTGTTTTAGATTTCCAGCCGCCGTTTTCATACGGCGCGGACAGACAATTCACCGCTGAAAATTGGCTTTGGCCACGCCCTGCGGTCGGCGCCCCATATAGGCAACCAGGTTGTCCAAGGTCTGCGACGTGCCGGTGGCGACGCCCATCTTGACGAACTGCTCGAGCTGCTCGGCGGAACGGCATTCGATCTCCACCGTCATACGGGTTTTGCCGCCAGCCTCGCGGAAGACAATCCGTCCGGTGGATTCGATCGCCTCGAACACGAGGCGATCGGGCGGCGAAATCTCCAGATAGATTCCGGTGAAGACCAGTTCGGGACGCGCTTTGGTGGCGAACTTGAATCTACCGCCGACCCGCAGGTCGATCTCGCAAACCAACAGCGGCTCGCGGTCGCAATCCCACCAGCACGTCACATGCTCCGGCTTGGTCCAGGCCTCGAACACCTCGGCGGGCGAAGCGTCGAAGCTGCGCGCAAGCCTGATGGTGTGCGTGTCGCGATCGATCTCGAAATCGGTCTGTCCCATCACTGCGGAATGCGGCGGCATGTCACTTCTCCCGTTTTTTCATTCTGGCGAGATGCGCGTCGAGATTGTCGAAGCGGCGGTCCCATTGCCTGCGGAACGGCTCGATCCAATCGGCGATGTCTTTCATGGCGCGCGGCGCGAGCCGGCGCGGCCGGCGCTGCGCGTCGCGGCCCCCTTCAATCAGTCCCGCTCGCTCCAGCACCTTGAGGTGCTTCGAGATGGTCGGCTGGCTGAGATCGAAGGGCTCCATCAGCTCGGAGACTGTCGCCTCGCCCAACGCGAGGCGCGACAGGATCGCGCGCCGCGTCGGATCGCTCAGAGCCTGGAAGGCCGTGTTGAGGTTGGCGTGCGCGCGTTCCATTGCCATATCTGTATATAGCCATATGGCAATATATTGTCAAAACCCCGAGGCTCATGGCGCTAGAGATGCCGTGTCTCGGCCGGCCGGTGCATCCAGTCGTTGTCGCGGCCGTTGGAATAGCGGACCGGCAACGACGCCAGTTCGGCGTCCGGCACATTGTCCAGGCAAGCGACGTTGACCGATACGAAATCGCCACCGATCTCCGGCACATGACCGTGGCCGAACGGCCGCATGCCGCAATGCTCGCAGAACAGGTGATGGCCCTGCTTGGAAGCGAACTGGTAGTCCGATAACGCGTCCTTTCCCGACAGCAGACGAAACGCGGCGGGCTTGATGATCGCGCCCCAGGCGCGCGACTTGGCGCAGATCGAGCAGTTGCACTTGCCGGTGCCGGCTTCGAGATCGATATCCGCCTCGAAGCGGACGGCACCGCAGTGGCAGCTTCCCTGATAGGTCTTCAGCATCGGTGGCTCTCCCAAAACTCTTTTCGCGATGGCGGGACCGTAGCCGCCTCCTGTTGCCACCCTGCTGTCAGCATGCGACCAGTATGCTCCATCCATGCGCCGCGCCGACCGCCTGTTTCAGATCATCCAGATTCTTCGCCGCTCAAGCGGGCCGATGACCGCTGCCGCCATCGCGGCTGAACTCGAAACCTCCAAGCGCTCGGTTTATCGCGACATCGCGGCGCTGATCGGCCAGCGCGTGCCGATCCGCGGCGAAGCCGGCTTCGGCTATGTGCTGGAAAGCGGCTTCGATCTGCCGCCGCTGATGCTGACGTCGGACGAGATCGAGGCCGCAGCGCTCGGCGCGCAATGGGTCGCGGGCCATGGCGATGCGGCGCTCGCCCGCGCCGCGCAGAACCTGATCGCCAAGATCACCGCCGTCATCCCCGACCAGTTCCGGCCGCTCATCCTCGACTCCGGGTCGCGCACGCCACCCGGCTGGAAAATCCCGCCGGACGGCCTCGACGTCGCGCAGGCGCGCGCCTCGATCCGCCAGGGCCGCAAGATCGCGCTCGCCTATCGCGACGAGAACGGCCGCGACAGCGAGCGCAAGGTCTGGCCGGTGGTGATCGGCTATCTCGACGCCGCACGAACGCTGATCGCGTGGTGCGAGCTGCGCCGGGATTTCCGCACCTTCCGCATCGACCGGATCAAGAGCGCGGAATTTCTCGACGAGCGCTATCCCGAGCGTCCCGCTGCGCTGCGCGCCAAATGGCTGGCAAGCGTGCGCCGTGAAGCGGCACAAAAATCAAAAGCGCCGCCGGTGTAGCCGTTGGTGGATTCATCCCGTCGTCGCGACGAGCAACTCCTCGGCATTGTTCGGCGGCCGGAAGCCATCGGTGCGGTTCTTGAAATATCGCTCGGCAAGCATGGCGCCGGACACATGCTGGCCGGCTTTGAAGCCCGCCTCGCGGGCCAGCGCCAGCATCTCGGCCGGCGTGAAGAAGCTCAGGAACGGCGTGCCGCTCGCCCGCGCACCCTGCAACGCGCGCTCGAAGCCCGGGCGGACCTCGGCATCAACGAGATCGAGCGGCAAGGAGAACGTCACGGCGAGCACCGATCCCGGCGCCAGTGACGCAACCTCGCGCAAGGTCGCTGCGACCGCAGCCTTGGTGAGGTACATGCTGACGCCCGTGGAAGCGACCACGGCCGGCTTGCCGAAATCAAAACCTGACGCCTTGAGCCGCTCCAACCACGACGCCCCCCCCCTCGAAATCGACCGGCACGAACCGCAGCCAATCGGGAACGCCGAAACCGAGATCGATTAGCCGTTGACGCTTCCAGGCCTGGGTGCCGGGCTGGTCGATCTCGAACACCGTCAGGCGGGACGCCATCTCCGGCCGCCGCTGCACGAAGCTGTCGAGGCCCGCGCCGAGGATCACGTACTGACTCGAGCCGCGGCCCGCCTGCTCGATCACCAGATCTTCGATGAAACGCGCCCGCGCCACGATCGCGGCGCGAAACAGCTTGGTGCCCTCCGGATGCATGTCCGGACGCTGGCTCCAGCCTTCATCGGGCGCGACGAGCCTCAGGCCGATCTCGTCATCGAGCACATGCGGCGGCGCGTCTGCCTGGACATGAATGGCGCGCCACAACGCGACCCGGACTGCCGAACTGTCGGGCGCCGCGGCATTGTCCAAAGGCACGTCCTTGCAAAATATCCTGTCGGCTGTGGCAAGCTGATTGGCAAAGAAAATGGCTTCCTTGGAGCCTTCCTCCCGAAGCGATTTCATCATGTCAGCAAGCGCTGTTGCGCCGAGCGCCGACGTGGAGGCACCCCTTTTTCGGGCCAAGGCCGAATAGCCGCGAGCCAGCAGCCGGGACATCTGATAGCCGCCGAACTCATAGGCTTTTTCCGATTTCTCAAAATCAACCGTCGCTTCTTGCAAGCGACCAGCAGCAAGCTTCAGCGCGCCGACCAACCAGTGAGAGGTCCCGATTTCCTTAGCGCCGAGCTCCAATTCTCGCACCAGGTCTCTGGCCAGAACGGCAAGCTTCAATCCCGCTTCCAGATGCGCGTCTTCGATCTCGACCCCTTCATCGCCCCATCCGGGCCAGCAATTGGCTGCCGCGTTGTAAGCGATCGTCTTCGCGAATGTCTTGAGCGAAGTGGCCGTTTCGACATCTTTCGCCGCTGCCGCGCTCTTGATACAGAAACCCGCACCGGCCTCGCCGATGGCGATGACGCCATCAATATTTCTTTGCTGCTTGTAGTATTCCTTGCCGAGTCTGACGAAGCCGTTGGCCGCCTCGATCGGGCCGCTGAGCGAGATCAACTCCCGAATCGAATTTTCAACGTCCGGGTGGCTGAGCTTTCCATTTATGACCAGCTCTGGCTTTTCACGATCGGAAGTCACTCATACCACCTTGTATTTGCTTGGCCAGCCCGCGCTTCCCGCAACGGCGATACGTCGATGCGTAACTCGTCTCGATGGTTCTCAAGATACGCCCTGAACATGATGTAGTTTTCGTGACTGAAGGATTCCAGCTTTTCGAGCTTGCTCACGCGACGAATTTCTCAGCAAGCCGGCGATCCGGAGCCGTCCTCATTTGCACGGGGCTTGGCGCGGAAGAACCACCCGAAATACAGACAGACAAGAAAGAGCACAAAGTGGATCGTGCCACGCGCGGCGCTGAGCTCGGGCGGCTGGACGGCACCGGTCCATATCAGCGGAATCGGGATCTTCGCCAGGTAGAAGTAGAATTGCATCCCGCTGCTGACGAAGAACGCGCCTGCGAGGAATTTGCGGTACTCGCGGTAGCGCACTGCGACGGAGAGCGTCGGCAACCCAATGAGAATGATCGCGGCAACGAGATAGGGAAGCATGAGCATCTCCCAGGCTTGGCGCTTGCCGTCGGCTAATTTTTCGATATATTCGCAATATGCCGAATTTATCAAATAAGCCTCGCAAAGACGGGCAGCGGTTCATGGAAGATGTGGCTCGGCTGCTCACGCCCTGGGGCGTACCGCCCGTCGCCGCCCGGCTCTACGGCTATCTGCTGCTCTGCCCTCGCCCCGCGACCCTCGACCAGATCACCGAAGACCTCGGCATCAGCAAGAGCAGTGCAAGCGTGGCCGCCCGGCTGTTGGAGAGCTATACGCTGGCGCGTCGTCATGGCGAGCCTGGAACAAAGCGCGCGCTTTACGCCGTGGCCGACGACTACGAAGCCATGATCCAGCAACAAAACCGGCTGCTCGACGCATTGGCCAAGCAGTTGAACGCCGGGACTGGAATCGTCCCGTCCAAGGACGTCAACGCACGTCTCGATGAGATGGCGGAATTCTATCAGGTGATGCGCCGCGCCATGAAAGACGCCATGAGCCGCTGGAAGCGCAGCCGGCGCCCGCGGTGAAGGTTGAATGCCCCGCGGCGGCGCACGCCGCACGGAACGACCAGCAGCTTTGACGGAAGAGGCAAGAAATGGGTCTCATTCTCAATGCTATCATTCAGACGATCGTCTGGTACGGCGTCATGGCCGCGATCATCTTCGCTGCCGCGGGCACGATAGAATACACCGCCGGGTGGCTCTATCTCGGCGTCATGATCGCCACCTCGATCGCTTTCGGGGCGCATATGGTGCGCGTCGATCCGGGGCTCCTCAGAGAGCGCCTGAAACCGCCCGTGCAGAAGGATCAACCGCTCGCGGACAAGCTGATCATCATACCGATCCTGCTCGTCATACTTGGAGGGATGGGCTTCATGGCAGCGGACGCTGCGCGCTGGCGCTGGTCGATCATGCCGCCTTTCGTGCAGTGGGCCGGATGCGGCCTCCTCGTGGCGGCCTTCGCATTCATATATTGGACCATGCGCACGAACAGCTTCGCAGCGCCGGTCGTCAAATTGCAAAAAGACCGCGGCCAGACAGTCATCACGACGGGGCCCTATGCCATCGTCCGCCATCCGATGTATTTCGGCGCGCTGTTCTATATCGCCGGCACCTCGCTCGTGCTCGGCTCGTGGTGGGGACTTGCGGCGGCCCCCATCCTGGCACTCTTGTTTGGCATCCGGATCGGCATCGAGGAGCAGACCCTGCGCACAGGTCTTGAGGGTTATGACGATTATGCGCGCCGCGTGCGCTGGCGTCTGGTTCCGCTCATCTGGTGAGACGTGCTGGCCGCACGCGACCCCGTGGCAGGCACCTGCAAGGACAAAGCGGACATGTGTGGGATATTTCAAAAATCAGACCTGCTCGACTATATGCAATCACATCGGCTGGCCGTCGTCTCCTCGATTGGCGATACGGGGGCACCGCAATCTGCCCTTGTCGGAATAGCCGTTACACCAACGCACGATGTCATCTTCGACACGGTGTCCGATAGCCGAAAGCATCGGAACTTGACGGGCGACCGACGAGCGTCGGTACTGTTTGCCGGACCGGGAGAGAAGACCCTACAGTTCGATGGAACCGCGCGATCCCTGTCTCTGGTCGACGTCGCCGACGAGCACCTGCGCGAAATCTACTATGCGGTATGGCCGGATGGCCGCGAGAGGCTGCGATGGCCGAACATCGCTTATTGGTGCGTCAGCCCGACCTGGGCCCGCTATTCGGACTACGAAGCAGGCCCTCTCGTGCAAATTTTTCACTGGGCCTGACCGCCATTGCCCTGCCCTATCCGCGTCTACTCTTCTTGGCTGTCACCGCCGACGCGCCGGCTTTGCGGGGGTGAAGTGTTTCGCCGCGGGCCAGCATGGCGACGAATTTCGTGATCCGTTCCGCTCGTGTTTCCGGACGCTTTGCGTCATTCACCCGGTAGATGATGGAGTAGCGGTTGGCGCGATCCAATTCTTCAAAGAATGCTGCAGCCGACTTGTTGCGCGTGAGCGCCGCGACCAAATCTGCCGGCACTTCGGCCTTTCCCTGAGAGGCGTAGGCGCCGGCCCACCGCCCATCACCTTTCGCAGCCTCGATCTCTGCAATCCCGGCCGGCCGGATCCGACCTTGTGCCAGCAACTGATCGGCCGCATCGCGATTTTTTCGGGACCAACGACTGCCTCGCCGGCGTGGCGTCATTCGAACCAGGAAATATTCGTCATCAAGCGGCGCCAGTTGACCGTCGATCCAGCCGCAGCAGAGCGCGGCCTCGATCGCGTCCTGTCTGGTGATGGTCGGCTTCGCCGCCCCGGCCTTGGCTAACTTGAGCCAGCATCCTTTGGACGTTCGAGGCTCGGCGGACATATACGCCTCGAATTTCGCCTGACTTCGAAAAGTCAGGATCGGTTCCGATTTTTCGGCGGCGCGCACCATCGTTCAGACCTGCTGGAAGTCGAGCCGCTTGTCGTGGAGATTCGGATTGTAGATACGAACCTTCGGAAATCACTCCCACTCGATCGTGCCGGGCGGCTTCGACGTCACGTCGTAGACCACGCGGTTGACGCCCTTGACCTCGTTGATGATGCGGGTCGCGACGTTGCCGATGAATTTCATATCGAACGGATAGAAGTCGGCCGTCATGCCGTCGGTCGAGGTGACGGCGCGAAGGCCGACCACGAAATCGTAGGTGCGGCCGTCGCCCATCACGCCGACGGTCTTGACCGGCAGGATCACGGCGAACGCCTGCCAGATCGTGTCGTAGAGACCGGCCTTGCGGATTTCGTCGATGTAGATCGCATCCGCCAGCCGCAGGATGTCTAGCTTCTCGGCCGTGATGTCGCCCGGGCAGCGGATCGCAAGTCCGGGGCCAGGGAACGGATGACGGCCGACGAACACGTCGGGCAATCCCAGCTCGCGACCGAGCGCCCTCACCTCGTCCTTGAACAGTTCGCGCAGCGGCTCGACGAGCTTCATGTTCATGCGCGCCGGCAGCCCGCCGACGTTGTGATGCGACTTGATCGTCACCGACGGTCCGCCGGTGAACGACACGCTCTCGATCACGTCGGGATAGAGCGTGCCTTGCGCGAGGAAATCGGCGCCGCCGATCTTCTTGGCCTCCGCCTCGAACACATCAATGAACAGCTTGCCGATGGTCTTGCGCTTCTGCTCGGGGTCGGTGACGCCCGACAGTGCGCCGAGGAATTCCCGCGACGCATCGACGTGGACGAGCGGGATGTTGTAGTGGCCGCGAAACAGATCGACGACGGTCTTGCCTTCGTCGAGGCGCAGCAGGCCGTGATCGACGAACACGCAGGTGAGCTGGTCGCCGATCGCCTCGTGGATGAGCACGGCCGCGACCGCGGAATCGACGCCGCCCGAGAGCCCGCAGATCACCCGGCCTTTGCCGACCTGTCTGCGAATTTTCTCGATCGCCTCCTCCTTGAAGGCGCGCATGGTCCAGTCGCCGCGGCACCGCGCGATCTTGCGGACGAAGTTGCGCAAGAGCGCCGCGCCGTCCGGCGTGTGCATCACCTCGAGATGGAATTGCGTGGCGTAGAACCTCCGCTTCTCGTCGGCGATCATGGCGATCGGCGCATTCGGCGAGGTGCCGACGACGCGGAAGCCTTCCGGCAGCTTGGTCACGCGGTCGCCGTGGCTCATCCAGACCGGATAGCTCTGGCCCTTCTTCCACACGCCTTCAAACAGCGGCGTGTCTTCAGTCACTGTCACCTCGGCGCGGCCGAACTCGCGATGGTGCCCGCCTTCGACCTGGCCGCCGAGCTGATGCGCCATGGCCTGCTCGCCATAGCAGATGCCGAGCACCGGAACGCCCGCATCGAACAGTCCTTTGGGCGCGAGCGGCGCGTTCTGGTCGAGCACCGAGGCCGGACCGCCGGAGAGGATCACGGCCGTGGGCTTCATCGCCGCAAAGGCCTCGGCCGCCTTCTGGAACGGCACGATCTCGCAAAAGACCTTCTCTTCGCGCACGCGGCGCGCGATGAGCTGGGTCACCTGGGAGCCGAAATCGACGATGAGAATCTTGTCGTGCGAGCCTTGCTCGGACATTGGCGCCCTTTCACCGGAGCGGGCGGCTGATTCCGCCTGGGGCGTCCGGGGGCTGGTTTTGGCGGCTGCGGTGGATTGGGTCAAGGCGGAGGCAGTCCCGTCTGCGGTTCGTCCGGCTCCTGGATAGATAGCGGTCCGAACGCTCGAGCGTGAGGGTCAGGGGCTGTAAAACCAGCCATTTCCACACCCCTCTGCGGGTTTGGGGCTACCGCGACAGTTCAATCCGTTCCTTGAACCTTCGCCGTCCGAACGATGTGGGCGTTGAAGACGAGGAGGCTGATGCCGGCCAGCCCCCAAACTCCGATCCCGCCATAGAGCATCACCCAGCCAAAACCGTGCGCTAGCGCGTCATGGACCATGGATGGGGACAGCTCCGGGACAGACCCGATGCTTCCCGCGGCAATCTTCTCGGCGAGGTGCCGCAACTCCGCATCATCCAGACGCAGCGGCGACGCGCTCTTCAGCGAGGCCAGCACGCCGCTCGCCAGGATGAAACCCATCACCGCGATATTGACCGCCAGGGAGACCATCCGCGCGCTCATGTCGATGCCGGATGCCATGCCGGCGCGGTCGCGCGAAACCGAGCCGGTCGTCGTGTTGGTGACCGGCGTGTTGGTCAGACCGAGGCCGATCCCGGCGATCAAACAGCCAGGCAGCATCGTCAGCCAGCTTGCTGGCGCGGCGGCGCTGCCGAGCTTCATCAGAATGAAGCCCAAGCCGATTGTGAACAGCCCGGCCGGAACGACGAGACCGGGCCGGTAGCGCAACGACAGCCGCTCCCCCATCGGCGGCATCACGAGCGTCGGCAGCGTGTAGGCGAGCAATGCGAGACCGGCGGCGACACTGTCGTAGCCCAGTCCGGCCTGGAACCAGATCGGGAGATAGATCATGAACGGCCAGAAGCTGATGTTCATCGCGGCCGAGCCGATGATCGCACCTGAAAAATCGTGGGCGCGAAACACCGAGAAATCGAACATCGGGCGCAGGCTGACCTTCTCGGCGATGACGAAGGCGATCAGGCTCGCGATGCAGACGCCGAGGATCGCAAGGCCGGTCGGACTCACGAAACCCAGATCCGGTCCTTGCGTGATGTAGAAGGCCAGACAGAAAACCGACAGCGACAGCGTCAGGATACCGGCGACGTCGAGGCTCGTGGCCTTCGGGTCCTTCGACTCGCGAACGCCGCTCGCAGCGAGCGCGAACGCCACGACGGCCAGGACCACATGGACCAGGAACACCCACCTCCAATCCAGGACCGCGGCGATCGCGCCGCCAATGATCGGGCCGAAGCCCAGACCAATGCCAAAGATGGTGCCCCACCAGCCGAAGGCGACCGCGCGTTGCCGTCCCCCCTGGAATTCATGCGACAGCGCCGCAATCTGGCAGATCAGCATCGCGCCACCGCTCATGCCCTGCAGAAATCGGGCGGCAATCAGCGCCAAGACGTGCTCGGTTACGCCGCAGATCAGCGAGGTGAGACCGAAGGCCGCGATGGCGATCATGAAGCTGCGCTTGCGCCCGTAGCGATCGGCCAGCGTTCCGGTCGCCATCAACACGGTCGTCACCGCGATCGTGTAGGCGTTCATGATCCACTGGAGTTGCTTGAAGTCCGCATGCAACACCAGTTCCAGCGTCGGCAAAATTGCAGGGATGCTGGAAATCTCCAGTCCGAACATCAGACTCGAAAGGCACACGGCGGACAGAGCGATCACGCTTCGGCGCGTCAACGAAGAAGAAGACATGGTTCGGCCTTTCGACGTTCAGGAAACGGGTCGACGAGCGAGGCCGAACGTGACGAACAAGATGCGCCGTCCGGTCCCGCGTCGGCGGAACCTAGTGAGCGCTTGATCATTTTAGAATTGGATGATTGGATATTTCAGAGACAACAATTTCGGATAGATATCAGGATCAATCGCATGGCCACTCTGGACGTCGATTCCGTCGAAGCCTTCGTGGCGATCGCCGATCTCCAGAGCTTCACGCGCGCCGCGAAGGCGCTCGGCACCACGCAAGGCGCGATCAGCGTGAAGCTGAAGCGGCTGGAGGACCGGCTCGGTCAGAAGCTGATCGAGCGGACGCCGCGGACTGTGCGGCTGTCCGCCCAGGGCGCAGTGTTCATCGACTCTGCGCGCGACTTCCTCACCGCCCATGAGCGCGCCGTCGCGGGATTGTCCGCGTGCCGCCGCCGCTTCGCACTCGGCATCGCCAACTTCGTGGCTGGGCCGGAGGTGCCGACGCTGCTCGCCCGGCTGAATGCCCATGATCCGGCGCTCACCATCGAGGTACGGCTCGACAATTCGCGCGACGTGTTGGCGGCGTTCGACCGGGGCGAGCTTGATGCGGCCATCATCGACCGCAATGACGCCCGCCGCGACGGCGAGGTGCTGGGACCGGAGCACTTCGGCTGGTTCGCCACCCCGAACTTCGTGCATCGGACCGGCGAGCCGCTGCGGCTCGCCGGATCGTCGCCGTCCTGCGGCCTGCGAAGCATCGCGACGCGTGCACTCGACGCCGCGGGAATTGCCTGGACCGAGGTCTTTCTGGGTTGCGGCACTTTTGTCGTTGCCGACGCGGTCGCAGCCGGTCTCGCCACTGCGGTGTTCGCGTGCCGGCTTGCGCCGCCCGGCACCATCGAGATCAGCCAGCGGTTCGGGCTTCCTGCCATCCCATCTTCGGAGATCGTGTTGTTGTCGACGCTGTCGGACACCAAATCCCGTGAGGCGCTGAGGACGCTGGCGACCGCCTTTCGCGAACACCGATAACCCGAGGGGGTTGTCGCGGGCTTACGGCGCATGCGCGCCAGTTGATCAGGATGCCCGCTTCAGCCGCCAAGAAACTTTGCGAGCTGATCCAGCGTCAGGCGGCTGCCGGCTTCGTTGTCCTCAAGCCGCACGCCCGGTGGAATGCCCGCGCAGCGGATCGTGACCTCGGTGCCTTGGCCCGCCGGCGCAAGCGTCGTCGCAACGGTCATCTCACCGGCAAACGACGGGTCGTTGGAATCAAAAACCACCGCCCAGACGATTTGCTTGTTGGGCACGAGCTTCACGAAACGTCCTTCGAACCTGTCGCTGCGCTCGGTGGTCTTGCCGCGCATCTCAGTCTCGCTCTCCGGATAGACGAGCGACATGCTGAAGCGTCCGCCTTCCCGCGGCTCGAACGCATGCAATTCGCCGGTCATCGAGCCGGGCGGCAGCCACTCAACGACCGCATCGCGATCGAGATAAGCCCGATACACCGCATCCGGCGGTACCATGATGATTCTCGACACCGTCGTAAGTCTTGGAATGTCCATCGACGGCAAAATCCGACCTCTGGAACGCTTAGGCGCCCGCCACGTTTTCAGGCATGGGCAAGGGCAAACATATCCCCGTCTTGGGCGACCGTCTGCTGCGGTTCTACGAGCATCTGATGGCGGACGCCAAGGACTTCGTGGATGAGCTGACGCGGAGGCCGGAATGGCAAAAGTCACCCCCGAATATCCAGCATCTGAAACAACCATCAGCGATGCCGAGATCCGGAAGCTCATTCGCAAGGTGAACCGCGATCTCGACAAGCTGGAGCGTGCGGCTCAGGAACTCGAAGACGCCGCGCGGCCTCGCCCGCACTAAATCTGGCCCGCACTAGATGTTGTCGGCCTCGTCCGCCAGTTCCTCAAGAGCCTCGGCTTCCGCCTCGAGCGCCGCGCGGCGCTCCAAGGTTGGGCAGGTCTTGGCTTCATCGCGGCAGCATTGCGCGGCCTCGCGCAGTTCCGCTGCAAGCAACCGACGATCGTTGTCGCTCTCCGTCATAACGACTCTTGAATGAATCCAATCTGGGCAGGCGTGGAATTGAGCGCCGCCAGTATGACAGCACCGTCAAATTTTTTCATCGGCCGATCGAGCCGTGAAAGAGGAACGCGATCAATTGCAGAGCGTTAGGTCACACTCTTGGGAGGACGATCTGATGCTCGTGGTGGTAATCGGCGCGGTGTTCTGCTGCGTCCCGTTCGCTGTTCTTCTGGCGCAATTCGTTCCCGCGCGCAGACCCTCGCAACAACCCGCAGCCAACGACAATTTCCGTTCGCTCGAACGGTTACCAACGGCTGGCATTTTCAGCCCCGCGACCTCCCTCTAAGTCGACGAGCCGACGCCAGTCGGCAGTGAATACCTCTCCATAGGATGTTGAAATTGTGGCTCCGCCCGCTTCTTATCGGGGTGGGGCGGCAAATAACAATCCAATGCCGGGAGGAAACTCATGTGGAATCAGATCTACGATCCACTGAACAGCAAGGTGCTCTCCACCTGCGCGGCCGCATTGCCGGTCGTCACGCTGTTGGTGCTGATCGCTTCGAACAAGGTCAAAGCCCACATCGCCGCGATCGTCGCGCTGATCGTCGCGAACTGCGTGGCAATTTTTATCTTCACGATGCCGTCCAGCCTGTCGCTGCGCGCGACCGTGCTCGGCGCGGTGACGGGATTTTTTCCGATCGGCTGGATCGTGCTCAACGTCATCTTTCTTTACCGGCTCACGGTCGAGAAAGGCGCCTTCGAAACCTTGCAGAACACCATCGGCGGCGTCACCGGCGATCGCCGGCTGCAACTGCTGCTGATCGCGTTCTCGTTCGGCGCGTTCTTCGAGGGCGCGTCAGGCTTCGGCACGCCGGTCGCCGTCACCGGGGCCATCCTCATCGGGCTTGGCTTCTCGCCGCTTGCCGCCTCTGGCCTGTCGTTGATCGCCAACACCGCGCCGGTCGCGTTCGGCGCGCTCGGCACACCGATCGCGGGCCTCGCCAGCGTCACCGGCCTCGATCCGTTTGCGCTCGGCGCCATGGTCGGCCGGCAACTGCCGTTCTTCTCATTGATCGTGCCGTTCTGGCTGATCTGGGCCTTCGCCGGCTTCGCCGGCATGATCGAGATCTGGCCTGCCATTCTGGTCTGCGGCGTGTCGTTCGCTGTGCCGCAATTCCTGATCTCGAACTTCATCAATCCGTGGATCGTCGACATCGGCGCTTCGCTGATCTCGATGGCCTGCCTGATCCTGTTCCTGAAGTTCTGGCAGCCGAAGCGCATCTGGACCTCGGCGGCGCTGCGCACCAAGGATGAGTCGGCGGACACAATGCCAGCACGAACGCTGACGCTGAAGAGCGTTTCATCCGGCGAGATGTGGATGGCCCTCCTGCCCTGGATCATCGTTTGCATCGTGCTGCTCGCCTGGGGCACCGACGCGATCAAGAAACTGCTCAACACGTACGCCACCTGGAACTATCCGGTGCCGGAGCTGCACAACATGATCAACAAGGTCGCACCGGTGGTGTCCGTGCCGACCAAGGAAGGCGCGGTGTTCTCCTTCACCTGGCTGTCCTACACCGGCTCGGGGATGCTGATTGCCGCGATCATTTCCGGCCTGCTGCTGGGCTTCTCCCCGGTCGGGCTGGTTCGCGAATACGGCAAGACCATCAAGGTCTGCGCCTACTCGCTGATCACGATCTCGGCGATGCTGGCAATCGGCACGCTGACGCGGCTCTCCGGCATCGACGCGACCCTCGGCCTCGCCTTCGCCGGAACAGGCGTGCTCTACCCGTTCTTCGGCACGCTGCTCGGCTGGCTCGGTGTCGCGCTGACCGGCTCGGACACCAGCTCCAACATCCTGTTCGGCAACCTGCAGAAGATCACGTCTGAACAGCTCGGCCTGTCGCCGATCCTGATGAGCGCGGCGAACTCCTCGGGCGGCGTCATGGGCAAGATGATCGACGCGCAGTCGATCGTGGTCGCGTCAACGGCGACGAATTGGTTCGGACACGAGGGCTCGATCCTGCGCTTCGTGTTCTTCCACTCGATCTCGCTGGCCTGCCTGGTCGGCGTGCTGGTGATGCTGCAAGCCTATGTGTTCACCGGCATGATCGTGCACTGAGCGGCATTACGCTGCGTGCGAGCTCCACATCTCCTGATGTGGAGCTCGCACCAATTCGCGGCACTCATCCATCCTGCGGCTTTGTCGCGAGCACGCAGAACCCTTTCGCGGCATGGTCTACCGTCCTTGCGTCGGTGAAAGCCGCAGCGGCCAGCGTCTCGCTCAACCCAGCCTTCGATCGTCCGGAATATGGCGTGAAGCCGAGCGCGATTCTTGCGCCCGGCTTCATGACGCGACGGATTTCCCGCAAGCCGGCCATCGCATCCGGCCAGACCTGCATCGAATTGATCGCCAGAACCTTGTCAAACGCGCCGTCATCGAAAGGCAGACTCGCTGCAACGCCTTGCTTCAGTTCAACGCGGCCGCTCCGGATGGCGGCGCTGTTGCGAACGCGCGCTTGCTCCACCATCACGGGTGACGCGTCAATTCCCGAGACGCGCCCGGCCGGGACGAGCTTCGACATATGAGCGACGATCACGCCAGGGCCAAAGCCGATCTCCAGAACTCTGTCAGTCGGTGCGAGCTCGAGAACGCCACTCGTCCAGACGCCGAGCTCCGCGTTCGTGCGCGCCATGATGTGGCCGCCGAGCCTCCCCAAGGCGCCCTGGGGTCTCCCGAACATGCGCAACAGGAGGGCTTTCATCATGCCTCCAATCCGGCGCTAACGGCAGAGTTCCGGCGTTAGGCCGCGCGCCGCAAGATGCTGACGAAGAAACCGTCGGTGTCGGTGCGCCGCGGCGTCATCAGCAGGCCTTCGGCGGAGGTGAGCACCGCGCGGCGGAACAGATAGGCGCGTTCGCCGAGCGCGCCCGTCATCACCTCGGCCGGCGGCGCGATCGTGAAACCGGAATGCCGCTCGACGAAGCCGCGCACCTGAGCACCGTTCTCCTCGTCGAGCACCGAGCAGGTGATGTAGGCGATGCGGCCGCCGGGCTTCACCAGTGTCGCGGCGCGATCGAGCACGCCCGCCTGCTCCTTGACGCGAACCTCCAGAGCGCCCGGCCGCACCCGCCATTTGGCGTCCGGGTTGCGCCGCCAGGCGCCGATGCCGGTGCACGGCGCGTCGATCAGCACGAGATCGAGCCGGCCTTTCAGATCGTCGATCTCGCTGCCGATGGATTTTGGCGTGCGCACCTGGACGCCGCGGGCGCCGGCCCGCGTAAGCCGCTCATGGATCGGCGCGAGGCGGCGCTTGTCGTCATCGGTCGCGTAGAGCTGGCCCTTGTTCTCCATCGCGGCTGCAAGCGCGAGCGTCTTGCCGCCGCCGCCGGCGCAAAGATCGAGCACCTGCTCGCCCGGTTTGGCCGCCGCGAGCAGCGCCGCAAGCTGCGAGCCTTCGTCCTGAACCTCGACGAGGCCTTTCAGGTAAGCCGGCTCGGCATGCACCGCCGGACTTTTGGCGTCGGCCGCGAGCACGATGCGCAGCCCCTGCGGCGACCAGCGCGTCGGCTCGGGCTTGAGGTCAGCGAGTTCGGCCTGGGCCTCGTCGCGTTCGCCCTTCAGCGTGTTGACGCGAAGGTCGAGCGGCGCGCGCGAGGCGAGCGCCGCGCCCTCCTCGGCCCGCTCGTCGCCGAACACCTTGGCAAGATGCGGATCGAGCCACTCGGGATAATCGCCCAGCACGTGCGGCGGTGCGCTGCCGAGGTCGGTCGACGCAAGCTTCGACCGCTCGGTATCGGTAAGCGCCGGTGGCGCATAGCGCGAGCCGTCAAAGAGCCGCGCGATAGCTTCGGGATCGAGATGACGTTCACGGACCAGCATGCCCAGCGCCACCCCGCGCGGGCTGTCGTCATCCATCATGAAGGCCGCCGAAGCCCGGCGCCGCAGCGTGTCGTAGACAAGACCTGCGATCGCGGCCCGGTCGCCGGAGCCGGCAAAGCGGTGCGACAGGCCCCAGTCCTTCAGCGCATCGGGCGCAGGGCGCCGTCGCGCGCCGATGTCGGCGAGCACTTCAATTGCGGCGGCGAGGCGTGCAGCTGGTGTCATGGGAGTCCGAGCAGGATTTTGACGATGAAGATCAGCCACATGATCAGCAGCACAAGGGCGGCAATGCCGTAAAAGCCGCCACGGAACGGCACGTTGTTGCTGGTGACGTGGACGTAGGCCTGGAGCGCGCGAAACAGAACGAATATCCATGCCAGCACCACGAACAGAAAGTCCGCGTGCTTGGTGAACATCGCCAGGATGGTCAGCACGTAGAACAGCACCGGCATCTCGAACTGATTGCTGAACGAGTTGCCGAACAGCGCGGCCTGGCGCGGCCAGTTGGGCTCGCGCATGGCGATGTCGCTGTAGCGCGTGGTGCCGCCTTTCAACGCGCTGGTGCGGCACACGACCATGCCGGTCATCACCGCGAAGGTCAGCAGCACCTGGACGAACAACGGCGCGAGGATCATGGCAGTCGACATGCCGTGGCTCCGGTTGGCGCGGCCAAGGTCGCGCGGGGCTGCGACCTTCTAGCTGCTGACGGATGCGAGAGGAAGTCTCGCGGTGTGGCCCGCGGCCGGTGTAGGGTTGCGCATGGTCCGTCGCGTCGAGTCGCCTGCCCCGCCCTCAGTGGAACAGCCTGCAAAGCCGTTGCTCATAGCGCCGGCCCGCCATGCGTTGGCGATCGTCGCGTTGATCGGCGGCGCCTGGCTCGGCCTCTACGGCGGTAACTGGCTGATTTACGCGATCGCGCGCTGGACCGACCGCGACATCACCGAACTCAAGGTGATGCTGATGTGGGGCACGCTCGCCAGCGCGCTCATCGGCGCGGTCCTTGGGGTCTGGCTGGTGCTGATCTGCACGCGATGCAGCCGCGAGGCGCGGCGCGTCGGCCTCATTGCGACCGGGGTGACCGTGATGGTCGGCGCCCTGGTGATGCTCGGCAGCTTCGACTGGCGGAAGAGTTCCGGCGTGCCCGAGGTGATGTACGAGATCCGCCTGCCCGCGGGCGCGCCGCAGCCGCGTTTCGACAGGGTGAGCATCATTCTGTGGTCCGACCGGGCCGGCCAGGGCTGCTACATCGCGGAGGTGCGACGCGACGGCGAGCAGCCGGTGATCTCCGGAACCTTCCGGGTCAACGGCTCGGGCGAGCGGACCCTGTCGCTCGGCCTCGACCGCGAGCCACAGGGCTATTGGACCATGCCGATCAAGAGTGACGCCAAGCTCGACCGGGACTTCGGCCCCTGGCAGCGCATCGCGTTCACGCCGATCCCGCGCGAGAACGGATCGCCGCTGCCGGCGGGCGACTACGAGGTGCGCTATCGGGTGCGGAAGTATTTGTGAGCCAGCTCAAGCGCCAGGCGCCGCGACCCGCACCAGCAGCTTGCCGAAATTCTCGCCGCGCAGGAGCCCGATCAACGCCCGCGGCGCCTTCTCGAGACCATCGACGATGTCTTCGCGA
The DNA here is from genome assembly GCF_001579845.1 of Rhodoplanes sp. Z2-YC6860. Classification (GTDB taxonomy): domain Bacteria; phylum Pseudomonadota; class Alphaproteobacteria; order Rhizobiales; family Xanthobacteraceae; genus Z2-YC6860. The sequence goes on from NZ_CP007440.1 coordinate 5,229,682, forward strand.
TACCTGATGCGGCCTTCGCGGAGCCATGTCGACACATCGCGCAGGAAATCGGCCTGACGCGCGGCGAAGTCCGACACAATGAAGCCGCGGAACGTCAGCCGCTTGGTCAGGATATCGCGCGTCAGCTTTGAAACGCGGAGCTCTCCCGCCGGCCATTCGGTGGCGTTGTAGGTCGCGATCTGGCCGCAGACCGGCACGCGGGCAAAGCTGTTCAGCAGCGGAAACACCGCCTCGAACACCGCCCCGCCGACATTCTCGAAATAGACATCGACGCCGCCCGGGCAAGCGGCCTTGAGCTTTTCAGCGAGATCGCTCGCGCGATGATCGACACAGGCGTCAAAGCCAAGCTCGTCGACGACGTAGCGGCATTTGGCCGGCCCGCCGGCAATGCCGACGGCCCGTGCGCCTTTGATCTTGGCGATCTGGCCGACCAGCGAGCCAACCGCGCCGGACGCCGCCGACACCACCACGGTCTCGCCCGCTTTGGGCTGTCCGATTTCGGAGAGGCCCGTGTAGGCAGTCATCCCCGGCATGCCGAGCACGCCCAGCGCTGTCGAGATCGGCGCAATCGACGGATCGATCTTGCGGGTCAGCTTGCCCTGGCTGATGGCGTGGGTCTGCCAGCCGCTGGGGCTCAGCACGATGTCACCCGGCGCATAGCCGTCGAGATTGGAAGCGATCACCTCGCTGACGGTGCGGCCTTCCATGACCTGGCCGATCTGGACCGGCGCCGCGTAGGACGGCGCGTCGCTCATCCGTCCGCGCATGTAGGGATCGAGCGACAGCCACAGCGTCCGCAGCAACATCTCGCCGGGCGCTGGCACGGGCACCGGCATCGGCTCGACGCGGAGGTCACTCTCTTTCGGCTCGCCCACCGGCCGTGACGCGAGAATGATGCGCACGCCCGTGGTCATAGCCGCTACGCCCGGCTCGGGTAGTTCGGGCTTTCGCGGGTGATGGTGACGTCGTGGACGTGGCTTTCGCGCAGGCCTGCCGACGAGATGCGGATGAACTGCGCCTTCTCGTGGAAGTCGTTGAGGTCCTTGGCGCCGACATAGCCCATGGCGGCGCGCAGGCCGCCGGCGAGTTGGTGCAGGACGTTTGCGACCGGGCCCTTGTAGGCCACCTGCCCTTCGATGCCTTCCGGCACGAGCTTCAGCGAGTCCTTGATGTCCTGCTGGAAGTAGCGGTCGGCCGAGCCGCGCGCCATGGCGCCGACCGAGCCCATGCCGCGATAGGCTTTGTACGAGCGGCCCTGATAGAGATAGGCCTCGCCCGGCGTCTCGTCGGTGCCTGCCAAGAGCGAGCCGACCATCGCGACGTCGGCGCCGGCGGCCAAGGCCTTGGCGAGATCGCCCGAATACTTGATGCCGCCGTCGGCGATCACCGGAGTGTCGTGCTTCTTCGCGGCCTCCACCGCATCCATGATCGCGGTGAGTTGCGGCACGCCGACGCCCGCGACCATTCGCGTGGTGCAGATCGAGCCCGGACCGATGCCGACCTTGATCGCATCCGCGCCTGAATCGATCAGCGCCTTAGCGCCTTCGGCCGTCGCGACATTGCCGGCCACCACCTGCACGGCGTTCGAGGCGCGCTTGATGCGGCTGACGGCGTTGAGCACGTGCTGCGAATGGCCATGCGCGGTGTCGACCACGACGAGATCGACGCCGGCATCGATGAGCATCTCGGTGCGGTCATAGCCTTTGTCGCCGACCGTGCTCGCAGCCGCAACGCGGAGCCGGCCCTGCTCGTCCTTGCAGGCGTTCGGATTGGCGACCGCCTTCTCGATGTCCTTCACGGTGATCAGACCGACGCAGCGATAGTCGGCGTCGACCACCAGAAGCTTCTCGATGCGGTACTGGTGGAGGAGCTTCTTCGCCTCGTCCTGGTTGACGTGCTCGCGCACCGTGACGAGGCGGTCCTTCGTCATCAGCTCCGACACCTTCTGGCGCACGTCGGTGGCAAAACGCACGTCGCGGTTGGTGAGGATGCCGACGAGCTTGCCGGGGCTGCGGCTCGCGCCATTGCCGCCCTCGACCACCGGAATGCCGGAGATGTTGTTGTCCTTCATCAGCGCCAGCGCGTCGGCCAGCGTCGCGTCGGGGTGGATGGTGAGCGGGTTCACCACCATGCCGGATTCGAATTTCTTGACCTGCCGCACCTGGGCGGCCTGCTGCTCCGGCTCGAGATTCCGATGCAGCACGCCGATGCCGCCGGCCTGAGCCATGGCGATCGCCATCTTGGCCTCGGTGACGGTGTCCATGGCAGACGCCATGATCGGCAGGTTGAGCAGCACCGAGCGGGTGAGACGGCTGCGGATATCGACCTCCGACGGCAACACATCGGACAGGCCGGGCTTCAGCAGCACGTCGTCGAACGTGTACGCTTCGGTCAGCTCCGCGCGGGTGATCGTGGCCATGCCAACTCCGGTCCCTCAAGTCCCGGAGATGTAAGCGTCCGGAACGAATAAACGAGGCCCTTCGCGAGGACGGCACGCCCTCGCCCGAATCGGGCCCGCTTTTGGGTTGGCGATGGTGCTTAGCACCGGAACATCCGATTTCCTAGGGAATTCCTGAGAAATCCCGCGTCATCCACCGCTCGCCGCTCTATGATCAAAATCCGGGGCATCTGGAATAGGCATGACACAAAAACGGCTTGTCCCCTTCATCGTGGCGGTGTCGCTGTTCATGGACAACATGGACTCGACCGTGATCGCGACCTCGCTGCCGGCGATCGCCCGCGATATCGGGACGAGCCCGCTGGCGCTGAAGCTTGCCGTCACCTCGTACCTTCTCTCGCTCGCCGTCTTCATCCCGATGAGCGGCTGGACCGCCGACCGGTTCGGCGCCCGCACCGTGTTCCGCGCCGCGATCGCGGTGTTCGTCCTGGGCTCGATCGGCTGCGCGCTGTCGAGCGCGCTGTGGCACTTCGTGCTGGCGCGCATCGTCCAGGGCATCGGTGGTGCGATGATGACGCCGGTCGGACGCCTCGTGCTGGTGCGCACCATCGACCGCAAGGAGCTGGTCAACGCCATGGCCTGGGTGTCGATCCCGGCCATGATCGGTCCCCTGCTCGGCCCGCCGCTTGGCGGCTTCATCACGACCTATGCCAGCTGGCACTGGATCTTCCTGATCAACGTGCCGATGGGGCTTGTCGGCATCATCCTGGTGACGCGCTACATCGAGAACATCCGCGCCGAGGTGCCGGAGCGGTTCGACGCGGTCGGCATGGTGCTGTCGGGCGTTGCTGTGGCGGGGCTGACGTTCGGGCTGTCGATCGCGGGTCTCGATATCGTGCCCTGGCCCTGGGTGGCGGGGCTGATCGCGGCCGGCTTGATTTCGCTGTCGTTGTATCTGGCCTATGCGCGCCGGGCGCCGGCGCCGATCATCGATTTCGGTCTGCTGAAGCTACCGAGCTTCCGGGCGAGCCTCGTCGGCGGCTTCATGTTCCGCATCGGCGTTGGCGCCATGCCGTTTCTGTTGCCGCTGCTTCTGCAGGTCGGCTTCAAGCTGTCACCGTTCCAGTCGGGCCTGATCACCTTCACCTCGACAATGGGCGCGATCATCGTCAAAGGCGCGGCGCCCCGTATGCTGAAGGCCTTCGGCTTCCGCACGCTGCTCATCACCAACGCCATCCTCGGCGGGCTGTCGATCGCTGCCTGTGCCGGCTTCTCGGCCCAGACCTCGTTCATGGTGATGGTCGGCGTCCTGATGATCGGCGGCTTCTTCCGCTCGCTTCAGTTCACCGCCGTCAATGCTCTCGCCTATGCCGAGGTGCCGGCCGCGCGGATGAGTCGCGCCACCGCGCTCGCAGCCGTCGGCCAGCAGGTGTCGCTTGCGACCGGTGTCGCAGTCGGCGCGCTGACCGTGGAGCTCGCGGTGCGTTACCACGACCAGGCCGCGATTATGGCCTCCGACTTCCCGCCGGGTTTCATCCTGGTGGGGCTCATCGCCACGAGCTCGGCGCTGATCTTCTGGCGGATGCCGGCTGACGCCGGCGCCGAAATGGCCGACCGCCTGCCCGCCGCCAGCCGGGCGTCCGACCCGAAGGGCGGATAAGGTTTGCGCTGCGGCCACGGCCTTGCCACAACCGCCAGCAAGAAAGCTGGCGGATAGCCGCCGCGGCTCTTAAGATTCGGGGACGATGCAAACGCGGCAAGGCTGTTCGGACAAATCGATGCCGAAGCCTCTCATCCATTCGTGTCTGGCCCTTTGGGCGCTGCTCGCGTTTGCCGCCGCGGCAAACGCCCAGCCGCAGGCGCCCGCGCTGATATCGACCGATGAGCAGGGCTGCGCGGGCGTCAACACTGCGCCGGCCGATGCGGTGCAGGCCTGCACCGCGCTGGTCGGCAGCGGCCGCTACGCCGGCAACAATCTCGCCATCGTCTATTTCAACCGCGGCATCGCCTATGGACGGCTCGGCGACTACGACCGCGCCATCGGCGAATTCGATGCGGCGGTGCGCCTCAATCCGACCTACACGCGCGCCTACAGCAGCCGCGGCAGCGCGCTGCTGCTCACCGGAAACTTCGACCGCGCGATTGCGAGCTTCGATCAGGCCATCCGGCTCGACCCGAATTCCGCGACGAGCTTTGCCGGCCGCGGCAGCGCCTATCGGTCCAAAGGTGATGCCGACCGCGCCATCGCCGATTTCAGCCAGGCGCTGCGGCTCAATCCCGGCGACGCCGCTTCTTACACCGAGCGCGGCATCGCATCGGCCGACAAGGGCGATCACGACCGCGCCATCGCCGACTACGAGGCGGCGCTCAAGATCGACTCGAATTACAGCCTCGCCTATCTCAACCGCGGCATATCGTGGAACGCCAAGAAAGAGTCCGACAAGGCGCTCGCCGATTTCGACACCGCGATCCGCCTGACGCCTGAGAGCGGCGCGGCCTACGGCAGTCGTGGCGTCGCGCTCGAAGCCAAGGGCGAGACCGAGCGCGCCATCGCCGATCTCGACAAAGCCATCGCGCTCGACCCGCGCAATGCCGGCTACCTTCAGAGCCGAGGCAATGCCTGGCGCAACCACGGCCGGCTCGACAAAGCGCTCGCCGACTACAACCAGGCGCTGACGCTCGCGCCGAAAAACTGGCTCACATATTACTACCGCGCCCAGGTGCAGTACGTGGCGGGGAACTTCCGCGAGGCTCTCGCCGACGCCACCAGGACCGCCGAACTCAACGCCAACTGGGCACCCGCCTTGAGCCTGCGTGGGCTCATCCAGGAAAAGCTTGGCGCAAAGGACGCAGCCATCGCCGATTTACGGCGTGCGGCAGCCCTCGATCCGGCCCTGCCGCAGCCCGCCGACGCGCTCCGGCGCATGGGAATTTTGCGTTAACTCCAATGGCTTAGACCGGCCTGAACCCCGCTGGGCGCATTTGCGACCAATTGGCATTGAGGGAGCTTAGGGCTGTGCGCAAGCTATTGCCGTTGATCGTGGCTTTGCTCGCCACCTGTAAAGCGTCCGCAAAACCCTGGGACAACCGCTGCGGCAATCCCGACGCAGGCCTGCCCAATTGGATCGCCGGCTGCTCGGCAATGATCGACAGTGGCGACTACCGCGGGCGCGAACTGTCCACGGCCTATGCGCAGCGCGGTCACGCCCTCACGTTGACCCGCGATCTGCCGCGCGCGGCCGACGATCTCGACCGCGCAGTCGAGACCGATCCGAGCAACGTGACGGCCCTCGTCAACCGTGCGAACTTTTTCAACGTCGCGCACAAGCCCGAGCGGGCCCTCTCCGACGCAAAGCGCGCACTGGAACTCGATTCAACCCTGCCGCTGGCCTATTTCGTGCGCGCGGCCGCGGCTGCGCAGCTGAACGACGTTGACGGAGCAATCGCCGACTACAGCGCTGTGATCAAGATGCGGCCCAATTTCGCGCAAACTTATGGCCTGCGCGGCATGCTCTATCACAAGAAAGGCGACGAGGATCGCGCCATCGCCGATTACAATGACCGGCTCAGCCGTGAGTCCGACGTCGGCACACTGCTCAGCCGCGGCGACGCGCGCCGCAACAAGAAGGATTACGAAGGCGCTGGTGCCGATTATTCCGAAGCCATCCGTCTCGCGCCGAAGAATGCCGGCGGCTATAAAGGTCGCTGCTTCATCCGCCTGGTGTCCCAGGACTTCAAGGGCGCGATCGAGGACTGCGACACGGCGATCAACCTTGAGCCCAATGAGGCCGGTCTCTATATCAACCGCGGCAGCGCGCTATCGATGCTCGGCGAGCGGCAACGTGCGCTCTCCGATTATGACACTGCGATCGCGCTCGAGCCCAGGCATCCGATCAACCATGTCAGCCGCGCGATGGTGCTGAGCGAAATGGGCGATCGCGCCGGCGCGATCGCAAGCCTGCGCAAGGCTCTGGCTCTGGTGCCCGGGTTCCCGCCGGCGCTGGAACAGCTGGAGAAGATCCAAAAAGAGAACATGGCCAAGAAGCAAACCAGCCGATGAAACCGTCCATGATCCGCACTTCGCTCATTGTCGCCGCGCTTCTCGCCGCCTCCCCGGTGGCCGCTCAGGAGGCCATGACGCCGGGCGCGCCGGCCGAGGCCTGCAAGGCGCCCAATGTCACGGTCAACGCACGGATCGCGGGCTGCAGCAAGATCATCGACGAGAAGAAGGAAACCGGCCGCGCGCTCGCGGTTGCCTACTGCAATCGCGGTTTCGCGCTGACCGAACAGCGCGAGTTCGATCGCGCGATGACGGATCTCAATGACGCGATCAAGATCGATCCGAGCTACGCCTGCTCGTTCAGCAACCGTGGCCGCGTCTACGCGTTCAAGAACGATCTCGAAAAAGCCATCGCGGACTACGATCACGCCATCAAGCTCGATCCAAAATTCGCCATCGCCTACAACAACCGCGGCGACGCGATGATGCGGCGCGGCGAACTCGACAAGGCGATCGCAGATTTCACCACCGCGATCAAACTCGATCCGGTAAGCGTGCACGCCTACGGCAATCGCGGCTGGGCCTATCAGCGCAAGCGCGACAACCAGAAGGCGCTCGCCGACTACACGAAAGCGATCGAGCTCGAGCCGAAAGATCTACTCGGCTACATCAACCGCGGCAACATCTATCGCGTCATGGGCAATCTCGACCGTGCCGCCGCCGACTATGGCGAGGCCATTCGCGTGGCGCCGACCGACGCACGCGGCTGGCGCAATCGCGGCATGATCAAGCTGATGAAATACGACAACGCCGGCGGCATCGCGGACTACGACAAGGCGCTCGAATACGATCCGAAGGACGCCTATTCCTGGAACAACCGCGGCATCGCCAAGCGTGACACCGGCGACAAGGCCGGCGCCATCGCCGATCTCAAGAAGGCGCTGGAGATCAATCCGGACATGCCGTCGACGCGGCAGTCGCTGGAAGAGCTTGGCGTGAAGCCTTAGCGTTCACGTCCGCAGCGATCGGGCCTAAGGCCGCTTTCAGCTCCGAATAGGCCAGCACCAGCGCTTCGAAGCTGAAGTTGAGATTGCGCCCGCTCGGGTTGGGCAGCACCCAGGCCACCGCGCCGCCGAAGAGCTCAGGCTGCCGTCCCCAGCTCACCGCGTTGTTTCCCGTGATCGCCGCGAAGGCCGGCTTGCCGAGAAACGCGACCACGCGTGGATCGTAACGCCTGATCTTTCGTTTCAGCGCCGCGCCCGCCCGCTTCAATTCCAAACGGGACAAATCATTCGCTCCGGGCGTCGGCCGGGCCACGGCGACAGTCAGTCCGCAGCCATGGCGCAAGATGCTGCGATCGTCTTCGGGATCGATCTCTTGCGGCGTGAAACCAGCGCGATGCAGCACGCGCCAGAAGCGATTGGTGCGGCTGACAAAGTGCCGGCCCGCGAGCGCCGCAGTCGCCCCAGGATTGATGCCGCAGAAGATCACCGGGAGGCCGGGCGCCAGGATGTCCGGCAGGCCGCGCAACCCGCCCATGTTGATTGGCTTGCGCACATCCGCTCCCCGATTTGGCATCATAGTGAACCTGTTTTGGAGACGTCACGACCAACAGGCAAGTCCAGGACCGATCGCCGCCGATCAAATCTCCATGTCATCGGGACACCATGAAGCATCTCACCTGTCTGGCCGCTGTTCTCATGGTGGCGACATCGACCGGCATGGCTCGCGCCGAGCAGCAGGAGACTCGCAACTGCGAATTCACGGTGAAAAAGCCGCGCGTGTCGGGCCAGGCCAGTATCACGCTTGTCGACGGCAAGACGACGAAGATTACGGTGGACGTCCTCTATAGCGATGGGCGCGGCACTCCCGGCTACATCTGCACCATTGATTCATCGCGAGCCGACCAACAGGAGTCCAAATGGTCTGAGGACGGCGGCGCGACGGTCATCGACAACGCGACGCCGTTCAACACCAGCGCGCCCGATCGCATCAAGGTGACGGTCGGCAAGCTCGTTTCAATCGACCTGGAAGAGGCGCAATCGCTCGGCCGCTGCGGCGTCGGCGCCGAACTGCCGAAGGCGATCGTCATTCCGGCCAAAGGCAAAGCCTGCCGCGTGTGGTTGAGAGAGCCCTGAGCTGTCGCGCTTCAGGATGACGGGGCGAGAGCCCGTCCGCGGAAGCCGGTCGCCAGCACGTAGAGCTCGGCCGAATCCGAGCGGCTCGCCGCGGGCTTCACATGCTTCACAGTCGCGAAGTCGCGCTTGAGCTGCGTCAACAGCGCGCCTTCGGTGCCGCCCTGGATCACCTTGGCGAGAAACGAACCGCCGGGTTTGAGCACTTCGCTTGCGAATTCCGCCGCCGCCTCGACCAGCGCCATGATCTTCAGATGGTCGGTCTGGCGGTGTCCCGTGGCATTCGCTGCCATGTCGGACAGCACCACGTCCGCAGGTCCGCCGAGCATCTCTTTCAACATGTCGGGCGCTGACGGATCGAGAAAGTCGATCGTGGCGAATTCGACATCCGGAATCTCATCCATCTCCAGGATGTCGATGCCGACCACGCGGCCGGACGCGCCGACACGCTTTTTCGCCACCTGACTCCAGCCGCCGGGCGCTGCGCCCAGATCGGCGACACGACCGCCGGGCTTGAACAGCCGGTGCTTGTCGTCGATCTCGATCAGTTTGAACGCCGCGCGCGAGCGGTAGCCCTCACGCTTGGCGCGGGTCACATAAGGATCGTTGAGCTGGCGCTCCAGCCATTTGCGCGAGGACTGCGACTTGCGCTTGTCCTTGACGCGAACCTTGAGCTGTCTTTCACCGCGACCGGAACTCTTCGTCGTCATGGCGCAGTCTCACCGAGGGCGCAATCGAAGGTCATTGCCACACTCCGTCCTCACGCATCATCTGCACCAGCATGCCTTCGCGCAGCCCGCGGTCGGCAACCCGCAGCCGCGGGCATGGGAACGCGCGGCGGATCGCTTCGAGGATCGCGCAGCCGGCCAGCACCAGATCGGCGCGCTCGGCGCCGATGCACGGATTCGCGACGCGGTGCTCGTAGCTCATGCCGAGAAGCCGCCCGATCACGCCAGTCACCTGCTCATCGCTCATCCAGCAGCCATCGACGCGCCTGCGTTCGTAGCGCTGCAGGTCGAGATAAACGCCGGCGATGGTGGTCACCGTGCCCGAGGTGCCAAGCATATGCACGCCATCTGTGCCTCCGTGGCGCTCGGCGAACTGGCTGACATGCACGGCCACCTCCGTGACCATGCGCTCGAAGCTTTCCGGCGTCACGGTGACGCCACCGTGGCGCTCGGCGAGCGTGACGACGCCGATCGGCATCGAAGTCCAGCCCTGAATGGCCGGGTGCGGCGGGCCGTGCTGAGTCGGCTCGCACGGGCCGAGCCGCACCAATTCCGATGAACCGCCGCCAATGTCGAACAGGATCACGCCCTGGGCCTCCGGATCGACCAGCGGCGTGCAGCCGGTGGCGGCAAGGCAGGCTTCCGTCTCGCGGTCGGCGATCTCGAGCTCGATGCCGACTTCGTTGCGGACGCGGGCCAGGAAGTCCAGGCCGTTGCCCGCGGCACGGCAGGCCTCCGTCGCAATCAGGCGACTGCGGGTGACGCCGCGGTTGCGCATCTTGGCGCTGCACACGCGCAGCGCCTCGACGGCGCGCACGATCGCGGCCTCGCTCAGACGGCCGGAACTGCTGACACCCTCGCCCAGCCGGATGATCCGGGAGAACGCGTCGATGACCCGAAAACCGTCGCGCGTCGCGCGCGCCACCAGAAGCCGGCAATTGTTGGTGCCGAGATCGAGCGCCGCATAGGTCGGGCCGGACAGGTCGGCCGCGCCGAACCCGCCTCCTCCAAACTGCTGTGTACCGGGTCCGTTCCGGAACTCGTCCGAACGCGGATGCCGGTAGGGCGAGCGCCGGCCCCGCCGGGGTCCGCCCTTGGATGAATCCTTGGGCTCCCGGTCAGGCGCGGGGCCGAGGCCGGTCGCCCGGGCCTCGTCGTCCATCGAAAACCTTTCCCCACGCCGAAGCCACGTTGCGCTCGAGGCGCTTGGCTCGACGGCGCGGCGGTCAATCCAACTTCGAAAACGACTCTAAAGAGCGGCGCAGGCAGGCGCAACCGGAGGCGCAAAGCTGGCATTCATGAGAACATGACGGAAACACGCCCCTGTTCTTGTGGAAGCAACGATGGTTGGTTATCTCAACCCGACGCGATTTCCCCAAAATTCCAGGCGAATTGCCCCATGAACATCCAGGATACTGCTGCCATCCGGTCTGCCTCCCTGATCGGTGAGCCGATCGTGCGCAAGGAGGACGGCACGCTCCTGCGCGGCCAGGGCCGCTACACCGACGACATCAGCCTGCCGAAGCAGGCCCATGCCTACATTTTGCGCAGCAACGTCGCGCACGGCCGGATCAAGTCGATCAACACCGAAGCCGCCCGGAAGATGAAAGGCGTGCTCGCGATCTACACCGGCGAAGACCTGAAGTCCTACGGCACCATCCAGTCGGCGTTGCCGTTCAAGAGCCGCGACGGCTCCGACATGAAGAAGCCCGGCCGCGCCATGCTGCCGACCGACAAGGTGCGTTTCGTCGGCGATCCTATCGCCTGCGTGATTGCCGAGACGGTGCTGCAGGGCAAGGACGCGGCGGAAGCCATCGAGCTCGACATCGAGCCGCTGGCCGCGGTGATCGACTTCACCAAGGCCGACGCGAGCGGCACGCCGGCGATCTTCGATGACGTCCCGGACAACGTGGCGCTCGACTATCACTATGGCGACGCCGAGAAGGTCAACGCCGCATTTGCCGGCGCCGCACACAAGGTGAAGCTCAAGATTCTCAACACGCGGCTGGTCGTCAATTCGATGGAGCCCCGCTCCGCGATCGGAGAATACGACAAGGCCAAGGACAGCTACACGCTGCATTCGGTCAGCCAGGGCGTGATGGGCATGAAGGCCGGCGTCGTGGCCGCGATGAAGACGACGCCGGACAAGGTTCACATTCTCACCGGCAACGTCGGCGGCTCGTTCGGGATGAAGGCGCCGGTCTATCCGGAATACGTCTGCATTCTGCACGCGGCGAAGATGCTCGGCCGTCCGGTCAAATGGACGGACGAACGCTCGGGCAGTTTCATGTCGGACAGCCACGGCCGCGATCACGAGCAGACAGCCGAGCTTGCGCTCGACGCCGAGGGACATTTCCTGGCGCTGCGCATCAACGGCTACGGCAATCTCGGCGGCTTCCAGAGCCAGATGGGACCGCAAGCGCCCACGCTGAACACCGTGCGCAATGCGATCAGCCTCTATCAGACGCCGGTCATGGAGGTGAACACCAAGTGCGTGTTCACCAACACGACGCAGCTCGCGCCCTATCGCGGCGCCGGCCGCCCCGAGGGCAACTACTACATGGAGCGGCTGATCGACTTCGCCGCAGCCGAGTGCGGCTTCGACCGCATCGAGCTGCGCCGCAAGAACCAGATCCGCAAAAGCCAGATTCCGTGGAAGTCGGCAGCCGGCACCACCTATGACAGCGGCGACTTCCCGGCGATCCTCAAGAAGGCGCTCGAAGCCTCCGACTGGAAGGGCTTCAGCAAGCGCAAACGCGAGAGCAAGAAGCGCGGCAAGCTGCGCGGCATCGGCATCGGCTGCTTCCTCGAAGTGACCGCGCCGGCCAACAAGGAGATGGGCGGCATTGCCTTCGACGCCGACGGCGGCGTGACCATCCGCACCGGCACCCTCGACTATGGCCAGGGCCACGCCACGCCGTTCGCGCAGGTGCTGAGCGACCAGCTTGGCGTGCCGTTCGACAAGGTCCGCATTCTGCAGGGCGACAGCAACGAGTTGCTCGCAGGCGGCGGCACCGGCGGCTCGCGCTCGATGATGAATTCCGGCCAAGCCATCGTCGAAGCCTCGGCGAAGGTCGTGGAGCAAGGCAAGCATATCGCCTCGCACGCGCTCGAAGCTTCCGCAGGCGATATCGAGTTCAAGAACGGCAAGTTCGTGGTGGCCGGCACCGATCGCGAGATCGGCATCATGGAGCTGGCGCAGAAGGTCCGGGCCGGCATGGCGTTGCCGCCGGACGAGCCGCAGTCGCTCGACGTCAAGCACGTCAGCGAAGGCTCACCGGCCGCCTACCCCAACGGCTGCCATGTCTGCGAGGTCGAAGTGGACCCGGACACCGGCGTCACCGAGGTCGTGAAGTACCTCGCGGTCAACGACTTCGGCACCATCATCAATCCGCTGCTGGTCGACGGCCAGACGCATGGCGGCGTGGTGCAAGGCATCGGCCAGTGCCTGCTCGAGCAGGTGGTCTATGACGATCAGGGCCAGCTTCTGACCGGCTCGTTCATGGACTACGCGATGCCGCGCGCCCACAACACGCCGAGCTTCGACGTCCTCAGCCATCCGGTGCCGGCGACGACCAATCCGCTCGGCGCGAAGGGCTGCGGCGAGGCGGGCTGCGCAGGCTCCCTCACCTCGATCATGAATGCCGTGGTCGATGCGCTGTCGGAATACGGCATCAAGCACATCGACATGCCGGCGAGCCCGAGCCGCGTGTGGCAGGCCATCCAGGACGCGAAGGCGAAGAAACCCGCGCCCGCCGCATGACGGGGCTGCGGCCATCAGGCTCTCGTCCCTGCTATGAAGAAAGAAATTGGCGGACGCCCGGCGGAGACCGGGCAGCCGGCCGAGGAAACGCCGCCAGATTTCAGCGATGACTGAAGCCACCGACCTCACGTTCGCTGCACGCCGGGCCGACGACACCCGGCTGATCATGGGCGTCAGCACGGCGCACTTCGTCAGCCATTTCTACATGCTGGTGCTGCCGCCGCTGTTCGCCTTCGTGCGTTCGGATTACGGCCTGAATTACACGGAAGTCGGCTTGGCCCTCACGGTGTTCATGGCGGTGTCTGCGATCCTGCAAACGCCGGCGGGCTTCCTGGTCGACCGTTACAGCGCGCGTCTCATGCTTGCCGGCGGCTTGGCGCTTGGCGCGGCGTCGCTGATCGTCGCAGCCTTGGTGAACTCCTATTGGGTGCTGGTCGGCGCTTTCGGCCTCCTCGGCCTCGCCAACACGGTCTATCACCCGGCTGACTATTCGCTACTCTCGCGCCACGTCGCGCCGGAGCGGATGAGCCGGGCCTATTCGATCCACACCTTCTCCGGGCTCCTCGGCGGCGCGGTCGCGCCCGCCGCGATGCTTGCCCTGCACGGCTGGTTCGGCTGGCGCGGTGCTTTCATCGGCGCAGCGGTGCTCGGTTGCGTCGCAGCCGCGCTGTTCCTGGTCCTGAGCGACGGCGCGCCGGAGCGCACCACCAAGCCACAGGCCGGCAATGCCGTGCCGGACACGAGCTGGCGGCTTCTCCTCTCGGGGCCGATCCTGATCAACTTCGTGTTCTTCGCGCTGATGGCGTTCTGCAGCTTCGGCTTCATGAACTTCTCGGTGGTCGCGCTCAGCGCGCTCTACGGCACCAGTTCCAACATCGCCAACATGGCGCTGACCGGCTACCTGTTCCTCTCCGCGCTCGGCGTGCTCGCCGGCGGCATGATCTCGGCGCGGTTCCCGCGCCATGGCGTCATCGCAGCGGTCGGCATGGCACTCACCGGGCTCTCGGCGCTGGCCATCGGCATGGTCGACCTGAATGCACCCGCGCTGATCACGGTCGCCTCGGGTGGCGGCTTCTTCTTCGGCGCCATGCTCCCCGCGCGTGACATGATCTTGCGGGCCGCGACCCCCGCAGGGGCGTTCGGCAAGGTGTTCGGCTTCGTCACCAACGGTTTCAACATCGGCGGCATCGTCACGCCGCTGGTCTACGGCGGCCTCCTCGATCATGGTGCGCCGCGGCTGGTGTTCATCACCATCGCGATCGGCGCCGTGGCCGCGATCCTAATGATCTCGAGCGCCGCGCGGCCCAGCGCGGCACGCAAGGCTTTATGAGCGCGGCCTCTGAAACGATCGGCGCGTCTCGGACAGCAATCGGTCCGATGAAGGCGCTGCTGCTCCTGTGGCTTGGCGGCGTGGCGCTGCGTCTCACGATCCTGGCCGTGCCGCCGGTCATCCCGCTGATCCACGACGATCTGCATCTGTCGGAAACGCAGGTCGGCATCCTGTCCGGCATCCCGATGGTGCTGTTCGCCGCAGCCGCCATTGCGGGCTCGCTGATGGTGGCGCGGCTCGGTGCCGTGCATGCGCTGCTCACCGGGCTTGCGCTCTGCGCCGTGGGCTCCGTGATCCGTGGTGTCGGGCCGCACATCGCGATGCTTTACTTCGGCACCGTCGTAACGGCCTTCGGCGTTGCCGTGATGCAGCCATCGCTGCCGCCGCTCGTCCGCGCCTGGGTGCCGCAGCGCATGGGCTTTGCCACCGCCGTCTACACCAACGGACTCCTTGTCGGCGAAATCCTGCCGGCGGCGCTGACCATTCCCCTCGTGCTGCCGATGCTGCACCGAAGCTGGCAATGGAGCTTTGTGTTCTGGGCGGTGCCGGTCGCGCTGATCGCATTTGTGATCTTTGCGCTGGCGCCACGGCCGGAGACACCGACGAACGGCGCGACTCCACGAAACTGGATGCCGGATTTTCGGAACGGCCTGATCTGGCGCATCGGGCTCCTGCTCGGCAGCGTCAACGCCACCTATTTCGCGCTCAACGGCTTCCTGCCGGATTATCTGACCCACACCGGCCAAGCTGATCTGATCCACGCCGCGCTGACCGCCAACAACGTGGGCCAGTTGCCAGCGTCGTTCATGCTTCTCATTTCGGCTGAGCGGCTCGTTCGCACCCCCTGGTCGTACATTATCTGCGCGCTAATCAATGCCGTAGGGCTCCTCATGATCACGCTGATGAGCGGTGCATGGGTCATCGTCGGCGCAGGCCTCCTGGGCTGCTTTGCCGCAGCGGTGCTGGTGTTGATCCTGGCGCTGCCGCCGCTGATCAGCCCGCCGGACGAAGTGCACCGCGTCTCGGCCGGGATGTTCACCATCAGCTATTCGGTCGCCGTCATCGTTCCGATCATCAGCGGCGCACTTTGGGACTACACCGGCTGGCTGCTTGCACCGTTCATCCCCATGGGCGTCAGCATGGCCGTGGTGATCGGCCTTGCACCGACCATCGTGCTGCGCGACAAAAGTGCGGGAGCCTGAGGCGAGAACCTGGGAATGGGCGACGAGTACGGCACGGTGAAGGTCGCGGCGGTTCAGGCCGCGTCGGTGTTCCTCGATCGCGAGGCATCTGTCGAGAAGGCCTGTCGGCTGATCCGCGAGGCGGGCCGGAATGGCGCACGGGTGATCGGCTTTCCCGAAGGCTTCATTCCGGCGCATCCGGTCTGGTACCACCATCACGCCGCGACCGGCACGCTTGCCAACAAGCTCGCGGTCGAATTATTCAAGAACTCGGTCGAGATTCCAGGGCCACAGACCGACGCGCTCGGCCGCGCCGCGCGTGATGCCAATGCCTATGTGGTGATGGGCGTCTGCGAGAAGCTCCCCAACACCACGGGGACGATGTTCAACACGCAGATTTATTTCGGCCCCGACGGAAGCATCATCCGCAAGCATCAGAAGATCATGCCGACCGTCGGCGAGCGCATCGTTCATATGGGCGGCTATGGCGACACCTTCGGCGCGTTCCAGTCGGAGTTCGGCCCGATGTCCGGGCTGATCTGCGGTGAGAATTCCAATCCGCTCGCGGTGTTCTCGCTGATCGCCGAAGGCACGCGCATCCATGTGATGAGCTGGCCCAATCACTTTCCGACCAGCGGCGATCCATTGCGCAACCGCGTGGCGATCGACTCGCAAGCCTTTGCGCAGATGAGCAAGGCCTTCGTGATCTCGGCCTGCGGCACCGTCGACGAGCGTATGATCGAGATGCTGAAGCCCGGCCCCGAGGCCGAAAAATTCCTGCGCAACCCGGACTGCTGCGGCGGCACCCTGATCGTCGATCCGCTGTCGCGGGTGATCGCAGGCCCGATGGGCGCCGAGGAAGGCATTCTCTATGCCGAGTGCAATCTCGACCTCGGCATCCAGATGAAGCTCCGCCACGACTTCGCGGGCCACTACAACCGGCCCGACATTTTCCAGGTTCACGTCAATCGCGCCGCGCCGCAGCTCTACCGGGTTCACAACGACCCGGAGGCGCTCGAAGCACCGCGGAGCGACGAACTCCCCGCCCCGCCCCGGCAGCTCACCCCGCCGATTGACGAATGAACCAAGCCACGCCCTCCAACCTCTCCCGGCCTCATCCTGAGGAGCATCAGCGAGACCCATCATGGACGTTTTTGAAGCCGTCGACTCGCGCATTGCCTGCCGTCACTTTTTCGACAAGCCGGTCGATCTGAAAATCGTCAAGGAACTGATCATGAAGGCGCAGCGCGCCGCCTCCGGCGGCAACCTGCAAAGCTGGAACGTCTATGCGCTGACCGGCAAGCCGCTCGCCGATTTCAAGGAAGTCGTGCGAAAGCGCATCGCCAACGAAGACCCGCGCCACACCAAGTCGGAGTATCCGATCTATCCCGAGCCGATGTTCGGTGCCTATAAGGAGCGCCGCGAGGAGCACGGCGTGCAGCTCTACGGCTCGCTCGGCATCGGCCGCGACGACGCCGCCGGCCGGCTCGGCCAGTACAAGAAGAACTTCGAGTTCTTCGGTGCGCCGGTGGCGCTGTTCATCACCATCGACCGCAAGCTCGGTCCAGGCCAATGGGCCGATCTCGGCGGCTACGTCAATTCGCTGGCGGTGCTCGCCCGCGCCTACGGCCTCGACACCTGCCCGCAGGAGGCCTGGGCCAGACTCTACGACACGGTCGGGAATTTCCTGAAGCTTCCGGCGAACGAAATGCTGTTCTGCGGAGTGGCCATCGGCTACGGCGACAGGAAGCACAAGGCCAACGACTTCCGCTCTCCGCGCGCTGAATTGCACGAGTTCTGCAAATTTTACGGCTTCGATTGATCACGGCGAAACTCATCGGGCCGGCAAAAGTTCCGCCCTCGGACCGCCTATGCGGTCAATTTGATTCGCAACGCAATCCACTTCATGCGCGTTGGTCCCCCACAAAATGACACGCGAAACAATCCGTGAGGTCGCCAATGCCGTTGCTGTTCTGGATGCCGATGATCATGTTCAGTGGGCTGTGGAATATTGCACAGGAGAATGTGCAAGAGATGCAGGAGATAATGCAGACGGGCCCCCAGCCCGAGTAACGCACAAGAGTTAAACGAAAACCCCGGCCTCGCGGCCGGGGTTTGGCTTTGATTGCTACGCTTGCAGCCGGTCTATTGTTGCTAGGCCGACTTATTCTTGATGGCACCCACGATCGCCGTCAGTACGGCACCCGCTACGCCGCCGCCGACGAGACCGCCGATATCGACGCCTCCGGCGGCCCCGGCGATCGCAGGAATAATCGCTTGCAGAATTTGGCCGCCGGCGCCACCGCCGATCGCACCAGCGATGGTGTTACCGAGCGTACCAAGATTTAGGTCTTTCAGCGCGGCCCCGGCCGCATTGCCGCCCACTGCGCCGGCGATGATCTGGACAATCAGATTGATAAGCATGCCCGACATGTTCAGCCTCCTGATGAAAGAAGAAACTGCACCTCTCCAACGATCGTGATCGAGAATGCGAGCATTTCCAGCAACAGCGCTCGCATATGTCTCCATGTCATGCGCGTGCTCGCAGCTGCTCGCTGGCTGGCTGGAGGTGCGCACACGGTCTGAGTGTATTTCATCGGCGGTGCCAGGAAAACACCCGTACGATGCGCTCGGGCGCTATTCGCAGAACCTACACGGCGGAAAATCGCGGCTGTAGAGCGGCTGCTTCAAGAACGCCGCCTTGTCGTAGGTCCAGAACTGGCTGACGTTCGGATAGGTCTTGATGACCGTATTCCACAGCTCCTCCTTGTCGAAGCCGAACATCTTCTTCTTCTCGACCTTCTTGATATAGATGTTGTTGATTGCGGTCTGCCGATCGTCGAGCGACACCGGTCCGCGCACCGCGTCGAGCTTGACGCTTGTCATTGTCTTGATGAATTCCAGCGGCCCTGGATATTTGCCGTTCGTCTTCTTCAGCACCTCGTCGATCCATTGCGCGGTGGTGTAGTTCGCCTCGGAGTAATAGGACGGCACCTTGCCGTACTTCGAGCGATACTTCGTCACGAAGGCCGCGTTCTTCGGCGTGTCGAGCGCTGCGCTGTACATAAACGACGACACATCGCCGACCACGGTGTCGTCCATCGACGGAAGGATGAACTCGTCATAGTTGGTGCCGCCGCCGATGATCGGTTTCTTGTAGCCGGCGGCGCGGAGCTGCTTGGGGAATTGCAGCGACATCGGCCCGACCATCAATGCGAACACCGCATCGATGTCAGACTTGATCAACGGAAGATAAGGCCCGAAATCCTTGGTGCCGATCGGCGGCCAGATTTTCTGCACGATCTTGCCACCGCAATCCTCGAACGCCTTCTGGAATCCGCCCGAGGTCTCGTGACCGAACGCATAGTCCGCCGCGATGATCGCGATGCGCTTGTAACCCTGCTCGCAAGCCCACTGTCCGAGCGGGTGCGCCGGCTGCGAGGGCACGAAGGTCGGCCGCACCATGTAGGGATATTTCTCGAAGTCGCGCTGGCCGAGATCGTCGGCGGTCGCGATCGAGCCGAGATAGAGCATCTTCTCGCGCGTCGCGACCGGCGCCAGCGCGTAGCCTGTGGTTGCCAGCACGCCTCCGACCAGCATGTTGACCTTGTCGGACAGGATCAGCTTGTTGGCCTTGGTGACGCCGGTGTCCGGCTTGCCCTGGTCGTCCTCGACGATCAGCGTCACCTTGGCGCCGCCGAGCATGCCCTCGTGCTCGTCGAGATACATCTGCAGACCGTTCTGCATGTCGATGCCGAGCTGCGAATAGATGCCGGTCTTCGGCGCGATGAACCCGATGCGCAGTTCTTCGGCGGCCTGCGCTGGCGTGCAACAGGCCGCGCCCGCCAGCAACAGCAGCGCAGACGCTCTCGTGCGAGTCATGTGGTCTCCTCCCAACGGATTGCCGGCGATCCTCTGGCGAGATTGTCCGGTGTCCGCGAGAGGCTAGCACCGCGGCATCGGTCAACAAAGGTGACCCATCGCCGATCACGCCGCGGGCGCCTGCCCATCTCCGGCCCGCCCACGCGTCCAAACAAAAACCCCGGCCTCGCGGCCGGGGCTTTGCGCTTGGGGCTGCATTCACGTCTACTCGGCAAAAGGCTCCGGACCTTGCGGCCGGAACGGCTTCATTTGCACACGCTCGCGCCGCGCCAGCTTGGGCAAAGCTTCGCCGACCACCAACTTTTTGAAATAGTCCGTTTGCTGGTGCGCGGCGAAGGCCGCATCGTCGACGAACAACTCGTAGAGGAAGAACACGCGACCGTCCGACGAGGAACGGTGTGGCCAGAACAGCAGTGTGCCGGGCTCGGATTTCACCGCTTCGGCCATGCGGCGTAGGATGTCCGCGACCGCTTCCGCTTGTCCGTCCTTGGCCTCCCACGTTGCCGCAAGCGCGACATGTCCGCTGGTCGGCGCGAAACCTTTCGTGAGTTCAAGCATCGTTTGCTTCTCCATGTTGGATGACCGGCCACTATCGGCAGCGCGCATGGGGGCGGATGCCAGCAAGCACGCGCCCAATGCCAGACAGACGGGATAGGTGATGGCGAAATTCATCAGGATCTCCTTCTTTGGACTGGGTGATGGGAATGTGCTGGCAGGGCGAAGCCAATTCCACTCGAACAACTTCGGCCGAATCCGAAGTATCCGGCGGAAACCAAAATGCCAACGCTTAGCGGCTGGGCTGCAATTCGATACCGAACAAATCGGCCAAGCCGCGTGCCCCCTTCGGCAATATCTTCACCACGCGCGGCTCGCGAGCGTGCGAAATCCAACCGAGATCAAAGCATCGTGCAGCAACGGCTGCACCCAGAGCGCCCGCGAGGTGTGGACGTCGCTCGCTCCAATCGAGACAAGGCCGACAGAATGCGCGGCGGCCGTGCCCGATATGATGCACGTCAATGCCGAAACCGAGGAAGAACTCCTCCCCCGGAGGCGTGACCATCCCGCCATCCTCGGTCAATACAACGTAGTCGCGGGCGGTGAGAGCATCCGCCAAGGCAACCCCGAGACGACCCGCGAGATGATCGTAACAGGTACGTGCCATCCGCAACTCGTCAGCGCCCCGCCACATTGGTTGATAACGCGGCGGTCCATCGACCGCGACCGCCATGAGGCCTTCGAGCATCCGCCCAACAAGAGGCGATGCAAGACGGTAATAAGAGTGCCTGCCTTGCTTGGCGAGCACCAAAAGCCGCGCGTCGATCATCTTGGCGAGATGACCGCTCGTCGTTTGTGGCGAAACGCCGGCTGCATATGCGAGCTCTCCAGCGGTCAGAGCGCGACCGTCGAGCAATGCCATCAGAACGTTGGCGCGAGCCGGGTTCCCAACAAGCGCCGCCACCTCTGAAATGGACGGAGTTCCAAACATGGACAAAACATAGGACGGATCGCTCAAATTTCAGCGGATAACACTTCGGATTCTGCCGAAGTGTTTCCGTCGATTTGGTCCGTATCTTCTGTTGTCCAGATCTTCTAGTTGCAGAACCTGCACGACGGGAAGTCGCGGCTGTAGACCGGCTGCTTCAGGAACGCGTCCTTGCCGTAGGTCCAGAACTGGCTCACCGCCGGATAGGTCTTGATCACCGTGTTCCAGAGCTCTTCCTTGTCGTAGCCGAACAGTTTCTTCTTCTCGACCTTTTTGATGTAGATGTTCTGCACCGGGTTGCGCATGTCGTCGAAGCTCACCGGCCCGCGCGGCGTATCGATCTTCAGCGCCGCGAGCTTGGCGACGAACTGCTCGGGACCCGGGAACTCGCCCTTGGTGCCCTTGAGCACCTCGTGGATCATCATCGCGGTCGAGTAATTGGTTTCCGAGAAATAGGACGGCACCTTGCCGTACTTGGTGCGGTATTTCTTCACGAAGGCCTCGTTCTTCGGCGTTTCGAGCGCGGCGCTGTATTGCAGCGCCGAGACGTCGCCGATCACGCCGTCATCCATGAACGGCAGCGCGAATTCGTCGTAGCTCGTGCCGCCGCCGATGATCGGCTTCTTGTAGCCGGACTGCCGCAACTGCTTGGGGAATTGCAGCGCCATCGGCCCGACCATCAGCGAGAACACCGCGTCGGCGTCGGCCCTGATTCCGGGAATGTACGGCCCGAAATCCTTCGCGCCGAGCGGCGGCCAGATCTTCTGCACGATCTGCCCGCCGCAGTCCTCGAACGCCTTCTGGAAGCCACCCACCGACTCGTAGCCGAAGGCGTAGTCGGCGCCGATCGCCACGATTTTCTTGTAGCCCTGATCGCAGGCCCATTGACCGAGCGGGTGATGCGGCTGCGAGCTGCTCCAGCCGGTGCGGATCAGATAGGGAAACTTGGACGCGTCGCGCTGCGTGAGATCGTCCGACGCCGGCACCGACGGGATGTACACGGTCTTGTCACTGGTTGAGATCGGCGCCAGCGCATAGCCGGTCGAAGCCAGCACGCCGCCGACCAGGAGCTGCACCTTGTCCTGCAGGATCAGCTTCTTGGCCTTGGTGACGCCGGTATCCGGCTTGGCAACGTCGTCCTCGACGATCACCTTCACCTTGGCGCCTGCGAAGTCGGCTCCCGCCTCTTCGACATACATGTTGAAACCATCGACCATGTCTTTGCCCACCTGAGCAAAAGGCCCAGTCATCGGCGCGATCATGCCGATCCGCAGTTCGTCGGCGGCGTGCGACGGCGCGCTGGCGGCCACGGCCAGGGCCGCACCGGACAACAAGGCAAGCAGGATCGAAGAGCAGCGCAAGGCCATGGACGTCCTCCCGTTGGGAAATCCGCGGCCCTTCTGCTGTGACCGTGCGGATGTTCAATGCACGTGCAAGCGACCTGTAACGGAACGCTAACACTGCGATGCAGCCGGGCGAAAGCCCAAGGGACCGGCCGCGGATGAGGCCGAAAGCCTGGGGGCCGCCTTGTGCACCCATGTGCTTTCGGCATGGCGCGGCGTTCCGCCGGAGCGGCGGCCCGTGGTATAAGGTTGGCAAATCACTAGGTAAATCCGCAGGAGAAGCGGCGATGGGCTTGGAAACGCTGGGTTACATTGGTCTTCGCACCGCCAATCTCGAGGACTGGACGGCCTATGCCAGCCGGTTCCTCGGCATGCAGCTCGTCGACAAGAGCCGCGGGACGGCGACCTTCCGGATGGACGACAAGAAGCAGCGGCTCGTGGTCCACGAGGACACAGCCGACGCGCCGGGCTTCTTCGGCTGGGAGGTGGCGGACGCCGCAGCGCTCGACGCCTACGCCGCCAATCTCGAGCGCCACAAGGTGTCGTTTGCCCGCGGCTCCCGCGCGCTCGCCGAGGAGCGCAAGGTGCGCGATCTCATCGTGTTGTCAGACCCGGCCGGCAACCGGCTGGAAATCTTCCACGGCGCCGAGACCACCACCGATCCGTTCAAGCCCGGCCGCGCCATCTCGGGCTTCCGCACCGGGCCGCTTGGCATGGGACACGCCGTGCTCCACTGCGAGAAGATCGGCGACATCCTGCCGTTCTACCAGGACATCCTGGGCTTCCAGCTCAGCGACTATTTCACCAAGCCGTTCGCGGCCTACTTCTTCCACGTCAATCCGCGCCACCACAGCGTGGCCTTCATCGAGTCCGGCAAGGTCGGCATCCATCACCTGATGGTCGAAACCTGCTATCTCGACGACGTCGGCCAGGGCTACGACATCGCGCAGAAAACCCCGGAGATGATCGCAACCACCTTCGGCCGGCACTACAACGATCAGGTCCACTCGTTCTATTCGTGGTCGCCGTCGAAGTTCATGTTCGAATACGGCTGGGGCGGCCGCACCATCGACACCGAGAACTGGACGCCCGAGGTCATTACGCAGGGCCCGAGCCTCTGGGGTCACGAGCGCTACTGGCTGAACGAAGAGCAGCGCAATGAGGCGCGCGAGCTTCGCATCTCCAACGCCGAGAAGGGCTACCGGCTGCCGCTCAACGTGATGGAAGGCAACTACAAGCTCGCCCGCGATGTCTGCCCGTGGTGGGATGCCACCGCGCCAGCGCGCAAGACGGGTTGATTTGCGCCACCGTCATTCCGGGGCGCGCCCGCCAGCGCGTTTACGCGCGTCTTCGACGCGCTTTGGGCGCGAACCCGGAATCCAGCGGCGCGTTCTGAATTCGCATCTGGATTCCGGATCGCCGCTTCGCGGCGTCCGGAATGACAACGGAGAGATCGAGTGAACGTCAACGTCCCGCCCGGCTCGATCTCGAATTCGCCGCAGCCCACCGAATGGCCGGAGGGCACCCTCACCCGCGTGCCGTTCTGGATCTATCACTCGCCGGACATCTACGCGCTCGAGCAACAGCGCGTCTATGAAGGTCCGGTGTGGAATTTCCTCTGCCTCGAAGCCGAGGTGAGCAAGCCCGGCGACTATCGCACCACGTTCCTCGGCAGCATGCCGGTCGTGGTCGCGCGGGATTCCGACGACGAAATCTACGCCTTCGAAAACCGCTGCGCGCATCGCGGCGCGCTGATCGTGCTCGACGGCGGCGGCCACGCCCGCGACTTCACCTGCGTTTATCACGCCTGGAACTACGACCTGAAGGGCAACCTCAAAGCGGTGGCGTTCGAGGATGGCGTCAACGGCAAGGGCGGCATGCCCAAGACCTTTTGCCGCTCGGACCATGGCCCCCGGAAGCTTCGCATCGCGCTGTTCGCAGGCCTCGTGTTCGGCAGCCTTTCGGAAGACGTGCCGCCGATCGAGGAGTATCTCGGCGAGGAGGTCGCGACCCGCATCAAGCGCGTGCTGCACAAGCCGGCCGTCGTCACCGGCCGCTTCACCCAGATGCTGCCGAACAACTGGAAGCTCTATTACGAGAACGTCAAGGACACCTATCACGCCTCGCTGCTGCATACCTTCTTCACGACCTTCGGCATCAACCGGCTGTCGCAGAAGGGCGGCATGGTGGTGAGCCCAAGCGGCGGCAACCACGCGAGTTTCTCGTTCGTCGACAAGAGCACCCAGGGCAACGACTACGCCGCGATGGGGCTTCGCTCCGAGAACGAGGACTTCAAGCTGAAGGACCCGACGCTGCTCGACAATGCCGACGAGTTCAACGACGGCTGCCACATGCAGATCCTCACGGTGTTCCCGAATTTCGTGCTGCAGCAGATCCAGAACTCGCTCGCTGTGCGGCAGGTGCTGCCAAAAGGGCTTGGCGAGACCGCGTTGAACTGGACCACCTTCGGCTTCGCTGACGACACGCCGGAGATGAAGACGCGGCGGCTCCGCCAGAACAATCTGGCTGGTCCCGCGGGCTATGTGTCGATGGAAGACGGCGCGGTCGGCGGTTTCGTGCAGCGCGGCGTGGCTGCCGCCGACGGCGAGCGCGCCGTGCTGGAAATGGGCGGCTCGGGCACGACCAACGAGGGCACGCGCGCCACGGAAGCGGCGGTGCGTGGCTTCTGGAAGTGCTACCGCGCTCACATGGGCGTTTGAGGTCGAGCATCCGATGGCCGGTATCACCACCGAGCGCATCCTTGCGCTGCACGCTGCCTACACCCGCTGCATCGACCGGAACGAACTGGAGTCCTGGCCGGATTTCTTTCTCGACCCGTGCCTCTATGTCGTGACCAGCGCCGAGAACCACAGGGCTGGTTTCGAGGGCGGCATGATCTATGCCGACACCCGTGGCATGCTGACCGACCGTGTCATGTCGCTGCGCGATGCCAATGTCTACGAGAAGCAGAGCTATCGGCACATCGTCGGCATGCCCTACGTGATCAAAAACGGCGGCGACGAGGCCGAGACCGAAACGCCGTTCATGGTGATGCGCATCATGCACGACGGCAAGACTGACGTGTTCGCGACCGGCATTTATCTCGATGTGGTTCACGCCGCGGGCGGCGATCTGAAATTCAAGAAGCGCGTCGTGGTGTGCGATTCCTCGCGCATCGATACGCTGCTGGCGCTGCCGCTGTAGCGCCATGGCATTCAACATCACAGTCGAGAACTCCGAGTATCGGTTCCCCTGCGAACCGAACGAGTCGGTGCTGGATGCAGCCCAACGCGCCGGCCTGGAAATCCCGTTCTCCTGCCGCAAGGGCGTGTGCGGCACCTGCAAGGGCCGCATTGTCTCGGGCGACAGCCGCGCCTTCTCAGGCGACGCGCTGAGCCCCGCCGAGCGCGCCGAGGGCCAGGCGCTGTTCTGCAACACCCGGCCGCGCTCGGACCTGGTCATCGCGCCGCGCAGCATCGGCAAGGCCGATCCGTTTGCGCGCAAGACCACCGTGGCGCGCGTGTTCCGCCTGCAGCGCCTCGCCGATGACGTGATGCTGGTGCACCTGCGCTTCCCCGCGGGCATCCGGGTGAAGTTCAAGGCCGGACAGCATCTCAATCTCCTGCTCGACAACGGCGAGCGGCGCGACTTCTCCATGGCCAATGCGCCGCGCGAGAGCGACGGCGCGCAGCTTCACATCCGCCACGTGCCGGGCGGCGCGTTCACCACATACGTGTTCGAAAAGCTCCGCCGCGGCGACCTGCTGAAGGTCGAAGTCCCGTTCGGCGATTTCGTCTTGCGCGACAGCAACAAGCCGATCCTGTTCGTCGCGGGCTCGACGGGCTTTGCGCCGGTCAAATCGATTATCGAAGACATGATGATCAAGGGTGTCGCGCGCGACATGACGCTCTATTGGGGTGCCCGGCATCGCGCTGGCCTCTACTCGGATCTGCCGGAGCAATGGGCCAGGACCAATCCGCGGTTCCATTACGTGCCGGTGCTTTCCGACGTGCGCGCCTACGGCATGCGCTACAATCTCGTTCACAAGGCCGTGCTCGAAGACCATCCGTCATTGAGCGGCTTCCAGGCCTATGTCTGCGGCGTGCCGGTGATGACCCAGGCCGCGAAATCCGAGTTCATCGCCGCGGGCTTGCCGGAAGGTGAATTTTTCGCTGACGCCTTCGTCACGCGCGCCGAAGTGGCCTCGGCCGGGCCATAAAGTCCAATTCTCCGAAAATTCGCAGCGTTTTGATTCACGGGCCTGAAACCTCTCTCAACTAGGTTCGCCCGTCGAACGAACGGAACGGCCATGCACGAACCCCTGCCCGCAGCGGCGCTCGATATCCGCGCGCTCTGCAAACGGTTTGATCGGCCGGCGGTCGACAATCTCGATCTCAAGGTTCGTCGCGGCGAGTTCTACGGGCTGCTCGGTCCGAACGGCGCCGGCAAGACCACGACCCTGCGCATGGTCGCCGGGCTGCTGCGCCCGGACGCCGGCTCGATCTCGATCTTCGGCATCGATGCGCTCGCCGATCCGGTCGAGGCCAAGCGCATCACCGCGTGGGTATCGGACGAGCCGATGATCTACGACAAGCTCACGCCGTACGAATATCTCGAATTCGTCGCGGGGCTGTGGAGCATCGAGCCTGTCGAAGCAGAACGCCGCGCCAACGAGTTGATCGGCTGGCTGGGCTTGGGTCCGCACGCGCACGAACGCTGCGAGGGCTTTTCCAAGGGCATGCGGCAGAAGGTAGCGCTCGCGGGCGCCCTGGTGCACGACCCGATGCTGATCATCCTCGACGAGCCTTTGACCGGACTCGATGCCGGCTCGGCGCGGCAGGTGAAGACCGTGCTGCGCGAGCGGGTCGCGGCCGGCGGCACCGTGATCATGACCACGCATATTCTTGAAGTGGCCGAGCGCATGGCCGACCGCATCGGCGTTATCGCGGGCGGCAAGCTGATCGCCGAAGGCACGCTCGACGAACTGCGCGCCAAGGCCGGCAAGGGCGACAGCAGTCTCGAAGACACGTTCCTGACGCTGGTCGCTGAACAGACCCAAGCTGCTGGTCAGGTGGCGTGACCAGCGCATCGCTACCTTTCTTGGCGCATCACGAGTTCCGCCTCGCCTGGCGAGACTGGTGGTCGATGCTGACCGCCGGCAAGCGCAAGCGCGCGCGGATTGTCATCCTGATGCTGCTGGCCTTCGCCGTCGGCATGCATTTCGTCGCGCTGTCGGTCGTCGGCCAATTCGCCGAGATCGAGCCGGATGCCGACCGCGGCACGCTCGTTGTGATCAGCGGCTGCGCCGTGCTCGCCTGGTCGCTGATGATGTCGCAGGCGATGGAACAGGTGACGCGTGCCTTCTATGCGCGCTCCGATCTCGACCTGATCCTGTCGTCACCGACCGCCGCGCGGCGCGTGTTCGCAGTGCGGATCGGCGCCATGGCGATTTCGACCATCATGATGGCGGTGCTGCTTGCTGCTCCGTTCATCAACATTCTGATCTGGCGCGGCGGCGCGCGGTGGTGGGCGGCCTACGGCGTGGTCGCCGCGATCGGAGCGACGGCTGCGGCGCTGTCGGTTGCGCTTACTGTGCTCCTGTTCCGCACCATTGGACCGAAACGGACACGGCTTGCCGCGCAGATCGTCGCCGCCATCGTCGGAGCGACCTTCGTTATCGGGCTGCAGATCGCGGCGATTCTGTCCTACGGCACGCTTTCCTATTTCACATTCCTGAAGTCCGAGCAGATCGTCGTTTACGTGCCAGCTGTGGAAAGCCTGGTATGGTGGCCGGCCCGTGCCATCCTCGGTGATGTGACCGCGCTCGTGGCCACCCTGGGTTTTGGCGCACTGCTGCTTGGCGCGGCCATCGTCGTGTTCTCACGGCGCTTCGGCGAGCACGCGATCGCGGCGGCCGGCGTCTCCGACACCGGCGTGATCCAGCGCCGCCGCCTGGGCTTCCGTGTCATCTCGCCAAAGGGCGCGCTGCGCCGGAAGGAATGGACGCTGCTGCGCCGCGATCCCTGGCTCGCTTCGCAAACGCTGATGCAGCTTCTCTATCTCCTGCCGCCCGGGCTGATGCTGTGGCGTGCGTTCGGCGCGAATTCGAGCGACCTGGTGCTGCTCGTCCCCGTGCTGGTGATGGCGGCGGGCCAACTCGCAGGCGGTCTCGCGTGGCTCGCGATCTCCGGCGAGGACGCGCCCGATCTCGTCGCCACCGCCCCCGTCCCGCCAAGCTTCGTGATCCGCGCCAAGACCGAGGCCGTGATCCTGAGCGTTCTGATGGTGTTTGGGCCGTTCGCGGCCGTGATGGCTCTCGCCTCGCCGCATGATGCGGCAATGGCCATCACAGGCATCGTGATCTCGGCCATTTCGGCCACGCTCATCCAGCTCTGGTTCCGCACGCAGGCGCGGCGCAAGCATTTCCGCCGCCGCCAGACCTCGTCGCGCGTCGCAACCTTCGCCGAAGCGTTCTCCTCGATCTCCTGGGCCGCGACCGCAGGCCTCGCCGCCGCCGGCCATTGGCACCACGTCGCAATCACGGCGCCGATCGCTGTGGGCATCTTGTTCGGTGCGCGGGCCCTGAGCCCCAAACCCGCATAGATCGTTGACTTGAAGCGCGGAGAATGGTCGGTTCCCGGCTCCGAAAGCGGGAGCAGACCATGTCCAATCGCACGCATCTTGTCGTCATGCCTGGAGACGGCATCGGCCCGGAGATCACGGCAGCAACGCTGCATGTGGTGCGCGAGGTCGACAAGCTCCTGTCGCTCGGGTTGACGTTCGAAGAGGTGCCGATCGGCTTCGAGGCGCTGAAGAAGCACGGCACCACCATGCCGGATTCCTCGTTCGAGGCCGGCAAACGCGCCGACGGCGTGATCCTCGGCCCCGTCTCGCACAACGACTATCCGCCGGTCGCCAAAGGCGGGCTCAATCCGTCAGGCGAGATGCGCAAGCGCCTCGACCTTTACGCCAACATCCGGCCGGCGAAGTCCCGCCCAGGCCTGCCGCCGCGCTGCGGCAAGCCGGTCGATCTGGTGGTGGTGCGCGAGAACACTGAAGGCTTCTACGCCGACCGCAACATGTTCGCCGGGAACGGCGAGTTCATGCCGACGGAGGACGTGGCGCTCGCGGTGCGCAAGATCACCCGCAAGGGCTCGACCCGGATCGCCGAAACAGCCTTCAAGCTCGCGATGACGCGGCCGCGCCGCAAAGTCACCGTGGTCCACAAGGCCAACGTGCTGCGGCTGTCCGACGGCTTGTTCCTGGAATGCACGCGAGCGGTCGCGGCGAAATATCCGCAGGTCGAGTGCGAGGAGCAGATCATGGACGCGATGGCGGCGCTGCTCGTGCGCGACGCCACGCGTTTCGACGTGATCGTCACCACCAATGCGTTCGGCGATATCCTGTCGGACGAGGCCTCGGAGATATCCGGAAGTCTCGGCCTTGCTGCCTCGGTGAACGCCGGCGACGAGCACGCGCTCGCGCAGGCGCAGCACGGCTCGGCGCCTGACATCGCCGGCCAGGATCGCGCCAATCCGTGCTCACTGATCGGCTCGGTCGCGATGCTGCTGGCGTGGCTTGGCGAGCGGCGCGGCGATGCCACGCTCGCCAAGGCTGCAGACATGATCGAGCGCGCGCTCGACGCCGCGGTGGCCAAGCCCGAATGGCGCACGCCGGACCTGGGCGGACCGCTTGGAACCAAGGCGTTCAGTGAGCGCGTCGCGGGCCTGCTCGGCGGCTTGAAATAACCGGCTGGTTGCCGACGGCTATCTGACCGACGAGTGCGGCCTTACTGCTTCTCCTTGACGCCGAGATCGCGCGCGTTCTGCGCAAGTTTGGAGCGCTGATCCTCGATCGCCTTGGCGAACTCCTCCGGCGTGCCGGGATTGGGGAGCTGCGCCGTCGCCATCAGGCGGTCCTTGATGATCGGATCGGCGTCCATCACGTCTTTGACGTCGGCCGCGATCTTCTCGCGCAGCGCCTGCGGCGTGCTCGGCGTGCCGAACAGACCGACGAGGCCGTCAATCGTCATGTTCGGAAAGCCTGCCTCTGCCACCGTCGGAATGTCGGGATAGACCGGCGCGCGCACCGAATTGACCACGGCGAGAAGCTTGATCTTGCCGGCCTGAAGCTGCGGCTGCGCAATCGCCACCGCGGACTCGTAGACCTGCACGCGGTTCTCGGCGAGATCGTTCGAGGCGTCGACCGGATTGCGGTACGGCACCTTCTTCATGTCCAGGTTCTGGGATTTGGCCCAACCCGCGAAGTTGAAATCGAGCGCGCCGGTGATGCCCGCCCAGTTCAGCTCGCCCGGCTTGGTTTTCGCCAGCGCCACAAGCTCCTTCATCGAGTTGACCGGCAGAGCCTTCGGCACGGTGATGCCGATCACGGTGTTCGAGACGCGCGCGATCGGCGTGAGGTCCGACGGCTTGTACGGCAGATTGTCGTGCACCCAGGGATGGGCGATGAACGCCGAGGTCGGCGACATCAGCAGCACATGGTCGTCCTTGGCGCCGAGAAACGCGCTGATTGCGACGATGCCGTCGCCGCCGGGCTTGTTCTCGATGACCACCGGCTGGCCCCACTTCCGGCTCAGCCGGTCGGCCAGAAGCCGCCCGCCGATATCGGTGCCGGAGCCTGCGCCGAGCGTCAGAAAGAAACGGACCGAGCGCTGTGGCCATGCTGGAGCCTGCGCCGATGAAGGCGTCGCCCAAGCGGCCAGCATTGCACCACCCAACAACGCGCAAACAGAACGTCGAACCACCGGCATGGTTTTTCTCTTCCTCCCTGACGCGCGTGGAGCATATGCGTTCGGAATCGTGACGGGAATACCAACGGCTTGGCA
This sequence comes from Rhodoplanes sp. Z2-YC6860, assembly GCF_001579845.1. Classification (GTDB taxonomy): domain Bacteria; phylum Pseudomonadota; class Alphaproteobacteria; order Rhizobiales; family Xanthobacteraceae; genus Z2-YC6860. The sequence continues at coordinate 5,260,770 of NZ_CP007440.1, forward strand.
AACTGTCGCAGCGGTATCGCGGAGCGGAACCCGCATCGCGGGACAAGTTGACAAGGCACATCGAACTCCCAAAGGATGCCGCCACCAATCAATGTTGGGGAGTTCTATGGAAAAGAAACCTGTGCGGCGCGTGGTCACCGGCCATGATGCCGATGGCAAGGCGGTGATCCTGATCGACGCGCCGACGCCTTATGTGAACCAGCGCGGCGAAGGCAACGTGGTCCAGCTCGTATGGATGACCAACGAGTCGCCCGTGGACCTGTCGCACACGCGCGACCAGGCCGCCCAGAAGACCGGCGTGCCGCCGCCCAAGAATGGCGCGATTTGCCGCGTGGTCGATTTCGCGCCCTACGACGGCAAGGTGCCGCAGGGCATCGACCATCATGAGATCCTCCGGCAGATGGGCATCGATCCCGCGACGCAGGGCTATCACCGCCACATCTTCACCCACCGCACGCGCTCGATCGACTACGCCATCGTGCTCGACGGCGAGATCGACATGCTGCTCGACGACCAGCAGGTGCACCTGAAGGCCGGCGACATCCTGGTCCAGCAGGGCACCAACCACGCCTGGGTGAACAACTCGGGCAAGCCGTGCCGCATCTGCTTCGTGCTGATCGACTCGGAAGACCCGCCGGCGTGGAAGAAGGACTGGAAGCCGAAGTAAGCGGCTTCGGTACTGTTTTGCACGATGGCCGGGCTCATGCCCGGCCATTTCGTTTTCGGCGTGACTATCGCTCCGCCTTCCAGGGAATGACCTTGCGCTCGATCTCCTGGAGGATGACGGTCGCAATCAGGCCGAGCACGCCGACTGTGACGATGCCGCAAAACATCACATCGACCTGAAGCAGCTCCCACGAGTTCCAGATCATGTAGCCGATGCCGGCCTTGGTCGCGACGAACTCGGCCGCGACCAGAACGATGAACGACACCGCGAGCGCAATGCGCAGCCCCGCAAAGATCATCGGCAACGCGCCGAAGAACACGATCCGACGGAACACCATCGACTGGCTGGCGCCGTAGTTCTTCGCCACGTCCCAATAGATCTTCTCGATGTTGGCCGCGCCGACATAGGTGTTCACCACCACCGGGAAGAACACCGCCGTCACCACCAACGCGATCTTCGAGGCATCGCCGAAGCCGAAGGCGAGCAGCAAAAGGGGCATCAGCGCGATCTTCGGGATCGGGAACAGGCTCGCGATCAGCGGATCGAAGAAGATGCGCACCGGGCGGAACATCGCCATCAGCAGCCCGATGACGATGCCGGGAATGCTGCCGATGAAGAAGCCGGCGAACACGCGATAGAGCGTGACCACGGTGTGGCCCTCGAGTTCGCCGCTGCGGATCAGCTCCCAGAAGCGCCAGGCGATGTCGGTCGGCGCCGGCACGAACCGGCGGTCGCCGATGCCCGCCATCAGCAGCAACTGCCAGATCGCAAGCAGTCCAATCGGCGAGATCAGATAGAGCAGCCGCTCCTGGGTCTTTCCCGAAAGCCCGCTCATTTTTCCATCTCCGCGCGCGCCCGGTTCACCTCTTCCTCCAGCACCCGCCAGATGTCGAGCTTGAGCTTGCCGAACTCGGCCGATGCCGCGAGCTGGAGCACATCGCGCGGATGCGGGAACGGCACATCGATGATCTGTTTGATGCGGCCGGGCTGCGCCGTCATGATCACGGTGCGGTCGCCCATCAGCAACGCCTCCTCGATCGAGTGCGTCACATAGATCACGGTCTTGCCGGTCTGCTCCCAGAGCCGCACCAGCTCGCCCTGCAGGATGACGCGGTTCTGCGCATCGAGCGCCGCGAACGGCTCGTCCATCAGCAGCATGCCCGGATCGGTGACGAAGGCGCGCGCGATCGCGCTCCGCTGCCGCATGCCGCCGGACAGCTGATGCGGATAATGCTTGCGGAATTTTGAGAGGCCGACGAGCTTCAGCGCCTGCTCGACGCGCGGCGTGGCCTCGCTGCGCGACACGCCGCGAGTGTCGAGACCGAAGCGCACGTTGGTCTCGACGTCCATCCAGGGGAACAGACCGCTCTCCTGGAACACCATGGCGTTCTCGACCGCCCAGCCTTTCGAATCCACCTTGATGGTGCCCGACGACTGCTTGTCGAGGCCGGCGAGGATGCGCAGCAGCGTCGACTTCCCGCAGCCGCTCGGCCCCACGATGCAGAGGAATTCGCCCGGCGCGACCTTGAGGTCGACGTGATCGATCGCGACCACGGTGCCCTGCCCGCTGACATACTCGCGGCGCAGGCCCACAATATCGACCGACGCCCCACGCCGCTGCACCGGCATCAACTCACCTCTCCTGCCAGTGCTCTCGCAACGCTCACCGGCAGCCCGGCAGCTTGCTGTCCTTGTTCTGAATCTGGAACGGCCCGGCCGCGGCCACCGCCTTTTCGATGAAGCTCGAGTTGATCACGCGGTCGGCCGGAAATTCCACCGCCGACATCTTGTTCTTCACATACCACTTGTTGATGTCGAGCATGCTCGCGACATTGACCTGGCCATTCGGGCTGCGCGCCGGCCATGGATACTTTTCGAGAAGCTCGCGTCGCGGCTCGGTCTTGCTGTTGACCAGCTCGTCGAGCACCTCCTGACGGTTCGGTCCGCCGTGATAGGCCTGACAATATTCGCGCACGCCCTTCAGCCACGCCGTCATGTAGGCCTGCACCAAATCCGGATTGGCCTTCACCCAATCGGAGTTCGCCATGATCACGGCGATGGTCATCGGCTGGGGCTGCACCAGTTCGTCGACGCTCGCGAACGGCACGGCGAGGCCCTGCTCTTCGAGTTGCCAGACGAACGGCGGAATGAGAATGCCGGCGTCGATCGCGCCGTTCTTGAACGCGATGCCCATCTGCGTGAATGGCAGGATCTTCAAGTCGACATCGTTGATGGTCAGACCCTCGCGCTCCAGCATCTTGCCCACCTCGTAGGTCGACACCGAGCCCTGGCCGTTGCTCGCCACCACCTTTCCCTTGAGGTCCTTGAGGCTCTTCACCTTGTCCTTCAGCTCGGGCCGCAGCATCAGGTTGTGGCCGATCGGCGTCGAGACCCGGTCGGACAGCATGGTGATCGGAAGGTTCTTCTCCAGCGCGTTGAAGATGCCGGCCGAGATGCCGCCGGCGACGATCTGGTAGCGGTTCTGCGCCAGCAGCGCGATGACGTTCGCGGTGGTGTCGATGTCGTCCCACTCGAGCTTGATGCCGGCCTCTTTGAAATAGCCGTGCTTGAGCGCCATCAGCTCAGCGGCGTTGGAGGTCGAGCGCGCGATGCCGACCTTGATGACCTTCTCCTGCGCGTTGGCGGCGTTCGCGCCGATACCGAGCGCAGCCACCAAAATCCAAGGCATCCACCGCATGATCACGTCCTCCCCCGAGCACCACTATTTCTTGATGAAGTAGCGCCCCTCGCCGTCACGGTCGAGAGCAAGCTTGTCGCGGAGGCCACCCAGCGTGCGGACCACCTCCCGCCCATCGCGGCTGCCCACTGCGGTCATCAGTTCCTCGAAGTACTTCGGGCCATCGGCCAGCGCCGCCTCGACCGAGGCGAAACGCTTGCCTTCGAACTTGGGCGGCGCTGGAACCTGGACCTCAAGCCGGTTCTGGGTGCCGAACGGCCAGGTCAGGTCGTAGCCGGCCTTCGCCCCGACGCGGACGCCCGGCGGCAGCGACGGGTCGAGCGGCAGGGTGCGCATGCCGTGCATCACGATCAGATCGCGGTCGGGCTGGAAGCGCGTTGCCATCGCCCAGTCCATCTGCTCGTCGGAGAAGATGTCGACGTCCGGATCGACCACGAAGACGTTCTTGCAGTTGGCAAGCGCGCCCATGCAGGCGCCGATGGCGTTGCGCGCCTCGCCTGGCACGCGCTGGCGGATCGCGACGCGAACGTTGAAGGCGCCGCCGCTCGACGTGGTGGCGTAAACCGCGACCGGCTCGCGCACCGCCGCTTGCAACGCGGTCCAGATCGCGACCTCGGTGCGCAGCGCCGAAAGCTGCGCGGTGTCGGTGCGGCCGAGCGTCTTGCCGCCGATGGTCGAGGTCTGGAACAGCGCATCCTTGCGATGCGTGATCGCGGTGACGTGAAACACCGGATTGCGCTTCACCGCACCGTAATAGCCGAGGAATTCGCCATACGGCCCCTCGGCCTCCACATGACCGCGTTCGTCGAGGTAACCCTCGATGACGTATTCGGCGTCGGCCGGCACACGGATGTCGTTGGTGACGCTTTTCACCACCGCGAGCGGCGCGTCGCGCAGCATCGCCACAATGCCGATCTCGTCGACCGGCAGCCGCATGGTGCCGGCCACATGATCGATCGGATGCGCGCCGACCACGAAGCTCACCGGCGTACGCTTGCCCGCCGCGGCGTTGGCCTCGTAGATCGCCTTGAGGTCGCTCGGCGAGACAAGGTCGACACCGGTCTCGTGGCGCGAACGCAGCATCAGGCGGCGCAGCCCGACATTGGTGAAACCGGTCTTCGGATCGAGGACGTAGTCGATGGATGCCGAGATGTATGGCCCGCCATCGGCGCCGTGCTGCAGATGCACGGGAAGCTTTGTCACGTCCGCGTCGTCGCCGGTCAGCACCACCTGCTGGCACGGCGCCTCGGCGCGCGTGACTTCGAAAATCTCCGGCTTGTTGCCCAGCCGCCGCTGGATCTCGGCCAGGAGCCCCGCAGGCTTGACGCCGAACGCCGACGCAAGCCGCGCGCGGTCGCCCGAGACGTTGCCCACCAGTTCGGCCTTTTCCGGTCCCGCTGCGCGGAACAGCACCGCCTTCTGGTTGCCCTCCATCACCTCGGCAAGGCTCGCGAGATCGTGCGGCTCGCTGCGCGTATCGAGTTGATCCGCGCCCAGCCCTTCGATGAAACGCCGCAGCCGGAATCGGTCGAAATCCGCCACTCGCGAATTCAAATGCGTCCCGGGCTTGTCGATCACGTTCATCGGCGCTCTCCCGCGGTCTTACTTACAGAGATATCTGTCTACCGCGCCCAAAGTGGTTACGCTGGTAACGACCGTCCGTGTTCGATAGTCTGCCGCCCGCAAAACCACAAGAACCAAAACGCCCAATCCATGGAACGAAAGCCTCGGGCCGAAGGTGGCCCCTATATCGGCCGGCCGATGCCGCGCTTCGAAGACCTGCGTCTGGTGCGCGGCGCGGGCAAATATTCCGATGACATTTCGATGACCGGTCAGGCCTATGCGGCCTTCGTGCGCACGCCCCACGCGCATGCGGTTGTGAAGCGGGTCGATGTTGCCGCGGCGCAAAAGATGCCGGGCGTGATCGCGGTGCTGACCGGCGCGGACTATATCGCCGATGGGCTCAAGGGCGCCTTGCAGCGCGCCAATCCGGCCGGCGCGATCGACATCAAGGTGCGCGCCTTTGACCCGGCGAAGCGGCCGGTGCTGGAGGAAGAACAGTATCCGCTGGTCGCCGATCGCGTGCGCTATCCGGGCGAAGCGGTCGCGATGGTGATCGCCGAGACACGGCTTGCGGCGCGCGATGCGGCCGAAGCCGTCCAGGTGGAATACGAAGTCCTGCCGGCCGCAACCGATGTGCGCAAGGCGCAACGCTCGGAACCGATCTGGCCGGACGCCTGCCCCGACAATGTGGCACTCGACGAGACGTTCGGCGACGTCGATGCGGTGCGCGCCGCGTTCGACGCAGCCGACCTCGTGGTCGAGCAGACCTTCGTCAACCAGCGCATCGCCAACTGCCAGATGGAGCCGCGCTCCGGCGTCGGCTCGTACGATGCAGTGACCGATTCCTACACGCTGATCTCCGGCAACCAGGGCGTCCATGCGCCGCGCATGGTGCTCGCCGAAAGCTGGGGCCTGCCGCTCGACAAAATTCGTTTCATCTGTCCGGATGTCGGCGGCGGCTTCGGACTGCGCAACAATCTCTACCCTGAGCAGACCTCGATCCTGTGGGCCGCGAAGCGCGTCGGCCGGCCGGTGAAATGGACCAACGACCGCTCGGAATCGTTCCTCACCGATTATGCGGGCCGCGATCTGGTGACGACCGCGAGCCTCGCCTTCACCAAGGACGGCCGCATCACCGCCTACCGGGTCGATCACATCGGCACCTGCGGCGGGCAGACCGTGACCTACGTGCCGCTATCGAACGCCTACCGCGTTGCGACCACGGTCTACGACATCCCGCTGATGCACATGCGCTGCCGCTCGATGATGACCAACACGGTGCCGACCGCGCCGTTTCGCGGCGCCGGCAGGCCCGAGGCGACCTTGGTGCTGGAACGGCTGATCGACATGGCGGCCGAGCGGCTCGGCATGGACCGGCTTCGCATCCGGCAGGTGAATGTCATCCCGAAAAAGAAGCTGCCGTATCGCACCGCGAGCGGCTTGCTCTACGACAGCGGCGACTTCGCCAACAACATGAAGCGGATGATCGAGGTCTCCGACTGGAAGGGCTTTACCGCGCGCAAGCGGGAGTCGAAGAAGCGCGGCAAGCTCCGCGGCATCGGCATCTCGAACTACCTCGAGACCCCGGTCGGCATTCCGCACGAACGCGTCGAGGTCACGGTGCTGCCCACCGGCAAGGTCCAGCTCGCGGTCGGCACGCAATCGACCGGCCAGGGCCACGAGACGAGCTTCGCGCAGGTGATGGCCGATCTGCTCGGTGTGCGTCCCGAGGACATTCTTTTCGTCTGCGGCGATACTTCGAAGATTCCCTCGGGCAGCGGCACGCATTCGGATCGCTCGATGCGGCTCGGCGGCACGCTGATGTTCCAGGCAAGCGAGGACGTGGTGGCGCAGGCCAAGGCCGCGTCGGCAGCAATTCTCGGCGTGCCGGAGAGCGACGTGTCCTTCAGTGACGGTCTGTTTGCCGCCCCGAACAGCAACCGGCGCCTGACGATCTTCGACGTCGCGCAGGCCGTGAGCGAGAACTCGAGCCTCAACGGCGGCAAGCCGCTGGAGTCGAAGAAAACCTTCACCGGCCGCATCCCGGCCTACCCGACCGGCTGCGCGATCTGCGAGGTCGAGATCGACCCGGATACGGGAGCAGTGAACATCCCGCGCTACGGCTCGATCGACGACGCGGGCCAGGCGATCAATCCGCTCATCCTGCACGGTCAGGTGCATGGCGGCATCGTGCAGGGCGTCGGCCAGGCGCTGGTCGAGAATGTGCAATATGACGAGCAGGGCCAGGTGCTAACCGGAAGCTTCATGGACTACGGCGTCCCACGCGCGCACATGGTTCCCTCCTTCGACATCGCGTTGACCGAGGACCCGACCAAGGGCAATCCGCTGCGCGTCAAAGGCGGCGGCGAAGCCGGCATCACGCCGGCGCTCGCGGTGGTGATGAACGCGATCATGGATGCGCTGAAGGAACTCGGCGTCGAGCACATCGACATGCCGGCGACGCCCGCGCGCATCTGGGGCGCAATCCAAGAAGGCAGAGCTGCACGAAGGCCTGCTTGACCCAGGCCGAAGCTCGGTTCGATAATTCCTCCGCCAATCGCTGCTTGCACGCAAAGGCGGAGGACGCGCGATGAACATCCAGCTCGGTCACGAGGCGCTGGTCCATAGCAAGAAGCAGCTCGCCAGCGGCACCTATCTGCACAACGCCTGGTACGTCGCCGCCTGGTCGCAGGACATCGCGCCTGGAAAATTGCTCGGCATCACCATCCTCAAGGAGCCGGTGGTCATCTATCGCATGGCGGATGGAAAGCTTGCCGCGCTCGAAGATCGTTGCGCGCATCGCTTCGCCCCGCTCAGCATGGGAGCGATTGTCGGCGGCGACAAAATCCAGTGCCCCTACCATGGGCTCGAATACGATACGTCGGGAATGTGCACGCTCAATCCGCACGGCAACAAGCACATTCCGCCGCGTGCGCGTGTGCGCAGCTATCCGGTGACGGAGAAGCACAAGGCGATCTGGATCTGGATGGGCGACAAGCCCGCCGACCATTCCAAAATCCCCGACTTCGGCGTGATGGACAACCAGCCGGAGCTTCACACCACCAAGCTCGACAAGATCATGGTGAAAGCCAACTACGAGCTGGTGATCGACAACCTCCTCGACCTCTCGCACACCTCGTATCTGCATGCCGGCATCCTCGGCAATCAGGACACCGTCGAATCCGAGATCAATGTCGACCAGGACGGCGAGGACATCGTCGTCTCGCGCTACGCCCGTGCCGGCGAGCCACCGGGTATGAACAAGCTGATGTGGCCGGACGTACCCTCGAAGGTGGACAAGTTCACCCGCATCCGCTGGATGGCGCCTTCGACCCTGCGTCTGGTCACCGGCGTCTGCCGCCCCGGCGAGACGCCGGAACAGGGTTCCGGCTATCACGCCATCCACCTGCTCACGCCGGAGAACGACGGGAGCACCCACTACTGGTTCACGGCGGTGCGGTTCGGGGTGTTCTCCAAGGGCGACGAACTCAACCGGCAGATCCAGGAGAAGGTCGCGGCGACGCGCCGTTTCGCCTTCGAGGAGCAGGACGCCCCGGTGATCGAGGCCCAGCAGCGCATCATCGATAATTCGCAGACGGCGGTGGACCCGCTGATCCTGGCTATCGACGTGGGCCCGGTGCGCTACAAGCAGGTGCTGAAACGGCTAATTGCAGCGGAACAAGCGCCTTAAAACGAACCAAAAGCCGTCAAAAAACGTTGAAAAGCCAGCGGCCGCACTGGAATGCCGCCGAATAAACCATTAGTTTCCCGGTTTCTTCAACGCCATGCAGGATCGAAACGTGGACGCCCCAACGGCCGGACACCCCAAAGCCCTTTCCCTCGGCGCGCTCGTGACCGAAGGAAAGACCAAGAAAATATTCCGCATCAACGGCTCGGACCTCGTCGCGGTTGTCGCCAAAGACGACATCACCGCGGGCGACGGCGCCAAGCACGACGTCATTCCCGACAAGGGACGGCTCGCCACGGCGACGACCTGCAACGTGTTCCGCCTGCTCAAAGCCTGCGGCATTGCGGTGGCGTTCGAGGAGCAGAACAGCGCGACCTCGTTCATCGCCCCGCCCTGCACCATGCTGCCCTACGAGGTGGTGGTGCGCCGCGAGGCCCACGGCTCGGCGCTCAAGCGCAGCCCGCATTTCAGCAAGGGACAGCTGTTCCCGAAGCTGCTCGTCGAGTTCTACCTCAAAACCAAGGACAAGGACTGGAAGGGCAAGAAGCTGGTCGCCGACGACCCGTTCATGGAGTACGAGGACGGCGCCGCGCAGATCAAGCTGTTCAATCCGGCGAAGCCCATTCTCGGCTCCGAGCCGTTCCTGGTGCTCGACACCGCGGACGTGTTCAGCCAGCCGAACGAATACAAGTTCTTCCCGCAGATGCGGGCCATCGCGCGCCAGGCCTTCCTGGTGCTGGAGCGCGCCTGGGCGCTCGAAGGCGGCCGCCTCGTCGACTACAAGGTCGAGTTCGGCTTCGACGCCAAGGGCAATCTCCTGCTCGCCGACGTGATCGACAACGATTCGTGGCGGGTGATCGAGAACGGCGCCTACATCGACAAGCAGGTCTATCGTGACGGCGGCGCGCTCGACACGGTCGCGGCCAAGTACAAGCAGGTCGCCGACACCACCGGCCACTTCCGCGTACCGGCCCAGCGCATCATCCTGTGGCGCGGCTCCGAGACCGACAAGACGGAGGCCTTTGCCGACGCGCTCGGCCCGCTGAAGGACATGATGACCATCGTGACCTGCTCCATCCACAAGGAGCCGATCGCGGGCTCGAACATTCTCAACCGCCTGATCCAGGAGGTCCCCGACACCGTGGTGATCGCCAACATCGGGCGGTCGAACGGCGCGGGCCCCGTGCTGTCGGCGATGTCGACCGTGCCGGTGATCACGGTGCCGGCCAGCGCCAAGGACTTCCCCGAGGACGTCTGGTCGTCGCTCCGCGCGCCGAGCAAGGTCCCGGTGATGACCGTGATGGAGCCGGCCAACGCGGTGCTCGCGACTTTACAGATTCTCTCTGCCCGCAACCCGCGGATTTATGCGCACCTGCGCACCGAGATCGAGAGCCGCACGGTCAACGTCCTGACCCTCTGATCCGGCAGCGGGTTCCGTCTGCCCAAATCCCCGCCCCTTCATGGCGGGGATTTGCATTTTTATGGCAGCATCGTGGAACTATGGAACCGGGTGCGGCGTTACAGGTCCGGAATTCTCACACTGCAATAGCCCGCTGACATGGTCAGGGAGGACCGAATGTCTTTCCGGAATGCGCTCCTCGCTTGCGTCTGTCTTGCCGCCTTCGTGCCGGCCGTTTCGGCCTCGGCCGAGGAAGGCCTCAAGGTGAAGGCGTCCGACAAGGCCGCCTGCATGCCCGATGCGATCAGGCTCTGCCGCGACGCGATCCCCAACGTCCGCAACGTGCTGACCTGCTTCAGCCAGAAGCGCGAAAAGATCAGCGCCCGCTGCAACACGGTGCTCGCAAGCTACGGGCTCTAAGCCAACTCAGCCAAAGGACGGTGTCTGTTGAGCACCAGAGTCTCAGGTGGGACGCTTGCGCACTGCCACCTGATGGCTCTTGTCGATGACTTCGGCCTCGGGATGCCACGCAAGGAAGATGTCCACCGCAGGAGCGACGCGTTCCGCGTCGGGGTTGTTCGGCATCCAGGTGTAGTCATCCATCAACATCACGCCGCCATCGCGGAGCAGGCGCCAGGCACCAAGACAATCGATCATGACGTCATCGCGACGATGACTGCCGTCGACATAAATGAAATCGAAGACCGCCTTTTCCTCGCGCAGAATGCCAAGTGACTTGATCGAGGTGCCGGCGAGCTTTCGAACGCGCGCGCCGTAGCCGGCAAGGTTGCGGTCGAAGCGCTCGGTCCAGTCCCCGCTGAAGAGATCGACGCAGGTGATATGCGCTCCGGCGAAGAACTCGAGCCAGAATACGGCAGACCGCCCCTCGTGAGAACCGATCTCGAGCACCCGGCTGGTCGTATCGCGGATGTCCTCAAACAGCATCCTCCAGGAAATCGTGCGGGCACCCACCCAGTCGTGCCGAAAGTCCTTGCCCGCAAAGACGTCAGCGTCTCTGGCCTGCGCCAGCGCGACAACCCTCGCACGAAGCTGCATCATTCGGTCAAAAGAATCGGCCATAGGAAACTCGGATTTTATCGACGTCTACGCAGCACCGCAGACGATCGAGTGAGCGATCCATTCACCTCCTCGGATAGGCCGTGAAAATGTAGTCCTTGGTTGCCACCTTCGAATGGCATTCGAAGCCGCACTTGTGGCCCTCGACGCTGGGCTTGAGCGTATCGGTGGCGGCGTCGTTCTCGAACTGGGCGTAGGCCCATCCCTTCGTATCCGGGAAGCGTTTGGTGTTCTTCTCGATGAACGAGAGCGATTTCAGCGTGTCCGGCACGTTCACGAAATAAGGGGATTCCTCGCTCTTCTTGAACATCCATTCGATCTTGGCGATCTTGGCGCCGTCAGGGAAACCCTTGCCGTTGCCGGGAACGCCGCTCCGGTAGGCCTTGATCATCGCGGGATTGGCGAGAATGGCCTTGAGACCATGCTCGGTCTGGCTGACCGCGACGGTTTCCCAGTGTTCGTAGCCCTTGAACTCGGAGAACGAGAGCCCGTTCGGCACTTTCAAACCGCTTCTGTTTTGCGCGGCAAGAGCCAGTCCGCCCGCAACAACCAGCGGCACCAAGCTCATGGCCACCGCCCAGGTGAATTTCGTTTTCAATCCATTGATACTCGACATGATCCAGACTCCATGTCAGAGGCCGAGCGCCTTACCGGCCTCGTTTCAATAATTTTGCACCGGCAAGCTAATCAGCAAATCGGAGCAAGCGAAATAGGTGGACAGTCCATTTCGCTCGCGATTTGGGCTCTCCTGGATTTCTCCAGGATTCACGCGATCCGGCGCAACCATCAGAACGAGACGCGCACGCCGCCCTTGCCGCTGATCACAGTCCGACAGCCAGAGACATTCGCCCGAAGCGAAAACCGCGACATTGGCGTTGCGAAACTCCATGCCGAGTCTGCCGAAGCCGCCGAAGGTGTCGTCTTTTCCGGGCACCGCGAACGGGATCATTTGACCGAGCAGCGCCGCGTTGACGGTATTGCTGCCGACGCGTTGCATGCCGAGCGCACCCGCGGCCGGCGGAAGGACCGCTTCCGGGAATTCCGGCAACGCGCTGCGCGCTTCGTCAGGAAACGAGCGATCCGGCTCGCGGAATACGATCACGCGGACCGAACGCGACAACGTCGGCTGTTATTGCGGTGACGACAGCGCGCAAAAATGCACGAGCACGGCCAGGGACTTACGACCTCCCCGCACGCGCGCCCACGGCAAGAAGCTCGTCCAGCTGCGCGAACGTCTCGCCCGTCCCGCTCGTGCTGCCGGAGGCGATGGCTTCGTCGAGTGCTTCCTTCGAGGCATAAAGGTCGTGCATGACCACCAGCGTCTTGCCGCCTCTTTCCTCGAACGTCACCGTGGTGATGGCGCCGCCCTCACCGTTCTCCTCGTTCGTCCACGACAGGCGGGAGTGCGGCGTGAATTCGAGGTAATGGCCGAAGAACGCCATGGGCTCCTTCGTGACCGGGTGGCTGAACACGAAACGGACCTCGCCACCCTTGCGAGGATCGATCTCGCAGGAAATGAACGACACACCGAACGACTTCGGCGCCCACCACCGCATCAGCAGCTCAGGCGTGGTCCACGCCTCGAACACGATGCGCGCCGGGCCGTTGAAGGTTCGCGTGACGACCAGCTCTCGATCGGACTTCCGCTCCACTGTCGTTTCGTCCGTCATGCGTTACGCTCACTTTCTTTCCTTGCGCGCATCGGCTTGCTCTTTGCGATTCAGCTCCTCGACAACCTGATCCAGCGCATCGAAGCGTTCGGCCCAAAGCTGGCGGTACCGCTCGATCCATGCCGCCTCTTCCTCCAGCCGGCGCCGGCCGAGCTTGCAGGTCCGCACGCGCCCGACCTTCTTCGTGGTGACGAATCCGGCCTGCTCCAGGACGCTGACGTGCTTTTTCATGCCCGTCAGCGTCATGTGGAACTTGTCGGCAAGGTCCGTGATCGAAGCGTCCGCACGCCCGAGCTGCTCCAGAACGCCGCGCCGGGTGGCATCCGAAAGCGCGGCGAACGAGGCATCCAAGTGGGCTCGACTATACTGAACCATATAGTTCAGTATGAAACACGGATTGGCGGCGTGCAAGTGGAGGCCACGCGGCTGAGCCGGCTTGGCGTGATGGCCCGGGATAACTCCCGCGAATTTAAATTTGGCTGTCGCGCAAAATCTCGGAAACTGCGGAAATTTCAACGCACTGAAATCACGGCGTCATTTACGCCGGCGCCGCCAGCGGAAATTTCCGCGCTCAGTTGCGATGACTTCGACTGACGCTCAGAGCGCCGCGAGCCGTTCGATCTCCGCGACCACCGCGGCTGGATCGTTGATCCCGCGCAGTGCCAGCTCGAACACTGGCTCGGCGGGCTCCTCCTTCAGCGCGGGCTTCATCACCGCCAGGAACTTCGCCTTCAGCGCATCCTCGTCCCAGCGCCGCGCCGGATCGCCCGGCACATGGATGACGCCACGATCGTGGCGCTTGGCGCGCGTCGTCACTGTGACGTGCGCGGGCCAGGCCTGCGGATAGCCCGCGGTCAGCAGGCTGTCCTCGGCGCGCACCTTGATGCGCTCCATGAAGAACAAGAGGTCCGGCGGGGTCGGCCCGTTCGGCGCTGACAGACCGTACGCCGCGTCCGGCGAGATCGCCGCGACCGCGAGCTGGTACTGCACGCTGGTGAGGAACGAGAAGCGATCGCCCATGGAGACGCCATGGTCGATCATCTTCAGATGCGGCGGCAGCACCGCGACGCCGATCCGCACGATGGAGTCGACCGTCACGCCCTCGGCCATCAGCTCCTTGAGCGCCTGCGTCGCCGCCATAGTCTGGCGCGCCGCGCACCACGGCTTGAACGAGGTGTCGCTGAGCGCGGGCTTGTCCCAGCCGTTGGCGATGAGGTCCGCGTTCGGCGCGACGTTGTAGATGTTCTTCAGGAAATCGCCGTCGGCGATCTTCAGATCCGAGGTGAAGCCCGCCCCTGCGGCGAGCGCGGCCTGCAGCCCGCGCGACGCCGCGTATCCGGCCGCAAGCCAGCGCGCCGTCGTGGTGGCGGCGTGGTGGCCGGTGCCGGGCGACGCCGCGATCAGAGCCAGCGACAGCGCGTTCGCGGTCTGCTCGGTCGAGAGCCGCATCAGCCGCGCCGCGGTGGCGGCGACGCCGAACGGCGCCGCGAAGTACGTCGGCCAGATGCCGCGATAGAGCACCGACGGCCCGTCGATCGCGGCGCCGAGCCGGATCATCGCCTCGTAGCCCGCGATGATCGCCGCGGCGAGTTCGTTCTCTTCGAGATCGGGCAAGGCCGCCGCAATGGTGAGCGCCGCCGGCACCACGATCGCGCCCGGCGTGACCATCGAGCCGAGATGGATGTCGTCTATCTCGCTCAACCGTACCAACGCGCAGTTGATCGCGACGTGATCCGGCAACGAAGCGCCCGGCTGGCGGAAGCCGCGCAGCAGCTTGCCTTCTTTCGTTGCGCTCGCTGCGATCCAGGCGCCAACGGCGTCGGCCGCATGCAGCCGCGCGTCCGCGCAAGCGGGCTCGTTGGGAATATGGTTGGCGACAAAGGCGCCGAGCTTTTCAAGGGCCGTCATTCGGCTCCAAAGGTTGCCGCAGGCAATGCGATTCGCATTCAGGGGTGCAATGTGGGCTTCAATCCGGCGAACGGATCAAGCCGCGGGACGATATCCACAATCCAAAGCTGGCTCAATGGCGGCTGGGTGGCTCGGCCGGACCATCGCCGTCATCCCGAGGCGCACCGCGCCGGGCCTCGGGATGACGGAGAAAGATCAAGGCAGAGGAAAACCCGGCTCAGTCCCGAGCCAGTAGGCATTCACCGCCGGCGGAGCGCTCGTCCGCTGCATGTCCGGTTGCGGGATCGACGCGACGATGTCGCCGTCTTCGATGCCGACCCTGTCGTGAATCGCCGCCATGGTCAGGCGGTCGTCGTTCGCCTTGATGCAGACCGGACCGATGAAGCTCGTTGCGACCACCGGCTCAGGCCTGCGCGCATCGTCGTTGTCGCTCGCCGTCCGGATCGATTCCGCTGGGACCGCCACCATGTTGGCGACGCCGTCAGCGTGAAAAACCGCAATCTGGATCGCCGCGATCTGCAGGTTGCCGTCGCCCTCGCCCACCAGGATCGGCGCGCCCGAGGTGCCGCGGACGCCGCGGCAGGTGTGCAGCATGAGCTGACCGCCGGCGATCTTGCCGCGCAGCTCGCAATCGCGATCGGCGGTAAGCGCGAAGGCACGATCCTGCGGGTAGCCCGCCAGCACCGCCTTGGTGCCGGCCGGCGCCGCATGACGCCGCAGCCGCAGCGGCTCGATGCTGTCGGGCAGACTTTCGGTGACGGTCAGCACTGCCCAGTCCGCGCCGGTGGTTTGGTCGTAGCGCTCCGGATCGAAGCCCGGCCCGACCTCATAGCGCGCGATGCGCACATGCGCCGCATAGCGGCCGGTGCGATAGCCCGCGAGGAAATGCAGCTGCGCCGCCGGGATGAAGCGCCGGGTGCGGAAGTTGTACAGGCAGTGCGCCGCGGTGAGCACCTCGTCGCGCGAGATCAGCACGCCGCTGCATGACGCGCCGGTCTCGTTGAACAGCTTGCCGATCGCCGTCCACGGATAGCGCGCGGTGTCGACATCTTCCCGGTGGATGGTCGCTGGAACAACCGGACCGCCAAAAGCCTCTGTGGCGGCCACGGCGCAGAACGCCGCAAGCACCAGCAGGGCGCGTGAGCTCGCGCCGAACATTGCCGTCTCCCCGTGCGCCTTGTTGGCGCTTCTTGGCAACGAACATGACGCATCCGGCTTGAGTTTCCGTTGACGAACAGGCTTGCGAAGATGTTGATAAACAGCGTTGCGCGGCCGTTAACGCGCGGCGGGCGCGGCTTAACCAAGAGGACACCATGAGCACGGAGACCATCGGGGTGATCGGCGCGGGGCTGATGGGCCACGGCATCGCCTATCTGCTGGCGGCCGCGGGCCACACCGTGCGGATTTACGACCCTTCGGCGGAATGGCGAAACACGCTGCCGGAGCGGCTGGAAAGCGCCCGCGCGCTGCTCGGCGGCGACCCCGCCCTGCTCGGCCGCATCTCGGCGCACGACCAGATGCCGCCCGCAATGACCGGCACCACGTTCGTATTCGAGGCCGCGCCGGAAAAGCTGCCACTCAAGCAGCAGCTCTTCGCCGAACTGGAAAGCCTGACTGCGCCCGAGACGATCCTGGCCAGCAACAGCTCGGCGATTCCCTCGACGCGCATCGGCGAGAAGCTGAAACACCGCGGCCGGGTGGTCGGCACGCACTTCTGGAACCCGCCGCATCTCGTGCCGCTGGTGGAGGTGACGCAGAACGAATTCACCAGTGACGCGACCGTGCAGAAGACCATCGCGCTGCTGCGCGACGCCGGGCGCAAACCCGTGCATGTCCGGAAGGACATTCCGGGCTTCGTCGGCAACCGCCTGCAGCACGCCTTGAAGCGCGAGGCGATCGCGCTGGTCGCCGCCGGCGTCTGCGATGCCGACACCATCGACGAGGTGGTGAAGAGCGGCTTCGGCGCCCGCATGGCCGTGTTGGGTCCGATGGAGCAGACCGATCTGGTCGGTGTCGATCTCACGCTCGACATCCAGAACACGGTGATGGCTGATCTCGACCGTTCGACCGAGCCGACGCAGCTCATCAAGGACAAGGTCGCGCAAGGCAAGCTCGGCATGCGCACCGGCGAGGGCTTCCGCAAATGGACGCCGGAAAGCGCCAACGCCGTGCGCGAACGGCTGCGGCAGTTTCTGGCGGAGCAGGCGAAGGCGAAGAAGTGAACTGGCGCGGTCCTCGGTGAGCATGCAAAGGCGTGAGCCAGTGCGTCGCTGTGGTCAAAGCGACACGGGCAGACCATCACCGTCACCCTGAGGTGCGAGCGAGCGAAGCGAGTGAGCCTCGAAGGGCGACGGCTCGGGATTTCGGGGCCGCATCCTTCGAGGCTCGGCTTGCGCCGAGCACCTCAGGATGACGGATCGAGAGCAAGCCCGTTTCAACATTCAAACAATGCCGATCTAACGCATCTGCATCGAGCCCTTGCAAATTTCGTCGGGCACGCCACAACCACCGGTGTCATACTCATTCGGGGGGAATGACAACAATGGCTGGGGCTCCGCGTGCTGGGTGTTCTGTTTTCCGTTCTGTCGGCGGCCACGTTCGCGTTGAACAACGCCGCGGTGCGCCGCGGCGTCGTCACCGGGACGCCGGGCCAGGCCATGGCGATCACCGTACCGCTCGGCGTCGTCTGCTTCCTGCCGGTCGCGTTCCTGCTGGGCGAATTGAGCCGCGTCGGCCAGTTCTCGCCGGCCGCGATGGGCTGGATGGCCAGCCTGGGCGTGCTGCACTTCCTGATCGGGCGCTTCTGCAACTTCAAAGCCAATCAGGTCGCGGGCGTGAACCTCACCGCGCCCGTGGTGCAGCTTCAGGTCGTCGTCACCATGGTGATGGCCGTGGTGGTGCTGCACGAGCCGTGCACGGCGCTGCAGATCATCGGCGGCATCATCATGCTCGGCGGCTCGCTGATCACCCAGCGCCAACCGCCCAAAGCCAAAGCGGCGCCAGCCGATAAAGCGCCCGCCGACAAGCCTGCGCTGCCGCCGTTCATCCCGCGCTATCTCGCGGGCTATGTATTCGCCTCGCTCGCGGCGCTTGCCTATGGCAACACGCCGGTGATGGCGCGCTTCGCGCTGGAGCACACCGGGCCCGCGACTGGCATCCTCGGTGGGCTGATCTCGTACACCGCCGCCACCGCGATCGGATCGCTCGCGCTGCTGTCGTCGAAATTCCGGCAGAACCTACGCGCGCTCAACCGCGGCAACGTCCAATGGTTCGTCTATTCTGGCGTGTTCGTTGCGGCCGCGCAGGGGTTCTTCTTCTGCGCAGTGTCAGTGGCACCGGTGCTGCTGGTGATGCCGCTGCTCCAGCTCTCGCTGATCTTCCGGCTCCTGTTCTCGACCTGGCTCAGCCCCGATCACGAGGTGTTCGGCTGGCTGGTGATGTTTGGCGCCGCCATCTCGGTCGCAGGCGCGCTGCTGGTGTCGGCCGACAGCGCGATGATCGTGCATGCTCTCGCGCCGCCGGAGAGCGTCGCGCGATTCCTGCTGTGGAGCGTCTGATGGCAGCAGAAGCCGGGCACATCCCCGATGTGATCGTGTTCGGCGCGGGCGCGGGCGGCATGACGGCGGCGCTGGTTTGCGCCATCGAAGGTCTCAGCGTGCTGCTGTGCGAGAGGTCGGCGCAGGTTGGCGGCACCACCGCGACCTCCGCTGGCACGATCTGGGTGCCGGGCACGAAGCACGCGAAGGACGCGGGCTCACCAGACACCATCGACGATGTGCGGCGCTATCTCGATGCGCTCATCGGCCCCGCGACCGACAACCGCCGCGATGCTTATCTCGAAACCGGCAGGGAGATGCTCGAATATCTCGGGCGAAAGAGCGAGGTGAAGTTCTCGCTTTACGCCCGGCATCCCGACTATCAGGTGAACCGTCCCGGCGCGACGCTCGCCGGCCGGGCGCTGGCGCCGCTGCCGTTTGACGGCCGCCTGCTGGGCGACGATTTCAAATTGCTGCGGCCGCCGATCGGGGAGTTCATGGCACTCGGCGGCATGATGATCGGCCGCGACGACATCGAGCCGCTGTCGCGACCGTTCGGTTCGCTGGCCTCGTTTCGCAAGGCGCTGTCGCTGGTGTGGCGGCAAGCCTGCGACCGGCTGAAATATCCGCGCGGCACGCGGCTTCTGATGGGAAATGCGCTTGCCGGCCGGCTGCTCGCGAGCCTCAAGGCGCAGCACGTGTCGATCTGCGTGGACACGGCGCTCCAAGGCCTGGTCATCGAGGACGGCCGCGTCACCGGCGCGGACATCTACGCAGACGGACGGCCGCAACGCCTTACCGCACGCCGCGGCATCATCATCGCGACCGGCGGCTTCGGCGGCAGCGTCGAGCGGATGAACGACTACGTCAGACCGCCGCTGGCCGATGCCGTGGCTTTCAAGGGCGCCGACGGCGACGGTATCCGTATCGCACGCGCGGCAGGAGCCGCGATCGAGGACGATCATGCGTCGCCGGTGTTCTGGTCGCCGGTGTCGCGAACGCCTTGGCTCGAAGGCGGACGCGGCGTCTATCCGCATCTGTCGCTCGACCGCTCCAAGCCCGGTCTGATCGCCGTCAACGCTGCGGGGCGCCGCTTTGTCGATGAGGCGCTGTCGTATCACGATTTCGTCGTCGGCATGCATCGTTCGCATGAAACGGTGCCGAGCATCCCGACCTGGCTGATCTGCGACAGTGCGTTTCTCTATAAGTACGGACTTGGACGAATCCCGCCCGGACGGCGACGTTTCGGCTGGGCGATAAAAAACAATTATCTCGTTGAGGCCTCATCGCTGGAGGCGCTGGCCAAAGCCATCGGTGTCGACGCCGCGGGTTTGAGCGACTCCGTTGCGCGCAACAACCGCTACGCCACGACCGGCGAAGATCCAGATTTCGGCAAGGGCTCGACCGAGTTCGACCGCAACAACGGCGATCCCAGGCACACTCCCAATCCGTGTCTCGGACCGATCGCCACAGCGCCCTACTACGCCATGGCGGTCTATCCGTCGACGCTCGGCTCAAGCGTCGGCCTGAAATGCGACGCCAACGGCCGCGTGCTCGATGCGAACGGCGCACCGATCGCAGGCCTGTTCGCCTGCGGCAACGACATGGCCTCGGTCATGCGCGGCACCTATCCGGGGCCAGGCATCACCATCGGCCCCGCCATGGTGTTCGCTTATCGTGCCGCCATGGCGATCGCCGGCAAGATCGGCTAGCGTCAACTGAGAACTGGTCAGGGAGGGTGAGATGCGGAAAACCGCGGTCGTACTCGCGATGGCTTTGTTCGGAGCAGCGCCATTGGCGTCGCAGGCAGTTCTTGCGCAGGTTGCGGGCCAGGGCGCAGCACCACCGTCAGGCGTCCGCCTCATCACGCTCGGCACCACCGCAGGGCCGTTGCCGCGCAAGGATCGCGCGCAATTTTCCAATGCGCTGATCGTCAACGAAACGCCCTATCTCATCGATGCAGGCGATGGCGTGGCGCGCCGACTGGTGCAAGCCGGCATCGACTTCACCAAGATCGGTCGGGTGTTCATCACGCACAATCACGGCGATCACACGATGGGCATCCCGAACCTGATTTCGGTCGAGTGGCAATATCACCGGCGCGACCCCATCGTATTTTACGGTCCGGCCGGCACCGAAGAGACCGTCAAGGCGGCCGTCGCGTTCAACAAAGTGGACGAGACAATCCGCCTGTCGGAAACGCAAGTGATGCCGATCGAGAAGATCGTCGAGGCGCACAATGTCGGGATCGGACAGGTCTACAAGGACAATAACGTCACGGTAACGGCGGTCGAGAACACCCATTTTCAGTTCAAGGAAGGCAGCCCCGCCTACGGCACGTTCAAGTCATACGCCTATCGGTTCCAGGCCGGCGACAGGTCGGTCGTGTTCACCGGAGACACCGGCCCGAGCCCGGCTGTCACCAACCTCGCCAAGGGCGCGGACATCCTGGTGTCGGAGGCGTTGTCGCTCGATGAGATCAAAGCGCGTCTGGAGAAAGCCGGCCAATGGCAGAAGATGAACGAGGATGAGCGCAAGGGCTGGTACATGCACATGAACGAAGAGCACATGACGCCCGATGACGTCGGCAAAATGGCCGCGGCCGCGGGCGTCAAGACGCTGGTGATGAGCCACCTGTCGTCTTCGGGCAAAGACAACGACGACTACACGCGCTTTGTCACCGCGGCGGG
Source organism: Rhodoplanes sp. Z2-YC6860 (assembly GCF_001579845.1). Lineage (GTDB taxonomy): Bacteria > Pseudomonadota > Alphaproteobacteria > Rhizobiales > Xanthobacteraceae > Z2-YC6860. The sequence goes on from NZ_CP007440.1 coordinate 5,281,666, forward strand.
CAAGTTCTATTCCGGACGGATCATGGTTGCCAAAGACCTGATGGACGTGTCGCCATGAACCTGTTCTGCGCCTAGCTACCGCCCCTTCAGCACATATCGCCCGGTTTCGTTGCGCGTCAGCTTGTCCGCCGCGTAAAGCGTATCGAGCTCGCGCACGATCTCGCGGCCGTCGCGGCTGCCGGCCGCCGACATCAGTTCGAGGAAGCTTGCAGGCCCTGCCGTAAGCGTATCCACCACCGACTTTTTGCCTTCGCCATTGCTCTTCGAGACCGGCGGCATCGGAATGCCCCACTCCAACGACTGCCGCTTGCCGAACGGGATCGTGCAATCGAAGCCGATCTTCGCTCCCGTACGCTGGCCGCCGAGCGACGGATCGAGCGGCACAACGCGGAAGCCCGAGCCCTGAATCGTGTCGCGATCGCCCTGATAGCGGGTCCCCAGCGCCCAGTCGCACTGCTCGTCGGAGAACACGTCGATGTCATCGTCGAACACGAACACCTGCTTGGCCTCGGCCATGCTTCCGAACACCGCGGCGATGGCGTTTCGCGCTTCGCCCGGCACGCGCTGACGGATCGAGACGCGCACGTTGTACATGCCGCCGCTCGACGGCGTCGCAAAGCACGCCACCGGCTCGCGCACCGCGGTGACGAGGCCGGCCCAGGCAGCGGACTCGGTCTTCACCGTGGTGAGCTGCGCCGTGTCGGTGCGGCCGAGATGCTTGCCGCCGATGGTGACGGTCTGGAACAGCGCATCCTTGCGATGCGTGATCGCGGTGACGTGAAACACCGGATTTTTCTTCACCACACCGTAGTAGCCGATGTATTCGCCGAACGGACCCTCCGGCTCGACATGGCCTTTGTTGTCGAGATAGCCTTCCAGCACATATTCGGCATCGGCCGGCACGTAGAGGTCGTTGGTGATGCATTTGACGACCGGCACCGGCGCGCCGCGCAGCGCACCCAGCACTTCGAACTCATCCATCGGCGGGTTCATGCAGACCGCCGCCATAAAATCGCACGGCGTGGAACCGACCACATAGGCCACCGGCGTCTTCTCGCCCTTCGCCACGCCTTCGAGGTAGATCGCGCGCGCGTCGCTCGGCGCGATCATGTCGATGCCCGCGGTGCGCGGCCCGCGCAGCATGATACGGCGGCAGCCGATATTCGTATGCCCGGTATCGCGGAACTGCATGACGTCGAGACCGGCCGATATGTACGGCGCCCCGTCCTCGCCATGCTGCAGGTGCACCGGCAGCGCGCAGAGATCGGCCTCCTCGCCCTTCTTAACCACCTGCTGCACCGGCGCGTCGGCAGCCGTCACCTTGATCGGCTTGTGCGGGCTCGCGAGCCGCCTGGTGATTTCGCCCAGAAGCCCAGCTTCGTCGGTATCCAGTGCCAGCGCGAGGCGCTTGCGCGAACCCATCACGTTGCCGATGATTTCCGCCTTCTCCGGCCCGACCGACTTGAACCAGGTCGCCTTCGGATTGCCTTCGAGCACCGCTGCGACGTCGATCAGATCGATCGGCTTGTCATGAATCTCGCATTCGCCCATTTGCACCATCCGCTCGATAAAGCGGCGGAGGCGGAAACGTTCGGTGTCGGCTGCGGTCATAGGTGCCACTCTGAATTGGATGTCGCGCTGGATTGCAAGGCGCATTCGGGCCTGTAGATTGCGTCGCTCAAAGTACGGAGAACATGCCATGCCGGGCACGGAAACAAAACACAAAGTCCGCGACGTCAGTGTGCGGATGATGCGGGGCGGATCGGGCCCTCCGCTCCTGTTCCTGCACGGTGCCAACGGCCTGCCGGTCTGGCTGCCGGTGTTCGACCTGCTGTCCAAGCATTTCGAAGTGTTCGTCCCTGAGCATCCGGGCTTCGGCACCTCGGATAATCCCCCGTGGATGCGCAACATCGGCGATCTGGCGATGTACTACCTCGATTTCATCGAGGGTCTGGGCGAGCACTCCGTCCATCTGGTCGGCCAGTCGCTCGGCGGCTGGACCGCGGCCGAGGTCGCGGTGCGCAACTGCACGCGGCTGAAGTCGCTGACGCTGCTCGATCCCGCCGGCATCCGCGTCAAGGGCCAGCCGAGCGGCGACAACTTCATCTGGAGTCCGGAGGAAGCGGTTCGCAATCTCTATTTCAACCAGGCGATCCCCGATCAGATTCTCGGGACGCAGCTCACCGACGAGCAGGCCGACATCGCGCTGACCAACCGCTTCGCCACCGCGAAGTTCGGCTGGGAGCCGCGCTGGTACAACCCGTCGCTGGAGCGCTGGCTGCATCGCATCAGCGTGCCGACGCTGATCATGTGGGGCAAGGAGGACAAGCTGTTCCCGGCCGCCTACGCGAAGCACTGGGGCGACAAGATTCCCGGCAGCCGGGTCGAGATCGTTCCCGAATGCGGTCATGTGCCGGCGGTCGAAAAGCCGGAGATCACCGCCAAGGAAATCGTCCGCCTCTATCAGGGGACACGCTGATGCAGTTCACATTCTTTCACCTGATGCCCTATCGCCCGCTCGACATGGCCGAGCGCCACAAGCACCGCGCCGGCTGGGTGGTGCTGCCGAACACACTGTACGATCCGAAGAAGGGCGCGAACGAGTACGACTCCTATATCAACCAGCTCGTCTATGCCGAGAAGCTCGGATTCGACGTGATCGCGGTCAACGAGCACCATCAGACCGCCTACGGCATCATGCCGGCGCCGAACCTGATTGCGGCGAACCTGATCGCGCGCACCAGCAGGGCCAAGATCGCAATCATCGGCCGTGCGCTGCCGCTGGTGAACAACCCGGTCAACATCGCCGAAGAGTTCGCGATGCTCGACAATCTGTCGAAGGGCCGCATCATTACAGGCTTCGTGCGCGGCATCGGCAACGAGTATCACTCGACCGGCATCAATCCGTATTGGTCCCATGAGCGCTATCAGGAGGCGCACGATCTGATCGTGCAGGCCTGGACTAAGCCCGGGCCGACCTCCTACGAGGGCGAGCACTTCAACGTGCGCTACGTCAACATCTGGCCCCGTCCCTACCAGGCGCCGCATCCGGAAATCTGGATCCCGTCGATGGGCTCGTCCGAGACCGTGAAGTGGGCCGCGGCACCGGAGCGCAAGTATCCGTTCCTGGTGACGTTCTCGAGCCGTGAGCTCGTGTCACGGTATCTCAACGTCTATCGCGAGCAGGCGAGGCAATATGGCTACGAGGCACTGCCGCGCCAACTTGGCTGGGCGTCGCCGGTGTACGTCGCGGACACTGACGAGCGTGCACGCAAGGAAGCGAAGGAAGGCATCGAGACGCTGTTCAACGACTTCCTCGCGGTGCCGTTCCAGATGCTCCTGCCGCCGGGCTACATGTCGCTGCCGTCGATGAAGAACACCATGCGGATGCGCAAGGCGCTTGGCGCGCAGAAGCGGCTGACGCTGGAGGAGCTTGCCGACTCTGGCGTCGTGGTGGTGGGAAGCCCGCAGACGGTGCGCGACCAGCTCTCGAAGCTGCGCGACGAGACCGGAGCCGGCAAGCTGATCACCATGCTGCAGTTCGGCACGCTGTCGGACGAACTGACCAAACGCAACATGGAGATGTTCGCGTCCGAGGTGATGCCACATTTGAAGGATTAGGTGTTCGCCTCGCAATCACCACGCGCTGCCGCGACACCGGCAGTGCGCTCCCTCTCCGGTGGGGAGAGGGTTGGGGTGAGGGCGTACGGACTATCGTTAGACCGTACCCCCTCACCCGACGCGCTTCGCGCGTCGACCTCTCCCCATGGGAGAGTTGAAGACAGTGGCTGTTGCGCCGACGGTGGACAGACCAAGCAATCCCGGAACAACGCCCTGCTCTCGCCGGTTCACGTCAGAGACGGAAACCGCGAGGGTGAACGTCATGACGAAACCAACCGAACAAGACCGCGCGAAAGTCCAAGGCCAAGGCCTGCGCGGCAAGGACAAGCAGCAGTCCGGCATGCGCGCCATCGATCCCTCGTTTGGCGATCCGACGCGCGGCGATCCACCGGAAATCCAGCAGTCGCCGCATCAGACGGCGCAACACGCTGCCGAAGCTCGCGGCAATCCCGCCATGGTGCAGACCGACGACCGTTTTCCGGAAGGCCTGGCGCGTCCGCCCAAGGGACCTTACGACAAGGACCGCGGCCGGGATGAAGTCGCCGGCCACGTGCCGCAGGTGTCCAAGCAAGTGTCTGAACAAGTCTCCAAAGGCAAAAGCTGATCAGCTCGATCCCCGGCGCGAGCGCCGTTGCGTCTTCAGCCAGACCTTGAGCAGCGGACCATCGCCGCCATAAACCGGGTCTTTGCGCGGCAACGCCACCTTCGGAATCATATCCACCGCGCGGTCGTGCTCCTTAGCCGACCCCTCGTATTCCTCGTACTTGCCGTCCGGCGGATAGGCGCCCACCACGACAAGATCCCTGGTCGCGGACAGCGCCTCATGGCCGGTCCCTGCCGGAAGGATCGCAACGTCGCCCGCCTTCAAGCGAACCACCCTCCCCTTGGCGCCGCCAAAGCGTACGCGCGCCTCCCCGCAAGCGATGCCCAGCACCTCGTGGGTGCGCGGATGATAGTGGACATAGTCGTAGATGCCGTCGCGCCACGAGCCGCCCCAGCCGTTCGCCTCGAACAACTCCTCGAACACCGCCGCCGAATCGGCTGCATCCGCGAGGTCGACCGCGCCGCGATAGCGCACCAGGGGCAGCGTCGGATTGTTGGGCACCGCACCGTCATCCTGAAAACGGCTGAGCCAGGCCTTCCGCGGCCTGGTGCGCGACGCAACATCGCGGCGGGACGGCCGCGCCACGCCGGTCAGGCGTTCGAAGGTCCGCATCAGCGCCTCTCTTGCGTACATCGTCCGCCTCTCCGGTGTCCGGCTCATTCGCCACGCGAGCCCAACCCATACTGCGCGGCACTTGTTCCGGGATTCGCTTGCCCACCGTCGCGGTCGAGCGGAGCAGTCTGCCCCGCCCCCATCCCAAAGGTTTAGACGGCCTCAAATTGACCTTGGGAATTGCAGCCTTTACCGTCGCCACAAAGGCCAAAAGGCTCGATTTTCAGGGAGGTTTCTCGATGCGCAAGTCGCTCACTGCCTTGCTCGGCGCCACCGCGCTCTTTGCCACCACGGCGCTCGCCAACGCCCAGCAGACCGTCAAGATCGGCCTGATCATGCCGTTCTCCGGCCAGTTCGCCGACACCGCCTCGCAGATGGACAACGCCATCAAGCTCTACATGAAGGAGCATGGCGACACGGTCGCGGGCAAGAAGATCGAGATCATCCGCAAGGACACCGGTGGCATCGCGCCCGATGTCGCCAAGCGCCTGGCACAGGAGTTGGTCACCCGCGACAAGGTCGACATCATCGGCGGGCTTATTCTGACGCCTAACGCGCTCGCGGTGGGCGATGTCTCGGCCAGCGCCAAGGTGTTCACCGTCATCATGAACGCGGCGACGTCGATCATCACGACGAAATCGCCCTATATGGCGCGCACCTCCGTCACCACCCCGATGCTGAACCAGACGCTTGGCACCTGGGCGGTGAAGACCGGATCGAAGCGCATCTACAGCATGGTGTCCGACTTCGGCCCCGGCCACGATGGCGAGGCGGCGTTCCAGCTTGGCGTCAAGGAGGCCGGCGGCGAGATCGTCGGGTCGGTGCGCTTCCCGGTCGCGAACCCGGACTTCTCGGCGTTCGTGCAGCGCGCCAAGGACACCAATCCCGACACCATCTACATCTGGATCCCGGGCGGCACGCAGCCGGCGGCGGTCGGCAAGGCACTCTCCGAGCGCGGCATCGACCCGCAGAAGGTCCGGGTGATCGGCCAGGACGTGCTCGCCGACGACAGCGCGCTGAAGAGCATGGGCGATGTCGCGGTCGGCATCATCACGGCGGCGCACTACGACCACAACCATCAGTCGGCGATGAACAAGGCCTTCGTGAAGGGCTTCAACGAGATCTCCGGCGGTCGCAACCCCGACATCTTCGCGATCGGCGGCTACGATGGCATGCACCTGATCTACGAAACGCTGAAGAAGACCGGTGGCAAAGCCGATGGCGATTCGTTGATCGCCGCGGCGAAAGGCATGAAGTGGGAAAGCCCGCGCGGCCCGGTCCAGATCGATCCGGAGACGCGCGACATCATCCTCACGGTCTATATCGACAAGGTGACCAAGACGCCGGACGGACTTCGCAACGTGGAGATCGACAAGGTCGAGAACGTCAAAGACCCGGTGAAGGCGCGGATGGCCAAGTAGCGGCCAGGCGGCTGCTGTCAAAGTAGCCGCTGCCTTTGAAATGCGCAGGCTATGCGGGATCGGTTTGGGGCAGCGCCCAGCCGATCCCGTTTTTGCAACAGGGAAACGTGCGGGTGCGCGGTTTTGGCTGCGTACCAGCCATTGCGGATCGCGGCGCGGCGGGCCAAAGTGCCGCCAAACAACACAAATGCTGAATTCCGGAGGGACCTCATGCGACAAGCAAAAACCGGGCTCACTCTGACCGCCGCGCTGCTGCTCGCGGCAGCCACGCCCATCGCCGCCCAGGCCGAGGACACTGTCAAGATCGCAGTCATCATGTCCTATTCGGGACAGTTTGCCGACAGCGGCGCGCAGATCGAAAACGGCATCAAGCTCTATATGAAGGATCACGGCGACACGGTCGCCGGCAAGAAGATCGAGATCATCCGCAAAGATAACGGCGGCATCGCACCGGACGTGGCCAAGCGCCTTACCCAGGAAGCGATCGTGCGCGACAAGGCCGACATCATCGCAGGCTTCGATCTCACGCCGAACGCGCTGGCCGCCGCCGATGTGTCGGCCCAGGCCAAGAAGTTCATGGTCAACATGAACGCCGCGACCTCGATCATCACGACGAAATCGCCCTACATGGTGCGCACGTCGTTCACAGTGCCGGCCGTCAACGAGGCGCTCGGCCGCTGGGCCGCCAAGAATGGCATCAAGAAGGCCTATACGCTCGTCTCAGATTTCAGCCCCGGCCATGACGGCGAAGCCGCTTTCCAGAAAGGCTTCAAGGACGGCGGCGGCGAGATCATCGGCTCGGCGCGCTATCCGGTGGCAAATCAGGACTTCACTGCATTCCTGCAGCGCGCCAAGGACCTCGCGCCCGATGCGATCTACATCTGGGTGCCCGGCGGCACGCAGCCGGCCGCGATCGGCAAGAGCATCGCCGAGCGCGGCATCGACAAGACCAAGACCAAGATCCTCGGTCAGGGCGAACTCACCTTCGACGAGTCGCTGAAGGGCATGGGCGACGATGGGCTCGGCATCATCACGGCGTTCCATTATGACGCCAACCACCAGTCGGCGATGAACAAGAAGTTCGTGGCCGAGTACAACGCCGACTACAAGCGCAACCCCGACATGTTCTCGGTCGGCGGCTATGACGGCATGCACGTTATTTACGAGGCGCTGAAGAAGACCGGCGGCAACACCGACGGTGAGAAGCTGATCGCCGCCGCCAAGGGCCTGAGCTGGGAAAGCCCGCGCGGGCCGATGTCGATCGATCCGGAGACCCGCGACGTCATCGAGACGGTCTATATTCGCCGCGTCGAAAAGGTCGGCGGCAAGCTCGTCAATGTCGACATCGACAAGATCGAGAACGTCAAGGACCCGATCAAGGCGGCGATGGGCAAGTAAGACGAGCAAGCAAGGCAATCGGTAAGGACGATCACAGCATGCCGGGCGGCCGAGGGGGGCGACCGCGATGATTTCCGTTGTTGGCGTCCTGTTCGACGGGTTCGCCTATGGCATGCTGTTGTTCCTGCTGTCGGTCGGGCTGTCGGTCACGCTCGGGATGATGAATTTCGTCAACCTCGCGCACTGCACCTTCGGCATGATCGGCGGCTACGTCACCGTGACCCTGATGAACCGGCTGGGCTGGCCGTTCCTCGCCACTCTCCCCGTGGCGTTCATCGTCGCGGGCGCCATCAGCGTGGTGTTCGAGCGCACGATGTTCCGCAGGCTGTACCGGTCGAGCGATCTCGACCAATGCCTGCTGACCATCGGCATCGTGTTCGTGTCGATCGCAGTGACGACCTACATCTACACCACCAACCAGCAGCCGGTGTCGCTGCCGGGCTATCTGCGCGGCTCGATCCATGTCGGCGGGCTGACGTTCGGAGCCTATCGCATCTTCCTGATCCTGTTTGCGCTGGTGGTCACGGTGTTGCTGGTGATCACGCTGGAGTACACCCGGCTCGGCGCTCAGATCCGCGCCGCGGTCGACAACCAGCGCATGGCGCGCGGGCTCGGCATCAATGTCGACAAGGCGTTCGCCATCACCTTCGCGCTCGGCAGCGGCCTGGCCGGCCTCGGCGGCGCACTCGCCATCGACATCGTCGGCCTCGATCCGTCGTTTGCGCTGGCTTACCTCGTCTACGTGCTGATCGTTGTCGCGGTCGGAGGCTTAGGCTCCATTGGCGGCACCTTTGCGGCCGCCATGCTCCTTGGCATCAGCGACATGGCCGGGAAGTACTATTTCCCCGCCATCGGCTCATTCCTCATCTATCTGGTGATGCTGACGCTGCTGATGTGGCGCCCCTCCGGCATATTCGGGCGGCGCTGACATGGCGATGCCCTCCGCCGCCATCGGCTCTCCGATTGAACAGCTGGAAGCCCAGACCCGTTGGCGCCTCGCTGAGGTGCTGTTCTGGCTCGCGACCCTGCTGCCGTTTGTACTGACGCCGGACTATCTGGTGCTGGCGAGCCAGGTCGCGATCTCGGCGCTGTTTGCGCTCTCCCTCGACCTGATCCTGGGCTATGCCGGCATCGTCTCGCTCGGCCATGCGGCGTTCTTCGGCGTCGGCGCCTACACGGCGGGCCTCGTCTCGAAGTGGGGCTGGGGCGAGCCGATCACCGGCCTTCTGATGGCAGGCTTCGTTGCTGGCCTCATGGGCTTTCTGATGAGCTTCGTCATCGCGCGCTTCCGCCATCTCGCGCTGATCATGATCACGCTCGGCTTCGGACTGCTGCTGGTCGAACTCGCCAACAGCGCAAGCTGGCTCACCGGCGGCGCCGACGGCCTGCAGGGCGTTCATATGTGGCCGTTGCTCGGGGTGTTCACCTTCGACCTCTATGGATACACCGCCTACACTTACGCGCTGATCGTGCTGTTCCTGTTCTTCCTGATGAGCCGGCGGCTGATCAACTCGCCGTTCGGGCTCGCGCTGCGCGGCATCCGCGAGAACGCGCTGCGCATGCGCGCGATCGGCGCCGAGAGCAAGCCGCACATCCGCAAGGTCTACACCATCGCCGGCGTCATGGCCGGTATCGCCGGCGCGATCCTGACCCAGACCACCGAGACGGTGTCGCTCGAAGTGCTGGGTTTCCCGCGCTCCGCCGACATCCTGGTGATGCTCATTCTTGGCGGCACCGGACGTCTTTACGGAGGCCTGATCGGCGCCACGATCTACATGGTGGCCCGCGACCAGTTCTCGGGCGTCAACCCGCAGTACTGGTACTTCCCGATCGGCATTCTCCTGATCGCGGTCGTGCTGTTCCTGCCGAACGGCATCCTCGGCGGTCTCGCGCAGCTCATCGACACCGCCCGCGGCCGGCGCTGGTTCGGCTGGCTGATCGCACCGCTTTCATCGCTGTGGTCCGGAGGGCGCCGGACATGAGCGGCCCAGCGCTCGCGACCAGCGGCCTCAACAAGCGCTTCGGCTCTCTGGTGGTCGCCAACAATATCGGCATCGCACTGCCGGCAGGCGTGCGCTACGCGCTGATCGGCCCGAACGGCGCCGGCAAGACCACGCTGATCAACCTGATGACCGGCATGCTGCGGCCGGACGGCGGTCAGATCCTGCTCGACGGCGAGGACATCACCGCGCTCGGCCCCGAGCAGCGGGTGCGGCGCGGCCTTGTCCGCACCTTCCAGATCAACAGCTTGTTTCCGCATCTCACCCCGCTGGAAGCCGTGACGCTGACGATCTGCGAGCGAGATAAAATCGCCCGCACCTGGTGGCGGCGCACCGCCGACTACCGCGCCGCGGTGGACGAGGCTCACGCCATCCTGGAATCTCTGATGCTCGGGCCGGTCTGCACGCGGGAGACGCGGCACCTCGCCTATGGCCAGCAGCGGCTGCTCGAGATCGCCCTGGCGCTCGCGACCAAGCCCAAGGTGCTGCTGCTCGACGAGCCCGCCGCCGGCGTGCCGCGCGACGAAAGCGCCGAACTGTTCACCGCGATCAACAACCTGTCCAAAGACATCACCGTACTGTTCATCGAGCACGACATGGAGCTGGTGTTCCGGCTTGCGAGCCGCATCATCGTGATGGTCAGCGGCGGCATTCTGCTCGAAGGCACGCCGACCGAAATCGCCGCCGACCCGCGCGTGCGCGAGGTCTATCTCGGAGGCGCGCATGGCTGATTCGGCTGACGCCCTCCTCTCCTTCAAGAACGTCCGCGCCGGCTATGGCGAAGCCGTCGTGCTCGACGATATCTCATTCGATGTGGCGGAGCGCGGCAGTCTCGCGGTGCTGGGGCGCAACGGCGTCGGCAAGAGCACCTTGTTGCTGACGCTGATGGGCTTCACCCAGCTCCGGCGCGGCACGATCGTCTGGCGCGGTCAGGACATCAGCCGCATGCCGCCGCACCGCCGCGCCCAGGCCGGCATCGGCTGGGTGGCACAGGAGCGCGAGATTTTCGCCAATCTCACGGTCGAGGAGAACCTCACGGTCGCGGCCCGGCCCGGCCGCTGGGACCTCGATGCGGCCTATCAATTCTTTCCGCGCCTGAAAGAGCGCCGGCTGTCCAAGGGCAATCAGCTCTCCGGCGGCGAGCAGCAGATGCTGGCCACGGCGCGGGCGTTGATGACCAATCCGTCGCTGCTGTTGCTCGACGAGCCGCTGGAAGGATTGGCGCCGATCATCGTCGAAGAGCTGGTGCGCGGCTTGCGGCGGATGATCGTCGAGGAAGGCACCGCGGTGATTCTCGTGGAACAGCACGTCGAGGTGGCGCTGTCGCTCACCGAGCACGCAATTCTGCTCGAGCGCGGCACGGTCGTGCACCGTGCCCGCTCGCAGGACCTGCTGAACGATCACGCCACGCTCGACCGCTACATCGGCCTGCGCGTGGCGGAGGCGAAGGGTTAGACTTCGCCGCCGTCATTCCGGACGTCGCGAAGCGGCGATCCGGAATCCAGCAACAGCGGCAGTCTTTCCGGTACTGGATTCCGGGTTCGCGCCTTCGGCGCGCCCCGGAATGACAGCGGAGAGACTCACGCCGTCAGCCGCACCACGGCCTTCTCATAGCTCTGCGAGCCGAGATCGTTGTTCTCGATGATGCCGTGCTCCTGGATCCAGGAGCGCGAGTCCTCGAAGATCTCGCGCGAATACGGCTCGAACACGATGCGCTCGCCCGGCCCCCAGCGCCGCGTATCCATCTTGGCGTGGAAGCGCTTGGGGAATTCCTTGGCGTAGTGCTTGGTGTAGAGCTCCGGCCGCAGATCGATGTCGGCTTGCGCCCGCTTCAAGGCATGGAAGAACTTCTTCACATCATCCATATCCGGGTCGCCGGTGAGCATGGTCGCCATCATGAAGGTGCAGTCGAGCACCTTTTTGAAGCCCAGTTGCTCGGCGAAATAATACGGTCCGGAGAACAGCGTGCAGGCCGGCACTTCGCCGTTCAGCAGCTTCTCCATGCGGCCGAACACCAGGCCGTCCTTGAACGACAGGTTGATCTTGTCTTGCGGGATGAACTGCTCGAGCGCCTGGATCGTGGCGTAGTGACTGCCGGACTGATAGCCCACCGAAATCGGAACGCCGGCGAGATCCTCCGGCACCTTCACCTTGGAGTCGGGCGGCACGAAGATGCCGCAGGTCGACACCTGATAGACGTCGCCGTAAAGCTTGCCGTGGCCCTTGGTCGCGGCGACGTTCACGGTCCAGTGGCAGGCGCAGGAGATGTCCGACTTGCGGCCCTGTTCGAAGGTCTGCATCGCGCCGACCTTGTCGCCAAGCTGCTGTGAAGCGCCATCGCTCGACTGCACGAGTTCGCGGAACTCGTAGTCGAGACCCTCGTCGATGAAGTAGCCCTTCTCCTGCGCCACCCACTCGTGCAGGCGGAAATGCGGCTCGATGATGAATTTGTCCTTGGCCATGATGTCCTCCTTGTCCTTTCTGTTTGAACGTCCCTTGCGGTGTCTTCCCGGCGTCAACAGCAATCGACGCCGGTATGCTTTGAACTCATGTGCTTGCCCTTCGCGTCCTCGGTGACGCGGCGGGCGCGGATCATCTTGACGTGGTCGTCCATCAGCTTGCGGGCGCCCGCGCCGTCGCGCATCTCGATCAGCGCCAGCAGCTCCCTGTGCACGTCGACAATGTGGTGCGCGACCTTCGGCGTCAGCGTCGGATTGCGCCTGGGCCATGACACGTGCTGCAGCGACACGAGTTGCACCACCAGCACGCGGTTGTGCGAGGCTTCCGCGACCGCGAGATGGAACGCAGCGCCAAGCTGCGTGAAGCGTTCGGCGTTGCCGATGCTGTTTTCGGCATCGGCCAGAAGCTCACGGAGCTTCTGGAAATCCTCATCGGTCGCGTGCTCGGCGGCCAACTCAGCCGCGAGGCATTCGATGGCGCGCTGCGCGTCCATGATCTCGTTGGCGGTGACGCCGATCAGGTCGAGTTGCACGGCCAGCGCCTCGGCGAACAGGTTCGGATTGCCGCGCGCCACGCGTGCGCCTCCGCCCTTCCCCATCTTGATCTCGGCGATACCGAGCGCTTCGAGCGTGCGCAACGCATCGCGCGCCACGATCCGGCTCACGCCGTAACGCTGCGCGATGTCGTTCTCGGTGCCCAGGAAATCACCCGGCGCGAACACCTTGGCGAACAGCGCATCGCGGATGTCGGAAACGATCTGCGACGACAGCGACGCCGAGCGCCCCGGAACGAAGCTTCGGGCCCCGGCTTTCGCGGCAAATGGCAGAACCTGCGCGGCCATGGGTAGAGAATAAGCCCGACATCAAAGATAGTAAAGATATCATCTTATGATTTTTGTGCGACGGAACGTCCGAGCCCCCTCCTAAGCCCCCGATCCGGCTAATGGCACCAGCGTTGCATCTGACTGCTTCATGAGGCCAACGCGACCTGCCCTACCCATGCTCTGTCTCAGCTTGGCTCTTGGCCTCGCCGGCTGCCTGACAGCGCAGGACGCCGCTGAGGACAAGCCGCCGCCTGCCGGCATGGCCAGCCTCGCCGTCTCTCGCGCGAGCAGCCCCAGCATGATGATCACCCCGGCGAAGCTTTCGGTGAACGGCGCGGAGGTCGCCACCATGGCGGTCACTGACGAATATTCCGCCGCGGTCGCGCCGGGCCAGGTGGTGCTGACGGTCTCGGCCTCGTCCGGCAGCCGCTACAGCTATCGCTTCAAGGCCGACGCCGGGAAGACGTACCACTTCATCGTCGCGCCACGGCAATACATCACGGCCGAAGGGCTTGCCGCCGGCCCTGGCCAGGCGATCGAAACATCCGGCGCTTTCGGCATCGCGTCGATGAATTGACCGGTTCGCGGCAAAGCATCGCAGCGCCGGTCCATCGTGCCTTGGCGGCTCTAGGCCGTTCGCAATCGGAAAACGGATTTCGGCAGAGAAGCCAGGAACAACACGACGCAAACGCAAAGCAGGACGATGTCCTTGAACAGAAACTCGCCAGCCAGATTCCAGGCCATGGGGTCGGTCGACAAACTCCATTTCACAACGCCTGGAGTCGTGAAGAAAAACGACCACGTGATCGCAAAGGTGACGATTCCCATCAGCGAACCCATAGCGGACATGATCGGGCTGAAGGCCCCGGCCGCAAGCAACGCTGCAATGGCGAACTCGACCACACCCAGGAAATAGGCTTCTCCCCTGAAGCCGAACACCGACAGCCACGAAACAAACGGGCTGTTGCTGATGAACTGAACGATGCCTTGCGCCGACTGCAACGTAAACTTTTGCATGCCGAACGAAACAAAGATGACGACCATCACCCAACGGAGGAGCGCCAGCAGGCGATAGGAGCCACCTCCGTGTTCGGCGACATTGAAGGATGATTTCATGTTGGGTCGGTTCTTTCCCTGGTGCCGATTGATTTCGGCTGGCGCGCATAAGCACGTCCGCGACCGTCTCTACAACGGCGGCTTTGCGTTCATGCCCTCGCCTCACAACGATGTGCAGGCAAGATGATCTCCGCTCACAAGGACGTGCATGGGCGCGTGAAAAGCTCACTCGTCCGTGAGCGGATCGCGGCCGTGAGGCCATCACACTCGCAGGCGAATGCAATCGTCTCCGACGCCTTTGGTATCGCGCTACTAAATTGATCGTCGCTGGCGTCAGCTGTCCAACAGGCTTCGGACCTTGCCGGCCAATTGGTCGACGGCGACGGGCTTCTCGATCAGGTGGACACCCGAGTCGAGCCGCCCGTGATGGACGATTGCGTTGCGCGAATATCCGGTCATGTAGAGGATCTTCAGCCCCGGCAGTCGCTTCTGCGCTTCATCGGCCAGCATGCGCCCGTTCATCCCGGGCATCACGACGTCGGTCAGAAGAAGGCGCAGATCGCGGTGCTGCTCCAGCACACCGAGAGCATCCTCGCCGCTCTTCGCATCCAGAACCCGATATCCCAGCCCGGCCAGCGTCTCGACGATATACGAGCGCACCTCCGCGTCATCTTCGACCACGAGGATGAGCTCACTTGCCTTGCCACGGACCGGCTCGGCTGGCGTCTGATCTTGAACAACGACTGCCCCGTGATAGCGGGGCAGATAAAGTTTGACGGTCGTGCCGTCGCCAGGCTCGCTGTAGATCTTCACATGGCCGCCCGACTGCTTCACGAAGCCGTAGACTTGGCTCAGCCCGAGCCCGGTGCCTTGACCGGCCTGCTTGGTGGTGAAGAACGGCTCGAAAGCCCGTTCCAACACCTCGCTGGTCATTCCCGAGCCTGTATCCGTCACGGCGATCCGGACATACTCTCCGGGCTGCACGTCCTCGTTTCGTTGGCGGTAAGCCTCATCGAGAACGGCATTACCGGCCTCGATCGTCAGTTTGCCACCGGCCGGCATCGCGTCACGCGCGTTGACGGCCAGGTTGATCAACACCGCTTCGAGTTCGGCGGAATCAACCTCGACCGGCCAGAGCCCGCCGCTGCCAACCACTTCGAGAGAGATCTGCTCGCCGAGCGCCCGCTGCAGGAAATCGGACAGGCCGTTCATCAGTTGATTGAGATCAATCGGCACGGGACGAAGCGGCTGCTGTCGCGAAAACGCCAGCAACCGCTTGGTCAGCGTGGCGGCCCGGTTTGCGCCATGCAGCGCATTGTCCACCCGGCGAACGATCTTGGGATCTGCGTCGTTAAGCTGACGCCGCAATCCGTCCAGGTTGCCCAGGATGATGGTCAGCAGATTGTTGAAATCGTGGGCGACTCCACCCGTCAGATGTCCGATCGCTTCCAGTTTTTGCGAACGCCGCAAAGCCTCTTCGGCCAGCCCACGTCGATCGATTTCCGCGTAGAGACTCTCGGTTCGACGCAACACCGTCCACAGCGTCAGAACGAGGAAGAGCGTCGCAGGCAGCCCATAAGCGAGCTGCGCTCCACGGCCGGACAGCCATTGCTGTTGAACGGCAGCGCTTTCGATGCCGGCGGTGAGATACAACGGCCGCGTTCCGACTCTGCGGATCGCGTAATTTCTTTGCACGTTATCGACCGGGGAAATCGAAGAATAGAATCCGCCGGCCGTGCTCGCTCGAACGGTGCGGCGAAAGCCCGTGTTTTCCCCAAGCCAGATGGGTGCGTCCGCCGGCACGGCGGGATAACGGACGAGGAACAATCCATCCTCGCGAACCAATGCGTATTGCAGTCCGCGCGTGTAAATGAGCGTGGAGAAAAACCGGAAGATGTTGCTCGGCAGGACTGAAATCTCCAGCACCCCGACAAACTTGCCGTCATTCTCGATGCGTCTGCTGACCGTGAAGAACGGCTCGGCCAGCGTCGTTGGGACATACACCTGTCCGTAGAAGGTGCCGACGTTGTCTTTCAGATGCGCCTGCATGAAGTCGCGGTCGGCGTAGCTTAGGCGGGGTGCCGGGTACAACAGCGACGATGTCAGCGTGACGCCGTCTGTTCCGTATGCCGCGATGGACTGAACCGCCTCCACGGAGTCGGACAGCTTCTCGAGTTCCAGGTGCAGCTTTTGCTCGTTGGCGCGGATGTCGTCCGCCGACATCCCGGCCAGAAGCCTCAAGGCATTCTGGATCGTCAGATCGATCAGCTCGAATGTTTTTTGGGCTTCTTCCTGCTGGGTATCCAAGGAGCGGACCAGGCGCTCATGGGCGAGCGCCTGAAGGTCCCGATAGGAGATCCAAGCCGAGTATCCGAAGATCAGGCACGGCAGGACGATCGAAGTCCCGACGGCCAGCCAAATCAAACGAATTGTTCGCTGTCTCGCCTGCACTGATTCCTCGACCTTGGCGAAACCTTAATCCAGAACAGGCGGGTCAAGGAAGCCGCGGAACTGCCGTCTTATTCGCCTGCGCGGGGCAGCAGCCCTGTCTCGCACGCCTTGATCTGAAGGCCGAGATACTTCGAATAGATGCGGCACTGGGCGAAACTGCCGGCGATGAACCACAGCCCGGGCTGCGGCGTGCGCGTGAACATGTTGCGCAGTTCCTGGCCGCCGCCGAATCCCCAGATCGGACCGACACGCGCCGCGATCTCGTCGCCGAACAACTTGCTGACCAGCGCCTCCTGGCCCTTGTAGCCGGTCGCAAGCACAATCAGGTCGGCGGGCAACGTTTCGCCGCCCTTCATTCGCGCGCCGTCTTTCACGAACGCGTCGATATCGGAAAACTGCGCCAGCCCGACCTCTTTATTGATGATCAGGTCGGAGCAGCCGACGTTGAAGTAGTAGCCGCCGCCGCGGGTGAGATATTTGAACTGCCAGCCGGTGCCGTCCTCGCCGAAATCGATCTTGAAGCCGAGACCCGTGAGCGCATCGAGCATGCCCTGGTCGAGCTTCTTGGCCTGCTCGGTCAGCATGACGTGGCTTTTCCTGGCGAGCGCCAGCGGCACGGACGTGGTGATGAGATCGCAATCCTCGAGCGACGGCCCTTCGTCGTAGAGCGCATAGGGAAGCTGCGCGCTCGGCTCGACATTGACGATCATCGTCGGGCTGCGCTGCACCAGCGTGACCTTGGCGCCGTCCGAGTGCAGGTCCTGCGCGATATCGTGGCCGCTGTTGCCGGAGCCGATGATCAGAGCCCTCTTCCCCTTCCACGCACTGCCGTCCTGGTACTGGCTCGAGTGGAGCACCGTGCCGCCGAAATTACGCAGCGTCGGGATATCCGGAAGATTCGGGATGCCGCTCACACCGGTCGCCAGCACGATGTGGCGCGGATGCATCTCGCGCTTGCTGCCGTCGGCGCGGCGCAGCGTAACGAACCAGCGCTGCGTCTTGTCGTTATAGGTGCCGCCTTCGAACTCAGTGCCGGCCCAGTAGTTCAGCTCCATGCTCTCGACGTAGGCCTCAAACCAGGCGGCGAGCTTGTCCTTGGGGATATAGGCCGGCCAGTTCGGCGGGAACGGCATGTACGGCAGATGATTGACGTGCGCCTGGTTGTGCAAGACCAGCGCGTGATAGCGCTTGCGCCAGTTGTCGCCGATGCGCGGCAGACGGTCGACGATCAACGTGTCGATCTGCAACTGAGTGAGACGCGCGGCGATTCCGAGCCCAGCGTGTCCGCCGCCGACCACCAGCACGTCCGGATCGCGGTCGGCATATTCGGCCGAGGCCTTGCGCAGATCGAGCCAGTTGGGTCCGCGGAAATCGCGCGAATAGGCCTTGCCCTGCGGCCGGTCACGGCCGAGCCGCTCCTCATGGCCCTTCAACTCGTCGAGCGTCGTGAGCAGCGTCCAGGCCTTGAGCGTGCCGCCATCCTTGGCGTCCGGAATGAGCCGCAGCAGGCCGCTGCCGCGACCCTGCGCGGTTTCGAATGTGAAGATCGCCTCGATCGCATCGGTGCCGGCGCGGGTCACCCGACGCGGCACGGTTCGACGCGGCGCGATGCGGAAGCTCCCCGGTTTCGCACGGGACGCGTGCGCCGGAAGCTCTTTCAGGATGGCGTTCCGCCCCTCGAAAGTGTCGATGCGCCAGGTCAGCGCCAGCACGTCGCGCCAATAGCTTTCGGGATGAAACAGCGACCCAAGCTCGCCGGCACCGGGCGCAATCGCGGCGCGCTCAAACCGCGCCAGCCAATCCGCCACAGCGGCCGTGACGGAATCCGCTTCTGCCTGTGCCAGCATTTCGCTCCCTGGGCGTGTTCTTATCTCGTCGTCGGATGCAGCAAATTACACCGAAGACGCTCGCCCCGTCATCTGTCGGGGCTTACTGCTGCTGCTTCAGGTTGGCGTCGCGCGCGACTTTCACCCACAGCCCGAGCTCATCCTTGATGTGCTGCGCGGTTTGCTCCGGCGTGGTTCCCACCGCCTTGAAGCCCAGCACGGCGAACTTCTGCTGCACCTCGGGGTCGCGGATCGCCTTGGCGAACGCCGCGTAGAGCGCGTTGATGATCGTCCGCGACGTCCCCGCCGGCGCCAGCGCGAACAGGTTGGTCTGGGTGTCGAAGCCCGACAGTCCCGCTTCGGCCATGGTCGGCACATCGGGAAGCGCGCTGACTCGTTCCGGCCCGACCACCGCGAGTGCACGCAAGAGCCCTGAACTCACCATCGGAACGGCCGGCGGCAACGCGGAGAATGTCATCGGCACGACGCCGGAGACGGCGGATTGCAGCGCGGGCCCGCCGCCGCTGAACGGCACGTGCTGCAGATCGAGCTTGTAGGCGAGCTTGAACATCTCGCCTTGCAGATGCGCCGGCGAACCGTAGCCGGTCGAGCCGAAGCTGTACTTCTCCGGCGCCTGGCGGATCGCGGCCACGAGTTCGGCGACTGTTTTCGCGGACTGTGCCGGATTGACCACCAGGATGTTCGGCGACGCGCTGGTGATGGTGATCGGCGCAAAGCCCGCGACCGGGTCGTATGGCACCTTTTGCAGCGCAGGGTTCACCAGGAATGTCGAGCTTGTGAACAGGATGGTGTAGCCGTCCGGCGCAGCGGCCTGGGCCAGCGCAGCGCCGGTGTTGCCCGCACCGCCGCCGCGGTTCTCGATGAAGAAGTTCTGCCCGAGTTGGTCGCCAAGCTTTTGCGCGAGCAGCCGACCCATGACATCGACCACGCCACCCGGCGCAAACGGCACGACGAGCCGCACCGGCCGCTCCGGATACTTCTCGTCTGCATGAGCGGGATTGCCTGCGAGGATCGCGAGTACGGCAAGGATTGGGGCGGCGCGGAACATCATCGGAATTCTCTCTGCAGATTGACGGCGTACGTGGAAAGCAATTCGGGTGCCATCACCCGTCGGTTCGCGGCGGCTCGCCCGCGAGTGCGCGTTCGAGGATCGCTTTGACGTCGACGTGGGCATAGGGCCTGGGGTTGTAGCCCTTCACCTTCATCACGACGTCGACCGCGTCGGCGAGCCGCTCGGCCGGCATGCCGACGCCGGCGAGGCTCGCGGGAAGGCCCATCGTCTGGTTCAATTGGTAGATCGCGCCCGGCGGGTCGTCGGTCTTCAGTGCGCGGCGCAGCTTTTCCATCGCCGCCGGAATGGCCGGCGCATTGAAGGCTAGTGCATAAGGCAGCACCGCCGCATGCGTCTGCGCATGATCGAGATCGAACAGCTGCCGCACCTGCTGCGCGATGACGTGATGGATGCAGATCGACGAGCGGAAGCTTGCCGCGAGCCAAGCGCCATACAAGGCTTCGCTGCGTGCACCGGCGTTGCTCGGGTCCGCGACGGCCTTTGGCAGGTGAGTGCCAAGGCGCGCGATGGCGTCCTCGGCGAGCGTCTGCACCACCGGATTGGTGCCTTCGCCGTAAAGCGACTCCACCGCATGCGCCAACGCATTCATGCCGCTCGCCGCCATCACGCGCGGCGGCAGGCCTTGGATCAGGTCAGGATCGTAGATCGCAACCGTCGGCAATGCCCGCTGGTCGTCGCCGGCCTTGCGGCCGAGCCCTCGCCCCAACGCCCACCGTGACGACATTTCCGAGCCCGACAGCGTCGTGATCACGCCGATGAACGGAAACCGCGTCGACGCAGCCACCGATTTCGCCAGGCCGATCGCCGAGCCGCCACCGAGCGCGACGAAGCCGTCGGCCTTGGTGGCTTGCAACTGCTCGCGGACCACGTCGAACGCCTCCTGCGGCATGTTCGGCACGGCGGCATCGCAGGTGCCGACATTCATGTCGCCAAGAAGCCCAGCGACCGTATCCGCAAGCTCGCGGCGCCCCTTGGAGCAAAGGATCAGCAGTCTCGACATGCCGGCGCGAAAGGCTTCCGCGCGGATTTCTCCGATGGTGCCGCCGCCGAACAGCACGCGTGTCGGCGGGTTGGAGTAGGTAAACCGATCGATCATTTCACGAGTCCGCAATTTCCATCAGCAAGGCCGCCGTCGCCTCGGGCATGGTGGCCATTGGATAGTGATGCGACGCGATGGTGTGCGCTGTCCAGCCCTGCTGTTTCGCGGCCCAGTCGTAATATTCCTGAAAATGGTGCGAGACCTTTTTCGTGGCGAGCACGTAGGCCTTGCGCGGCACCTGCGTGTACCGTCCGGTCAGGCTGATCGGCTGCAGCAGCGACGGCAGCGGATGCGGACTCATACGCGCCAGAAACGCGTCGCGCGCCTGCTCGTTCTCGATGCCGGTGTCGAGCACCAGCGATGACGGAATGCGGTAGCCGTCGCCCTGCTCGTCGGCGAGCCTCTGCACGGTGGCGCGGCGCTCCGCCGAGACAGTGTCGAGCATGCATTTGCCGTTCGCCGGCAAGGCGGCGTTCAAATAGATCAGCGCGTCGATCTTGTCGGTGATCCGGTCGGCGACGCCGGAGATCACCAGGCCCGCGTAGCTCGTGCCGACCAGCACCACGTCGTCGAGTTGCTCGCAGGCGATCACACCGGCGATGTCCTGGATGTGGGTGTCGAGATTGGTCTGGCGCGATACGAGATGCTCACGCTCGCCCAAGCCTGTGAGCGTCGGCGTGTAGACCGTATGGCCTTCGGCGCGCAGCCGTTCGGCGACAGTGCGCCACATCCAGCCGCCACTCCACGTGCCGTGGACCAAGACAAAAGTCTTCATGTCATTGTGATCCGATCTATCCCCGTCACCCTGACGGGCGAGCCATTAGCGCGTTTACGCGCGTCTTCGACGCGCTATGGCGAGCCTCGAAGGGCGACGGCCCGGGATTTCGGGGCCGCATCCTTCGAGGCCCGCCTTTGGCGGGCACCTCAGGATGACGGGGTGAGAAGCACGTTTGCCCTAACAAACAAAGGATTGCTTCAGGCCGCTGCCTGTTTATCCTTCGCCTTTTGGATCGCCTCCCAGACGCGCAGCGGCGTTGCCGGCATGTCGATCTGATCGACGCCGAGCGGCGAGAGCGCATCGATCAGCGCGTTCATGATGGTTGGCGGCGCACCGATGGTGCCGCTTTCGCCGATGCCCTTCACGCCGAGCGGATTGGTCTTGCAGGGAATCTCCTCCAGCGCGCAATCGACATTCGGCATCTGCGCCGCATGCGGCATGGCGTAGTCCATGAAGCTGCCGGTGAGAAGCTGGCCGCTCCCGCGGTCATAGACCTGGTGCTCGAGCAGCGCCTGGCCGATGCCCTGCACCACGCCGCCCTGCTGCTGGCCCTTCACGATCATCGGGTTGATGATGCGGCCGAGATCGTCGACGACGAAGAAGCGGTCGATGGTCACCTGCCCGGTCTCCGGATCGACTTCGAGCTCGACCACATGGGAGCCGTTGGGATGGCTCGGCGGCGTCGGATCGAAGGAGCCGGCCGCATCGAGGCCGATGCCGAACTTGTTGGTCAGCGGCCCCATCGGCGCATAAGAGGCCTTGGCAACGTCGACGAGCTTGATCTGCTTGTCGGTGCCGGTGACCAGGAACGTGCCTTCCTTGAATTCGATATCTCCGGCGTCCGCCTCCATCATGGCGGCGGCCATCTTCTTGCCCTTCTCGATCATGACGTCGGCGGCTGCCTTGAGCGCGTTGCCGCCGACCACCATGCTGCGCGCGCCATAGGTGCCGCGGCCGATCTGCACCTGCGCGGTGTCGCCCTGCACGTAACGGATCTGCTCGAAGGGCACGCCCAGCATCTCGTGGGCAAGCTGCGCGAACACGGTCGCATGGCCTTGGCCGTGCGAGTGCGTGCCGCCATAGACCGTCAGCGCGCCGGACGGATCGAACTTGAGCTCCATGCGCTCGTTGAAGATGCCACCGAACTCGATATAGAAGCTCACTGCGCGGCCGCGCAGCTTGCCGTTCTTGTGCGATTCCTTCTTGCGTGCCGCATAGCCCTTCCAGTCGCTGGTCGCCATGCACTGGTCCATCAGGCGGACAAACTCACCCGAGTCGTAAACGAAGTGCGTCGGCGTGGTGTAAGGCAGCTTCGTCGGCGGGATGAGATTGCGCCGGCGCAGTTCGGCGGGCTCCATGCCGATCTGGCGCGCGGCATGCTCGATGAGCCGCTCCATGAAGTAGGCCGCCTCCGGGCGCCCCGCGCCGCGGTAGGGTCCGCTCTGCGAGGTGTTGGTGAACAGGCCTTGCGACATGATGTGCATGGTCTGGATGTCGTAGGCCGCCGGCACGAAGCGGATCGAGAACGCGCCGGCCGCAAGCGCTGCGCCGACGAAATACGCGCCCATCTGGAACAGCGATTTGGAGCGCAACGCGAGAATCTTGCCGTGCTCGTCGAGCGCAAGCTCGCCGTAGTAGACCATCTCGCGGGCGTGATGGTCGTTCAGCATCGCTTCGCTGCGCGAGGCGACCCACTTCACCGGGCGGCGAAGCTTTTTTGAGGCCCACATGACGAGAAGATCGTCGGGGAACGCCCCGCCCTTGAGCCCGAAGCCGCCACCGACATCGGGCGACACCACACGGATCTGGTTCTCCGGCACATGGAAAACATGAGAGAGCTCCATACGCAGGCCGTGCGGGTTCTGCGAAGCAGCGTACAGCGTGAAGAAGTCGTTGGCCTTGTCGTAATCGCCGATCGCGACGCGCGGCTCCATCGACACCGGCGACAGCCGGTTGTTCTCGACGCGAAGCTTGACCACGTGCTTGGCCTTGGCGAAGGCCGCGTCAGTCGCGGCCTGCTCGCCGAACATCAGGCGAAAGGCGTTGTTGCCGGCCGGATTGTCGTCCCACACCTTCGGCGCATCGGGCTTGGCGGCGTCCTCGATGTTCACCACCGCGGGCAGCGGCTCGTAATCGACCTCGACCAATTCGGCTGCATCGCGGGCCTGCGCCAAGGTCTCGGCGACCACGAAAGCCACGCGGTCCCCGACATGGCGGACGCGGTCGGCGACCAGCGCCGGCTGGAAGGTGCGGTGGCCCTTCGGTGCGCCGAAATCCTCCGGCATCAGGGCCGCCGTCATGGCGCCAAGCTTGTCGGCCGCAACGTCCGCCCCCGTCAGCACCAGGAGAACGCCTAGCGCCGCCTTGGCCTTGGCCACGTCGATGCGCTTGATCTTCGCGTGGGCGTGCGGCGACAGCACGTTGACGCCGTGGCACATGGCCGGCAGCACGATGTCATCGACATAGCGGCCCTGCCCGGTCAGGAAGCGCTGGTCTTCGACCCGGCGCACCGCTTGTCCTACTCCGAATTTGGCCATGGGAGCCTCGCCTCAAGGTTTGCTGGAATCCAAATTTAGTGGACCGAATTCAGGTCCGCCAGCGCCGGCGGACGGCTAAACCGCCGCAACCGCACCGCGCTCGATGCGGAAAGCGCGCGACAGGAGGTCGGCGACATGGACCTCGTTCGATTCGGCGATCAGCACCGAAACGCCCTGGCTCTTGAGATTGGACATCACCTCGCCGAGCCGCCGCGCCAAAGCAGGCGCGAGTCCCTCGAACGGCTCATCCAACAGCAGAATACGGCGGCCGGCCATCAGCGCGCGGGCGAGCGCCACCAGCTTCTGCTGGCCGCCGGACAGCTCCAGCGCGCGGCGGGTACGGAATTTCTCGACCTCCGGCATGATCGAGAAGATCCAGTTGAGGCGGTCCTCGATGCCCTCGACCTTGGTGGTCCAGGTCGGCAGCCGGATGTTCTCCTCGACGGTGAATTGCGGCACCAGGCGGCGGTCCTCGGGCATATAGCCGATGCCGTGATGCACCCTTTCATGCCCAGGTCGTGAAAGAAGTTCGACGTCGCCGAGCGCGGCCGTGCCCGAGGCCGGTAGCGCGCCCATCAGCGCTCGCATCAGCGTGGTCTTGCCGGCGCCGTTGCGCCCGATCAGGCCGCACATCTCGCCCTCTTCCATGGCGAGCGAGACGTTGCGGATGACCGGCACCGGGCCGATCGAGACGTTGAGGTCCGTGACCTTAAACATCGACGGCCCCCAGATGGGCACGCTGCGTGCCGCTGATCAGCGTCTGCACCTTGGGATTGGACAGCACCGCGTCAGGCTTTTCGTCCGCGATCACGGTGCCGTCGTAGAAGGCCAGCACCCGATCGGCGAAGCGGCCGACGATGTCCATGTCGTGCTCGACGAACAGCACCGTGATCTTCCGCGTCTTCAGCGCGGACATCACGACCTCCATCAGGCCGTATTTCTCCTCGATGGAAATGCCGCTGGTTGGCTCGTCGAGCAGCAACAGCCGCGGTGCGCCGGCCACTGCCATGGCGATATCGAGGAGCTTGCGTATCCCCTGCGGCAGGGTCGCGGCGCGGGCGTCGCGGTAACGTGCGATCTGGAACAGTTCAAGAGCGGTCTCGGACTCGGCGGCAGCCTCCGGCGCATCGAGCCACTGGAACATCTGGCTGACGATGCCGGCCCGGCCCTTCGCGATGGCCGCAGCGATCCTCATGTTCTCGACCACCGTCATGGTCGGAAAGACTTGCGCCACCTGGAACGAACGGGAGATGCCGAGCCGGGTGATGTCGCGCGATGGAAGCCCGGTGATATCCCGGTCCTCGAACAGGATCGCGCCCTTGGTCGGGGACAGATGCCCGGTGATCATGTTGACGAAGGTGGTCTTGCCCGCGCCGTTGGCGCCGATGATGCCGACGGTCTGCTGCGCCGGCACGCTCACCGAGATATCGCGCGCGGCGACCACCGAGCCGAAGGTCTTTTCCAGATCGCGGACTTCGAGGATGCCGGTCATGACGCGGCCTTGTTGCCGCGAAGCCGCGACACGAGCGAGCCGAGCCCATCGGGCAGGAAAAGGATGGTGAGCAGCAGCACGGTGCCCAGGATCATCTGCCACTCGCCGGGCACGAAATCGACCGCCAGCGACCGCACCAGTTCGAACACCAGAGAGCCGACGAAAGCCGCCGCGACCGAGCCCGCGCCAGCCAGGATCGTGACGAAGACGAAGCCGCCCGACGTGGTCCAATAGGCCATGGCCGGATCGACGTGCTGCACGGCAAGCGCCGCGAGCGCACCGCCGACACCGGCCAATACACCGGAGATCACGAGCTTGAGGTGGATCAGCCGGTCGACCGAGATGCCGAGGAACTCGACGCGTATCTCGTTGTCACGGATCGGATTGCCGAGCGCGCCCGCGACCGAACTGAAGTAGAGCGAAACCAGAAACGCGAGCACGGCCGAGAAGCCCAGCACCAGCCAATAGATCGCAAGATTGCGCTCCTGCCCGTCCGGCCGGAAGCCCAGGAACGTGCCGGCCTCGACATGGAAGCCGTCGGTCGAGCCGAGCGTCTCGGTCTTCACCAGGATGCCGTACAGGATCATCGACATCGCAAGGCTGAGCATGGCAAAGAAGATCTCGCGGTAGCGCGCCAGCAGGAAGCCCACCAGCCATGCGATGATCCCGGCAAAGACCGCACCAACAATGACAACCACAAACACGTCGCGGATCGGCGTGTAGCGGCCGAGCAGCGCCACGGTGTAAGCGCCGACCGCATAGAACAACGCCTGCCCGAAGGGCACGAGGCCGGTGCGCCACAGGATGATCAGCCCGAGCACGACCAGCGCGTTGGCAAACGCGATCGTGGCGAGCGAGACGAGCCAAGGCGGTAGCCACGGCGCGATCGCGGCCGCAACGATGAAAGCCAATGCGCCGATCAGATATGACCCTCGGCGCATGGTCATATCTTCCTGGGTTGAATCTGGCTGAAGAGGCCGTAGGGCCGGAAGCCCAACACCAGCGCCATCACGGCATAGATGACGAACAATTCGAGCTGCGGGGCGATGTGCACCGCGGCGGCGCGCGCCAGGCCCACGATCAGGGCGCCGATCAGCGCGCCTTCGACAGAGCCCATGCCGCCGATCGCGACCACGGCGAAGGCCAGCACGATGACCTCGACACCGATGCCGAGCGTGACGGAAATCTTTGGCGCCATGAGTGCGCCACCCAGCGCGCCGAGCATCGCGCCGATCAGGAAGGTCACGGTGTAGACCAATTTGACGTTGATGCCGTAGGCGGCGGCTGTCTCGCGGTCGAAGATCACAACAGTGAGGAGCCGCCCATAGCGCGTGTATTTTAGCGCCCACCGGCCGATGATTGCGACCGCGGCAGCGAGCACCACCAGACCGATGTCGTAGTTCGACAGCGTGAGTTCGCCGACATCGATGCTGCCGGCCGCGACCATCGGCTGATAGGCGGCGTAAGAGCGCGGCCCCCAGATGAAGGTGATGACATCTTCGAGGATCAGGAATGCCGCATAGGTCACGAGGACAACGACCACCTCGTCGCGGCCGTAGACCAGCCGAAGGATGCCGCGCTCGAGCACCATGCCGAGCACCAGCCCGATGGCCATCGCCATCAGCACCATGAACAGAAAACCGCCGGCGTCCGGCAGTCCGCGATCGAACCAGATCCCCGCGGCGGTCGCCGCGCCATAGGCGCCGAAGGCGTAGAACGAGCCGTGGGTGACGTTGAGGATCTTCATCACGCCGAAGATCAGCGTCAGTCCCACCGCCACGAGGAACAGATAGGCCGCGTAGACCAGGCCGTCCGTGACGATGGCAAAAGCGGTGAGCACGAAATGTCCTGTATGAGAGCCGCAGCATACGTGTCCCGGGCGCGAGCCCGGGACATTGCGAATTCAAAGTCTGAAACGGTCCCGGATCAGCGGCGCCGCATTTCGCTTACGCTCAAGCAACGCCGCGTCCGAAACATTCGCCAGCATTCAGCGACCTGACATTTGGCGCCTTAGCATTTCGCGCCTTAGCATTTGGCGCCCTTCATGCCGTTCTTGATCCAATCATCGGCGTTCTGATCGGCCGGCGGATTCACGCATTCGGCCGGGAAGCGCATGATGTCGACGACCTCGCTGTCGTTCTTCTGCTTGTTCCATTTATAGATGCCGTAGGCGGTGTCCTGAATGCCCTGGTGGCCGTTGCCGAGCGCCATCCTCACCGGACCGCTCGGCGCCTCGAAGGTGATCCCTTCGTAAGCCGCCGCGACCTCGTCCGTGGTCGGCCGGCCGCCGCCCTTCTTCTTCTGCGCATTCTCCCACGCCACCTTGGTGCCGAGGATCGAGAGCGCCATCTGATAGGCCGGATAGTTCGGCGGCGAGTTGTAGCGCTCCGTGTAGATCTGTTTGAACCACTTGCTGTAGACGTTGTCGGGCGCGAGCGGACCATTGGCGCCGCGGGCGCCGATGATGGTGCCGTCGGGCAGCTTGTCCTTGAGGCGCCAGATCACCGACTCAACCGCAGTGCCGAGGATCGGCATGCGCTTGCTCAGGCCTCGGGCCTGGCTCTGATAGACGAAGCCTTCGAGATCGCCATCCCAGAAGCTCGTATGCACCACCTGCGACTTCGAGGTGAGCAGTGTCGAAATCTCCGCGCCGTACTCGCCCGCGAACAGTTTCGGCATGAGCTCCTTTTCGACCGTGGCTTTCGGCGCCAGGACCTTCATCGCGCCGACGAAGTCGCGCCAGGAGTCCTGGCCCCAGGCGTAGTTCTGATTGATGCCGGAGAAGGCTGTGATGTCTTTCTTCTTCGCGAGCAGGAACCGCGCAGCCGCGACATTATCCATGGTCGCGTGCGGCTCCGGACGGAACACGTATTTGCGCGGCGCCTCTTCGAAGATGCGCGGTGTGCCGCAGTCAAAGTAGACCGTCAGCGCCTTGAGCTCTTCGGCGACCGGCGTCACGGCAAGGCAGCTTCCCGACGAGATATAGCCGATCACGGCGTCCATCTGGTCGCGCTGCACGAGGTTGCGATACTCGGTCACGACCTGAGCGGTCGAGCCGCTCTCATCGACATATTTGGCTTCGATCTTGGCCCCGCCGAACCCCACGGTGGCATAAGGCGCAGGTCCCTTGCCGGCGTTCAGCGCCTCGATCACGATCTCGGCGGCGTTACGGCTCGGCACGCCGAACGGACTCGCCGCAGGTCCGGTGAGGAACGTCACGACACCGATCTTGATCGGTGCGGCGGCCGCCGGCGCCTGCTGCGCCGATGCGGCGCCCGCCGACGCAAGCGCCAAACCGGCCGCAGCCGCTAATGTCCAATGTGTCTGCTTCATCGTCCCTCCCCTGCCCGGTCCGTGCCGGCTCGATGCGTTGTCGCTTGAGGCAAGCAAACGCGATCCTGGGGTGAGTTTCAACCGGTTTTCCGAAGCTCTTCCGATGATATGATGCGCAGATTGGCGTCGCATTGACGCACCGGTTTGCCCGCTCACCGGACCAGCACAGGAAACCATCATGTCCGCCGCCGCAAGCTCCGCCTCTCGTCCCGCCGCCATTCCGCAGACCGGAGTTGCGGCGCGCCGCGCCATCCGCAGCGGCGAATGGAAGACCGGGACCTCGGGCATGGCGCCGGGCTACGTGCAGGGCAATCTCGCGATCCTGCCGGCGGCGCTCGCCTCCGACTTCATGCGGTTCTGCCAGCTCAACCCGAAACCCTGCCCGCTGCTCGCGGCCGGCGCCCCCGGCGATCCACATCTGCCGTCGCTCGGCGAGGATCTCGACATCCGCACCGATGTTGGCCGCTACAAGGTGTTTCGAAACGGGGAGTTGATCGACGAGCCGACCGATATCACCAAGCACTGGCGCGACGATCTCGTGATCTTCGCGCTCGGCTGCTCGTTCTCGTTCGAGGACGCGCTGATGCAGGACGGCATGGAGTTGCGCCACATCACCAACAACACCACGGTGCCGATGTATCGCACCAACGTGCCGACCACGGCGGCGGGTCCGTTCCACGGACCGCTGGTGGTGTCAATGCGGCCGTTGAAGCCCGCCGACGCAATCCGCGCCATCCAGATCACCACGCGCTTCCCGGCGGTGCACGGCGCCCCGGTGCATATCGGCAAGCCGGAGCTGATCGGGATCAAGGATATCGACAAGCCGGATTACGGCGAGCGCGCGCCGATGAAGGACGACGAGATTCCGGTGTTCTGGGCCTGCGGGGTGACGCCGCAATCGGTGGTCGCGACCGTGAAGCCGGAGTTCTGCATCACGCACTATCCGGGATGCATGCTGGTCACGGACCGGAAGAATTCCGAGTTTGCGATTATGTGAGGCGCGCTTCGGTCGATGGATGGACCGGAGCCATGCGGGTAGACCATCCCCACCTCATCCTTGTAAGTCACGAATCGCTTCGTCGGCTAGAGTTGTCGGCGCGGTGGCGGACGGGAGACCGTCTCATCCTGGGGCTATGAAGCCCGGACCTCAGCACGGGCATCCGTCCGCCGTTCCATCGAACCCGAACAGTCGCGAGGGCCGCAAGCGAAGCCCGGTTGCGCAAGGAAGGGTGAAGATGGACACGATCTACGTTGGCATTGATGTATCGAAAGACCGTCTGGACGTTCATGTGCGCCCTGGCGGTGAGGCCTTTGCGGTCGAGCGGAACGGCAAGGGTCTGGAAGACCTGGTGGACCGTCTGCGAGGGCTTTCGCCTTCGCTGATTGCGGTGGAGGCGACGGGCGGCTTTGAGACGATCGTTGCGGCAGCGGTGGCTGGAGCTGGACTTCCGCTTGCAGTGGTGAACCCAGCTCAAGTTCGGCACTTCGCACAGGCCATCGGCAAGCGCGCCAAGACCGATCCGATCGATGCGGGCGTGATCGCCCACTTCGCGGAGGCGGTCAAACCTGAGCCGCGGCCGATGCCTGAAGAAACAGCCGTGCTGCTCGCCGAGTTGGTCGGCCGGCGGCGCCAGATCATCGAGATGCTGGTGGCCGAGCGGCAGCGCGAGAAGCACGCCAGCAACGTGCGGGTTCGCAAGAGCCTGGCGCGGCACATTGCCGTTCTCGAGAAGGAACTGCCGAGCATCGATCGGGACATCGATGGTCTGGTTCGTGGCGCCCCGGTCTGGCGGGAGAAGGAGGACCTGCTCATCTCGGTTCCCGGAATCAAGAACACGCTGGCCCGCATCTTCCTCGCGGAAGCGCCTGAGCTCGGCAACCTCGATCGCCGTCGCATCGCAAGCCTGGCTGGTGTGGCGCCCTACACCAGACAATCGGGCCGCTGGCGGGGCAAGGCCATGATCGGCGGAGGTCGCACGGCGCTTCGCTCGGCTCTGTTCATTGCCGCCTTGACGGCCAGTCGCCACAACCCGGTGCTCAAGGCCTTCTACGCCCGACTGCTCGCCGCCGGTAAGCCAAAGAAGGTCGCGCTCATCGCGGTGGCCAGGAAGCTCCTCACCATCATCAACGCCATGCTCAGAGACAGCAGAAAATGGCAAAACACTTGACGGGAGACACAGTCGCTGAGGAGCTGTGCGCAGCACCGCGTCTCGAAGGACGAGGTGGACCGGTCGGTGGCCGCCGCATGGACGCGTTGCTTCGCAACGCTCCTCACCATGAGGCGGGAAAGAGCGTCGGATATCGCTCTAAAGAAAGTCCTTCGGGATCGGCGTCCACTTCTCGCGGCCGCGATAGTACAGCGGCTTCTTCTTATGCTTCGCCATGTAGGCCTTGTACTTCTCGCGCTCCCGCCGCACGCGCTTTTTCGACCGGCTGATCTTCCGGTGCGGCAGATCGATCAGCATGTTCTCCACGGCCCAGACGTTCCGCTTCGACAATCGCCAATCGTAATTGCCCATAACGTTCAGATGCACCACCGAGTAGCCTTTGATGCAGCCGGTGTAGTCGATGTACGGGTCGCAGTAGCTCAAGGCGAGCGCGCGGGGTGAGCGGAACACCGGCTTCCGGCCATGCAGGCCGGGATCGCGCGAGCGCGCCACCGAGCCCCAACGGCCGCGGCGCTTGTAAACAAAGACGACGTGATCGAGCAGGTCTATCGACTCCAGCCCCATCAGCAGCGGTGGGTAGCCATGCTGCTCCATCACGCACGCGGCGAATAAGGCGGCCTCCAGACAGTGCGCCGTGCCCTTTTTCACCACGCCGCGGAAGCCACGGAGCGTGTCACCGTTGGGTTCGGTGTTGTACGGCAGCCGGTTGATGAACCGTTGTACATCTTCAGGCGTGCGCAGCCTGTTGATCACGCGGCGTTCTTTCGGTGTGAACCGCATAGTCTGGTGTTGCGACTTTCCAATATCCATGTGAATTCAATCGGGCGGCAATATCGACTCATCAGTAACGTGCCTAAGAATCAACCCATGAAAATCAGACGTCCCCGGCTCTCGGTCGTTAACCGTTTGGGCCTTGCTTCGCTTGCGATTGCCGCCGCCCTTGCCGGCTTCCAAACCGTTGCCAACGCCGAGCCGCAAGCCGCCACCTGCCCCGGACATCCGGACGCGATCGGCACCAGCCGGACACTGGTGGTGGACCCGACCGTTCATCGCAAGATCGGCACCATGAGCTATCCGGAGACGCTGCCGCTCGCCGACCATGAGGTGGTGCTGACCTTCGACGACGGGCCGCTGGCGCCCTACACCAACCGGATTCTCGACATCCTCGACGCCGAATGCGTCAAGGCGACCTACTTCATCGTCGGCACGATGGCCAAATCGAGCCCCAAGCTGCTGCAGCAGGTCGCGGAGCGCGGCCACACCATCGGCACCCACAGCATGGGCCACCCGATCAAATTCCGAAGGCTCAGCGCCGAAGCCGGTATCGCGCAGCTCGACGACGGGATCGCCGCAACCGCTGCGGCGCTGGGCGATGCCGGCAAGCTCGCGCCGTTCTTCCGCTTCCCCGGCTTCGGCTCGACCGAGGCGGTCGAGACCCGTGCGGCGGCGGAGGGCATCATGATCTGGGGCGCCGACATGCCCGCGGACGATTGGCGCCGGATCAGCGCCAAAGAGGTCGCCAAACGCGCGATCTCGCGGATCGAGGCCAAGGGCAAGGGCGTGCTGCTGCTGCACGACATCCACCAGCGGACCGTCGAGGCGCTGCCGTTGATCCTGAAGGAGCTGAAGGAGCGCGGCTACCGCATCGTGCATGTGGTGCCGTCGAGCGCCGAGCGCCCCGCTACGCCGACGGTCGCAAGCGACTGGAAGATGCGTCCGGAGCGCGAGGCTAAACAGCACGTCGCGACGCTGCCAAAGAACGTGATGACAGACGTGTCCGGTTCGAGCCCCGATAAGGCGAAAGACAAGTCGGCCAACAGCGGCGCTTCGAAAAAGTCACGCCGCCATGGCCGGCATTTCGGCAAGTCGGAGCGACACCGGGTGGCGCATGGGCATCATCAGAATCGCCATCAGGCTTTTCGTGATTCCCGCACTCCGTGGGACCGCCAGGCGTCGCGCTAGCGCCTGCCCCATCGCAGCTTCTGAACTTCAGGCCCTTGGTTGGTCTCCGCTTTCACGGGGACCCGCACGGCAGAGCGCCCTACGACTGACTCTGTGACTGCCCCTGCCCAGGCGTGAACGGGCAACTCACCCGCACCGTCACGTCGAGCTCCTCGCCACCGCCGCCGTACCGTGCCCCGCGGGTGGGTGCCGCCCCGAGATAATCGAGCCCGACCGCGACGCGGATGTGTGCATCGGTCGCGCACAGGCCGTTCGCCGCATCGAACGCCACCCAGCCGAGAT
This sequence comes from Rhodoplanes sp. Z2-YC6860, assembly GCF_001579845.1. GTDB lineage: Bacteria > Pseudomonadota > Alphaproteobacteria > Rhizobiales > Xanthobacteraceae > Z2-YC6860. The sequence goes on from NZ_CP007440.1 coordinate 5,314,622, forward strand.
CCGGCACGAAGGCTTCGGCCCAGGCATGGGCTGCCTCCTGCTGCACCGCGCCGTCGGCGCGGAAGAAGTGCCCGCCGATGTAGCGCGCCGGAATCGCGATGCTGCGCGCCGCAGCGATGAAGATATGCGTGAAGTCCTGGCAGACGCCACGCTTCAGCGCAAAGGCCTCGGCCGCCGAGGTGGCCGACGTGGTCGCGCTCGTCTCGTCGTATTTGACCGCATCATGAACGCGTTCGAGCAGCCGGTGCAAAATCGCGAGCGTGCTTCCCTCGCCGGCCGTTCGCGCCTCCAAGGCAAAATCGCAGATCGCAGGGTCGGCATGGGTCAGCCCGGTCTCGCGCAGGTAAAGGCTCGGGGGAAAGCGCTCGATCACACCGCGCACCACGCCGTTCGAGTCCTGGGTGTCGACCTCGCCTTCGGCCAGCACGCGCAGCTCCGACACCGGACCGTCGCAATCGAACACATGGGTGAGATTGCCGAACGCGTCCTCGTGTTGGGCGACCTGGCAGTTCTCCGACACGTCGATCCGCCAGTCGACCACGTATTGGCTTTCGTGGTTGCGCGGCGTCAACCGCAGCGTCTGGATGACGCCGCGCGCCGGCTGGCCGTAGCGGTAGACCGTCTCGTGGGACACCTGGATGCGCATGGGCATCTCACAATCGAGAACCACCGCTTCCGGGTCAAGCCTACGATCTAAGCAGTCGCCTGGTTGGGCAGAGACACCTGAAAACAGCTCGGGAAATCGCTTTTCGGCGCAACCACCGCCTCGCCGCCGTGGAGCCGCGCGATCTGCTGGACGAGCGCCAGACCGAGCCCCGCCCCTTCGGTGTCGCCGGCAAGCCGGTAGAACGGCGTGAACACCCTCTCGCGCTCGGCCTCCGGCACGCCCTTGCCGCCGTCCATCACCTCGACCACGGCCTGCTTGTTCTCGCTTCTGACGGTCACGCGCACCGGCGGCGCGCCATGCCGCCGCGCGTTGTCGAGGAGGTTCCGGATCATCCGGCTCAGGAGCCTCCGGTCACCGCGCACCACCGCGGTGCTGCCGCCGACCGCGCAATCGTCATAGCGCGCGCCCTCTTCCGCGGCGACCGCCAGCAGATCGACGCTCTCTTCGAGCTGCGGCTTCTGGATCGCACCGAGGCGGCTGGCGAGCAGAATTTCGTCGATCATCTGGTCGAGCTCGGCGATGTTGCGCTCGAGCTCGGGTTTGTATGACGGATCGTGTTGCAGGAGATCGATACCGAGGCGAATGCGCGACAGCGGCGTGCGCAACTCATGCGACGCGTTGGCAAGAAGCATGCGGTGCGACTTCATCAGGTCTTCGATGCGCTCGGCCGAGCGGTTGAAGATCTCGGCAAGCCGCGCCACCTCGTCCTTGCCCTCGACATCGACGCGGGCCGAGAGATTGCCCGAGCCGAGCTTCTCGACGCCGACCTGAAGCCGCTCCAGCCGCCGCGTCAGCCCGCGCACGAACGGGTAGGCGCAAATCGCAACCGCAAGCGCGATACCGCCCAGCACCAGCAGAAAACTCACCAGCGGATTGCGATGCCGCGGCAGCGCCCGCACCACCAGGCGCCGGTCATCCGGCAGGCGGAACGCCCAGGCCGGCCCGCCCCGGCCGTACAGCCATTCGCCGTCGGTGTTGGCCGGCGGCTGCGGCAGCGGCCGGCCAAAGGCCGCGATCAGCGTACCGTCGGCCGTATAAAGCGCGAGGTCGCTGCGGAAACGCTGCGCCAGATGCGCAATGATACGTTGCTGCTCTGGCTGCGGCGCGGTCGAGGGCGGCAGCGCGAGGCTTGCGATTTCGCCAGCCACCTCGAACACCTGCGCGCCCGGAGGGCCGCCGGATCCCCAGCGCCACACGCCGCCGGCAACCATGACCACCAGCACCAGGCTCACGATGATCGTGCCGTAGATTTTCAGATAGAGCCGTCGCATCGTCTTCAGCCCAACGTTGCAGCTTTAAACTGCCGGCGCGCCAAACTCCGGCCACCTCTCCCATGGGGAGAGGTCGAGGCGCGAAGCGCCTCGGGTGAGGGGTTACGGTGCATGAGATAGCGAACGCCCTCACCCCAACCCTCTCCCCACGGGAGAGGGAGCTCACCGCCGATGTCGCAATCGTTTCGCGTTCTCATCGAGCGATTAGTCCTGAACCTTGGCGAACACATAGCCGCTGCCGCGCACCGTGATGATGCGGCGCGGCTTCTTGGCGTCGTCCTCAATGGCTGAGCGGATGCGCGAGATATGCACGTCGATGGAGCGGTCGAAGGATTCGAGCTTGGCGTTCTTCAGCCCGTCCATGATGGCGTCGCGCGACATCACCCGCCCGGCGTGCTCGGCGAGCACCAGCAGCAGCGAGAACTGATACGGTGTCAGCGCGCATTCGGCGCCGTCGAGCCGCGCGTTGCGCGCGCCGAGATCGATCTCAAGCCGGCCGAAGCGCAGCACCTCGCTTTTCTGCTCGCGGCCGCGCCGCCGCAGAATGGCGCGCAGCCGCGCCAGCATCTCGCGCGGCTCAAAGGGCTTGGGCAGATAATCGTCGGCGCCGATCTCGAGGCCGACCACGCGATCCATGGCGTCGCCGCGGGCGGTGAGCATCAGGATCGGCGTCTGCGAGCGCGCACGGATGCGGCGGCAGACTTCGAGGCCGTCGATATCGGGTAGCATCAAGTCCAGCACGAGCGCGTCGAACGGCTCCTTGGCTTCCAGCGCCACGCCGTCGAGGCCGTGCGACGACACGGTCACGGCAAAGCCCGCCTCGCCGAGATAGTTCTTCACCATCTCGGCGAGCCGCGGGTCGTCTTCGATCAACAAAATCCGCTCGGTCACGGCGTTGAGCTTACCACCGATTCCAACGGTGCCCCCCACCGTGTGGCGGCAGGCGATCGGCAAGCTTGCGGCGCTGTTCGGGGGTCAGCACCTCAGCCATGTCGCCGATCGCCTGCGCCACGCGTTTGGAGAAAGCGTCCGCAAGCGCGACCTGCTCGGTGCGGAACTTCTCGATCGCGGCACGATCAATGGTCGGCTGCAGCAGCAGGTCCCGCGCGGCGGTACGCGCGGCCTTGGCCTTGTCGCGCATCGGCACCAGGTCTTTCACCGCGCCGCGCACGATGCCGCGGAGCTTTTCCTGCTGGTCAGTGGTGGCGTCGATCTCGATTGCGACATGACGGACCATGCGGTCGGCGCGATCTTCGATCTGCGCCGGATCAAGAGGCCCGCCCATGAAGCCGCTGTGCCAATGCACCGGCGACATCGGGCCGAAGCCCGGGCCCTGGCTGAAGGCCGTGGTCGCAGCAACGCCGGTGAGACCCGCAGCGAGGACGCCAGCCACGATCCAGGCGGTCCGGCGGCCGCGGTTGGGCGGCACGATGGTGCCGGTCGCTGGGGTATTGGGGTCCTCGGTCATCGACGGTCTCCTGTGGTTGGACATCAGCGCATTGAACTGATGCGAACATGGAGGCGGCCGGTTTCCGGCGTTTGTCCTGATTGTAAAGTTGTGTAAAGCGGCGGTTGCGTGCGGCGACCTGCTTGCGGCGGCTCAACACGCTCTCTTCCTGCCTTCGTCGCTCTCTCCCGGCCTTATGGTGAGGAGCGCAGCGAAGCTGCGCGTCTCGAACCATGGGCCGCCACGGACCGGGCTGCCCTCGTCCTTCGAGACGCATTGCTTCGCAATGCTCCTCAGGATGAGGGCGGAGAGAGAGACTACCACGCGCTAAGCCAGATACTGCTGCGTAATCGCCGATCCGAGCTTGTTGTTGTCGGTGATGAACGACGTGATGAACTCGTGCAGGCCGGACTGAAAAATCTCGTCCATCTTGCTGTTCTGCAATCGTGTGCGCACCGAGCGTGCCTGGCGCTGCGCCGGGCCCTGGCGGCCATAGACCCCGGCGATACGATCGAGATTCTGCACCAGGTTCTCGTAACAGCTCGACAGCGACCGCGGCATCTGGTCGTTGAGGATCAGCAGGTCTGCGATCAGCCAGGGCTTGAGGCTCTCGCGATAGACCCAATGATACGCCGTGAGCGCCGAGACCGAGCGCAAGATGCCCGACCACTGATAATAGTCTAGCGGCCCGCCGACATGCTCGTCGGCCGGCAGCAGCAGATGGTACTTCACGTCGAGAATGCGCGCGGTGTTGTCGGCGCGCTCGGTGTAGACGCCGATCCGCGAGAACCAGTAGGCATCGCTCCGCAGCATCGTCCGGTAAGCCGAACCATCAAAGCGCAGCGAACATTCCTGCACCCAGGTGAGAAAGCGCGCCAGCTCCTCACGCGACGACGGCCGGTTGCCGAAGCGCTTGAGCTCCAGCCACGTGGTGTTGATCGCGTCCCACATCTCCATGGTGAGCGCGGTGCGCACGGCGCGCGCGTTGGAACGCGCCACCTCGAAGCAGTTGCGGATCGACGACGGGTTCGAGGTCGAAAACGCGAGGAAGTCGGTGACGGTCGCCTCGTTGGCTTCCTCATGGGCGGCGAAGAAGGCATTGGAGCAGCCGGCGGTCGAAAGCGCCGACTCCCATTCGTTGGTCTCGCCGACGTAAGCCAGCGGCATGCTGGTGAGCCGCTGTGTCGCCTCCAGGATACGCGCGAGATACTCCGCGCGTTCGACGTAGCGCGCGAGCCAGTACAGGTTATCGGCGGTGCGGGAAAGCATCGGTCAGCGATCCAGTACCCAAGTATCTTTCGTGCCGCCGCCTTGGCTGGAATTCACCACCAGCGAACCGGCCTTCAGTGCCACGCGGGTGAGCCCGCCTGGCACGATGCGAATCTTGTCGCGGCCGGTCAGCACGAACGGCCGCAGATCGACATGGCGCGGCGCGATGCCGGCGTCGACACACGTGGGGCACGTCGACAGCGCCAATGTCGGCTGCGCGATGAAACCCTTCGGGTTGAGCTTGAGCTTGCTGCGGAAGCTTGCGACCTGCGCCTTGTCGGCGGCGGGCCCGATCAGCATGCCGTAGCCGCCAGAGCCGTGGACCTCTTTCACCACCAGTTCTTCGAGATGCTCGAGCACGTAAGTCAGGTGATCCGGCTCGCGGCAACGCCAGGTCGGCACATTCTTCAGGATCGGCTCCTCGCCGAGATAGAACTTCACGATGTCCGGCATGTAGCTGTAGATCGCCTTGTCGTCGGCGATGCCGGTGCCGACCGCATTCGCAAGCGTGACGTTGCCGGCCTGATAGGCTGACATCAGCCCCGCGACGCCGAGCGCGGAGTCGGCGCGGAACGACAGCGGGTCGAGGAAGTCGTCATCGACGCGGCGGTAGATCACATCGACACGCTTCGGCCCCTGCGTGGTGCGCATGTAGACGAAGCCGCTCTTGACGAAGAGGTCGCGGCCTTCGACCAGCTCGACGCCGAGCTTGTCGGCCAGGAACGAATGCTCGTAATAGGCCGAATTGTAGACACCGGGCGTGAGCAGCACGACCGTCGGATCGCCCGAGGCGGAATCCGGCGCGACCGACTTCAGCGTCGCCAGCAGTTCGTCCGGATAGTTCTCGACCGGTGCCACGCGGTGCCGCGCGAACAACTCCGGAAACAGCCGCATCATGATCTCGCGGTTCTCCAGCATGTAGGAGACGCCGGAGGGCGTGCGGGCGTTGTCTTCGAGCACGTAGAACGTCTCCGGATCGACGCGGACGATGTCGATGCCGGCGATGTGGACGTAGATGTTGTGAGGCACCTTCTGGCCGTTCATCTCCGGCCGGAACACCGGATTCTGGAACACCAGGTCGTCGGGCACGATGCCGGCGCGCAGCACCTCGCGGCGGCCATAGACGTCGCGCAGATATTCGTTGATGGCGCGCACGCGCTGTTCGAGGCCGCGGCGCAGCAGGTCCCATTCCTTGGCGCCGAGGATGCGCGGAATGACGTCGAATGGGATCAGGCGCTCGGTGGAGTCGGCCTCGCCATAGACCGCGAAGGTGATGCCGATCCGGCGGAACAGCAGCTCCGCCTCGCGGCGGCGATAATCCAGGACGTCGGGCTTCACGTCGCCCAGCCAGCCTGCCAGCTCCGAATAAGGGGCCCGGACGACACCGTCGGTCCCCTTCATTTCATCAAACGCAAGCCCCACCGGCATTCTCCCCCCGCCCGGCCATTGGCCCTAAGTCTGGCAGGTGTTCCGATGTCGATTGGTGCAAGCCTCGCGCCAATCCACAAGCTGGGTAAAGACAGGTTTTACAGGCATTTGCCACCCACGATGCCTAAATTATCAGCATAGACTAGCAGGAGCTGACTCCTTTTGATTAGCGCCTGCTTCAGCCAACGCTCCGCCGTCCCGGGGTTTTGTTTTTCGGACGCCCGGGTGCGCCCGTGTCCCTGTTTTCCTTGTCCTCTCCCATAGGAGAGAGGAATGGAGCGCCGGGAGGCGCCAGGAGGTTTGCGAAACCTCCTAAGGCCGGCCGTGCGATTGGCCAGCCTGCGCGCCAAGCTTCCGGGACCCATGGCCTTTGAGGGCCAGTGCTTTGAGGGCAGTGGGGGTCCCGCGGCACGCGGGCCCGTGCGAAGAGCCCGGCGCCTCCTGGCGCTCCATCCAGCGGCACGCATTGTCGGCGGCCACACCTTGCCTCGTCATCAGGTGTCGCGATCGACGACACGTCCGACGCAGACAAGACAGCACAACAATTACACTAGACGAAAGAACAAATCAAGAACATGTTTGACACCAAATGCTATTGACCGCTTCCCAAATCAGAATTAGTTGGCGAATGACCCTGCAGCCGTGGCGCTTGGCCGGAAAGGCGGGGCGGCCTGGTATAGGATTGCATGCAACGACACCCGCCACTCGGGCTTGAGCGGTTTGCCCACGTGACAGATTGCAACGATGAATGAACGTGTGGGCTCGGCGCTTCCACGCCTTGGCCGAGCCTACGTCTAGGTGAGTTCGATCAGCCCTTCAGCGCGCTCCGCCAGTCGCCGCCGCCCTGCTTCAGCACCTCGGCCACGTTGATGGCCTCCTCGCCCGGCACCCCGGATGCGCTTGAAGGCCATTTCCGGGGCCTTGAACGGCTTCGTGGCATCGAGCCCCATCTTGGCGCCGACGCCGTCGCGGTTCGACGGATCGAGCTTCGAGCCTTCGCTTTCCGACACTATGACCCGATCGCGGTCGGCCTGGAACGTGCCGCCACCGCCCGCTCGACCTCGGTCGCGTTGTGGATGCCGACATCCTCGCCGACCACGACGTGCTTGAGGTCGAAGTAGAGCACCCGATCTCGTCGCTTCAAACAGGAAACGGTCCCCACGCCCGCTGAGTGGCCGGACGAGCTTCTATTGAATCATGCCAGCGCTTCAAGCTGGGATAATCCTGGAGGCCGATATCTTTCACACCATGAAGGTGGACGTCGGAATACATCGTCAGGTCAGCGATGGAATAATCACCGCCGAAATATTCGTTGGAAGCGAGATGCCGGTCGAGTGTGCCCAGCATGTCGCGCAGGACGGCGTCATAGTGCTTCTGCGCGGGAGGCACCTTCTCGGGATTGCGCACGACCCAATGGCCGAACTGCTGCGCAAGAGTGGTGAAAGTCGCGGAGCCGTAGAACAACCATTGATCCACCTTCGCGCGGGCGACCGGATCGCTCGGATAGAGCTTGCCGGATTTTTCGGCGAGGTATTTGAGGATCGCGCCGGACTCGCAGAGCATGATGGTGGCGCCCCGAGGGCCATCGTGATCGACGATCGCCGGAATCTTGTGACCCGGGCTGATTTTCATGAACTCCGCCGACATCTGCTCTTTTTGCCGGATGTTGACGGGAATGATCTTGTGCGCGAGCCCGGTCTCCTCGAGCATCATCCGCGGCTTGTATCCGTTGTCAGTGGTCCATGTGTAGCAATCGATCATTCAACCCTCCGATGAATCCGACCGGCAAGGTCAAACTTCCCTCGCCTCATACGCCCAGAAGACTCAGACAGGACCAGCCTACCGGCTAAGGTCAGTGTCGTCACGACGGCGCGGCTTTGCAAAAACATCACGCCGGCGGATCACCCCGGCAGGTTCGGGAGCAAACGACGCGCGTTGCCGTGTTCGATGGCCGCAACATCTTCGGCGCTGAATCCGTACTTGCCGATTCCCGAGATGACTTCGGCTGCGGTCCGCGCCGGATAGTCGCTCCCCAGGAGCAACTGGGACACCGGCACCAGCGAAAGAAGGCCAGCCACCGTGCCCGGTAGGTTCGACTGGGCGAGGTCGTAATAAAATTTCCGGATTTCGTGCGACAAGCCGTTCGGCAGGATGGACTTTGCATCCTTCAGCGCCGCCGCCTCGCGGACAAACCGCTGATAAAGGAACGGCATGGTTCCGCCGGCATGCGAGAAAATCCATCGGATGTCCGGAAACTTCGCCGCCGTGCCGCTGAACAGGAGGCTCGCGATCGTGCGGGTCGTATCGGTGCCAAGCTCGATCGAGGAATCTCTCAGATATTGCGGCAATGGATTCTTGCAGCAGCTTGGGCTGAGCGGATGCGTATAGATGACAGCGCGGCGGCGGTTGAGCTCTTCATAGACAGGCCAGAACGCGGCATCGCCGAGATACTTGTCGCCGTAGCTCGTCACCAGACAGATGCCGTCGGCTTTCAGGGTGTCAAAGGCATATTCGATTTCCTTCAAGCTGCCGTCCGGATCGGGCAGCGACAGGGCCGCGAACATCCGGAAGCGTCCGGGATAATCCCTGACCAGACCCGCGGCATAGTCGTTGCTCTCGCGCGCCAGCCGCCGTCCGAGTTCGATGTCGCCGAACCACACGGCCGGCTGCGTGAGGGACACCACGGCGGTCGCCACGCCGTTCTTGTCCATGTCCTCGATCGACAGAGCGGGCTTCCACCACGGCTGCAGCTGCTCCGTGGGAGCGAGGCGCGCCAGATCGGCCATGTATTTCGGCGGCAGGATGTGGTGGTGAACATCGATACGCCCCGCGCTCTGTGCACGCGACGCGACCGGCGCGAGCAGCGTGCTCAAGCCGACTGTCGCGAGGCCCGACACCACATCGCGCCGCCGCGGATTCGACCGCGGCGAATTCTCAACAGCCTGAGCGGTCGTTTGACGCCGGCTCCCGCTATCCCATGTCACCGGAGCTTCCTCCAGGCCGCTTAGAATTTGTAGCTCACACCGGCACGCGCGGTGTGAATTTTCAAGTCAGGGAACGTGTAGTTCGTGGTGCACGGCGCGAAAGCCGTACAACCCGCTGTGGGCGTAGGAGCTGCCACCAGCGTCTCACCACCGAAGCTGTAGTAGAGGTACTCGGCGCGGACCGTCCAGTTGCCGATGAGCGTGGCCTCGTAGCCGCCGCCGGCGACCCAGCCGGTTTTCGTAGCGTTGCTCGCTGCCGGATATTCGCAACCGCCGACGCTGGTGGTGCAGCCAAAGAACGCGTCGCCCGTGTCGCCCTTGTAGTCGACGTTGGCCCACGCGGCGCCACCGGTGGCGTAGATCATGCCAGGCCCCCACACGGCGCCGACACGGCCGCGGACGCTGGCGAGCCAGTTGACCTCTTGCGACATGGTCATGACGGCACCGCGCGCCGTCGAGACCTGGCAGAACGCAAGGTCGCAGGATGGCGTTTGTGCGCTTGAAGCCTTGATTCCGGTGCCGACGATGTCGCCTTCAACGCCGATCACGAATTTCGGATCGATCTGCCAGTTGTAGCCGATGTGACCGCCAAACAGCGGGCCGCTGGCGCCGAGATCGTGCTGGGCGGAGAGCACGGCCGGGGCGGTCGCCACGCTATTCACGGACGTGGCGGTGAGATCGTTCCAGCCCCAGCCCGCATCGATGCCGGCATAGAGCCCGCTCCAACTGTGCGCGGCAGCGATGGCGCGCGGTGTGAGCGCTGCCATCGGCGCACCCGCCGGCTGGCCCAGCTTGTAAGTCAGGCCGGCGCGGACGGTGTGGATGTTCAAGTCCGAAGACGTAAAGGTCGCAATGCAGGGCGGAGCGCCGCAATTCGCGGCTGGCGCGCCAGCCGTGAGGGTCTGGCCGCCGAAGCTGTAGTAGAGATACTCAGCGCGAACCGTCCAGTTGCCCGCAAGCGCGGTCTCATAGCCAGCGCCTGCAGCCCAACCGGTTTTCGTGACGTTGCTCGCGGCCGAATATGTGCAAGCGATGCCGCCGCCGCCGCAACCGAAGAACGCGTCACCGATGTTGGCCTTAGTTTCAACGTTGGCCCAGGCGGCGCCGCCGGTCACGTAGATCAAGCCCGGGCCCCAGATGGTGCCGAGACGACCGCGGATGCTGGCAAGCCAGTTGACCTCTTGCGACATGGTGAAGAGCGCACCGGGCACCACCGTCGCGGGCGTGCAGAACGGCGTGGGACAGAACGCCGACTGCGCGCCTGAGGCCTTGATGCCGGTGCCGGTGATGTCGCCTTCGATGCCAACCACCAGCCGCGGATTGATCTGCCAGTTGTAGCCGGCATGCCCGCCGAACAGCGGACCATGGGCGCCGAGATCGAGATCGTGCTGTGAAGTGAGCGTGGTCGGAAAAGTCGCCATGCCGACCGATGTCGCACCGGTGGGATTGTCCCCTCCCCAGCCCGCGTGCACGCCGACATAGAACCCGGTCCAACTGAACGAGGGAGCGAACGGTGCCTTCATCGGCACGGCCTTCACCGGCATGTCGGCCGCGGCGCCCGAGTCGACGAGTCCCACGATCGTCGCCAGGACGAGCCAGACTCGAAAGAACCTCATTGCCCCCTCCAACCGACAACCGCCGCATTTCTTCGATGATTATAATCGGCCGGCACCAATCTCCGGGCAACCCAAACCCGGCAAAATTCGTTTGTGGAACTTGTGTCGTCAGAACGCCACACGACATGCCGCCACCCTGACGGGACCCAATCGGCCCCGTCAGGAATTCTTCAGCGGCCATCAATTTACGAAGCGCCATTTGCTGCGAAAGCGGCCTTTGCCTCCCGCGACACCAAGAACTTGATGAACCCTTCGGCTGCATCACGTTGCGAGGTTTTCGCCATGAGCACTGCGGTATACGTCAGAGAGCTCTGGAACTGAGCCGGCAACGGGCCAAGAAGCTTGATGCCTGGCGTCGTCGCGATCAGCGGTATCGTACCCGCCGCCATATCGTTGCCTTTGCCCTTCAACACAGGCTCGAAAATTCCGAGGGGCGTCGTGCGCACGATCTTGGACTTGAGCGTACCGGCAATACCCAGCCGCTCGAGGACTCCGGCAAAAGCTTCTCCCGACTTGACGCTGTTGAAGACAAGCAGGTCTGCACCAAGCAGAGTGCTCTTGAATTTTTCGACAGTCGAAATGTCGTACGCCGGACTGTCTTTGCGGTTGCCCAGACCGACGCCGACATGACCGATGATCGGCCTGTCGCCGGCGCTGACCTTGCCCGACTTCGTGAGCGCCTCGGCAAAGTCCGGCTGAACGATAACGACGTCTGCTGACTCGCCGTCTTCAATCCTCTTCTTCACGGCGGGCGATGGGTCGAACACCAGGCCGACTTTGTTGTGACTCTGCTGGCGATAAAGATCGACGACCTTGGTCAACGCAGGTTCGAGCGGGCTGTCGCTCATAACCTTGATGTCAGCGGCTTGGACTTTCGCAGTGCACGCACAGAATGCGACCGCCAGGAAGGCTTTCACGCATACGTGCTTGAGATTTGCGTTCATGGAGCCAGCTTCCCCGTTGAGTTATTCAACCAGTGGTCTGCCGCCCCGCCCAAAATTGCGCCTTAAATGCCGCACCGTCAAAGGAGATTCAGCATCGCTCGCGAGCTACTGAGATTTACGTCGCGCTGCCATATGCGCGAGATATTCGATCACCAAATCGATTTCGCGATCGCTCATCTGATCCGCGGTGAAACCGGGCATGAGCAGACCGGGCCAGCTTCGGACCGACCTTGGGTCGCGAATGAGCTTTTGCAGCCCGTCATGGGTCATGTACTCGGTTGGGCTCATCGGCTTGTTCATATCGGGGCCGAGAGTGCCTGAACCCGCGCCGTTGAGCGTATGGCAAGGCAAGCATTGCACAACGAAGAGCGCCTGGCCGGCGCGGACGGGGTGAGTCGCGGGTAACGCCGGGTCGACAGCAAGCGCCGGCCAGCGACTGCCCGGCGACGGCTGAGTCTCAAGCTTCGCCACCTGATACGGCCATTGCTCGCTGCGGATGGTGGCTGCGCTCGCGCCGGTCCAAACGATATAGAAGGGCCCGGCGCTCGCTGTCTTGCCGGGCAACGGCGGCCATGGCGCGTCGGCGGGCTCAATCGCGAGCCAGGCAACCGCCTTGGCCGGATCCGTGTTGGTCACGAGACCAAGCGGTAACTGGGCCGCGAACCCGTCAACCGCAACGGTCTCAAGCACACCGTCAACGGACGCCCCAAGTCCGGGCAGCAACACCGCCAACGGGATCGCGCGAAAACGCATAGTCTTGCCATACGCAACATCGTGGACAATTTCGACATTGCTCACTTCGGGGCGGGCCAGCAAAGCGTCCCGTTCAAAATGACGCGTATCGCCGTTGATCGAGACGTCGAGCACGGGGTCCGCCGACGCACTCGGCAACATAAAGAGAGCAAGAGACAAGATCGTGATCGAAAACCAGAAGAGCCGTCGAAGCCGCGATGATCCGCTCATCCCTGGGGACTCCTTCGATTGTGCGCTGCTAGCCGAACAGTCGGTTCCAAAATTCCTGAAACGGGCCGAGGCCGCCCTGCCCCAGATTGTCCAGTCCCCTGACGATCACATACAGGCCCGCCAGTTCTGCCAGCCGCTGATTCAATATGACGGCGATTTGAGATTGATCCGTGCCGGACAGAGAAGGGTCCACCGGAAAGAACGTGAACACGACAATGAAAACTCCTGCGGCGATTTCGCAAAGCCCATAAATCGAACGAGCCCTTTGGCGCACCCAAAACAGGAATAGCCCTGCCACCAATGCTCCAACCCCAATCAGCGCGTGGACGATCATTTCAATCCCGATAGTATTGGTAACGACAACGATAAGGACGGGTCGGCGTATTCCCATCCGAGCGATGCACGTACGCGGCGCCGTCGTTTGAAAATACGCGGCCGTCTCAAATTGCAGCACAATGGCGGGCTTATAATATAGCCCGCGGCACATCGTCGATATCAAACGATGTCCGCTTCTCGGCCGCTATCACCTGGAAAATGCGATGCGTTGAAATCGCGCCGCAATCGAAGCCGTTCGTCAGGACTTCAGCGCACTGCGCCAGTCAGCGCCGCCCTGCTTCAGCGTGTCGGCAACGTTGATGGCCTCCTCGCCTGGCACGTAGATGCGCTTGAATTTCATCTCCGGGGCCTTGAACGGCTTCGTGGCATCGAGGCCCATTTTGGCGCCGACGCCGTCGCGGTTCGACGGGTCGAGTTTTGAGCCCTGGCTTTCCGGCACGATCACCAGATCGCGGTCAGCCTGGAAACGCGTCGCTACCGCCCACTCGACCTCGGTCGGGTTGTGGATGTCGACATCCTCGTCGACCACGATGACGTGCTTGAGATCGAAGTAGCCCGCGAAGGCGCCGAGGATGACGTTCTTGCCCTGCCCTTCCTGCGTCTTCCTGATCTTCACAAAGAGGTGAAAGCGCATCACGCCGCCGGGGGACAGATGCACGTCGAGCACGTTGGAGAAATTCCTGCGCAAGTGCGTGAGCAGCGTCGCTTCCTTCGGGATCGCGCCGAGCAACTGATGCTCGAGCCCGCCACCGACGATGGTGTGGAAGATCGCGTCCTTGCGATGCGTGACCGCAACGATCTCCATCACCTCGCGCGGCGCGCGCTCGCCGTAGTATTGCGGGAATTCGCCGAATGGGCCTTCCGGCTCGCGCACGTGTGGCAGAAAGCGGCCCTCGATCACGATCTCGGCGTCGGCCGGCACGCGGATATCGCTTGCGACGCACTTCACCACCGGGAGCGGCCGACCGTGCAAGGCGCCGGCGATTTCGAGCTCGTCATGGTCGAGCGGCACGATGGCCTGCGAGGCGAGCAGCGTCAGCGGATCGACGCCGACCACGATCGCGGCGTCGAGCGGCTGACCCGCCTCCTCCGCCATGCGCTGGAACGTGAAGGTGTGCCGCGGCAGCACCAGCACGCCGAGCCGGTTCGGACCGGTGAGCTGGCAGCGGTGGATCGAGACGTTCTGCTTTCCGGTTTTCGGATTGCGCACGATCATGATGCCGGCCGCGATATACGGCCCGCCGTCGTGCTCGTTGTGGGTCGGCAGCGGCAGGATCTTGGCGAGATCGAGCGCCCCCCTGTCCTGACGGTGCACGACCTCCTGCGCGGGGCCGGATGCGACCTCCTGCCACGGCACCGGATTTTCGGCGGCGTTCTGGAAATGGGCCAGCACCTCGGAGGGCTCGACGCCCATGGCTTCGGCCATCCAGCCGCGGTCCGACACGAGCCCCGACACCACCGGGATCGGATGGCCGTCCGGCTTCGGAAACACCGTGGCGCGAAGCCCGTCGAGCCGCTTGGAATAGGCCGCGACCTCGAACTTCAAGCGGGTGTTGGGCTTGAGCACCGCGAGCCGGTCGCGCGCCGCCAGGTGGTCGAGCCAATCGCGCAAGGTGCGGACCGGTTGCGGCGTGTTGCTGCGGGTCGCTTCGGGGGGTGGCATATCGTGCTTGGACATGGGATGGAGGTGTATCATCCCTGACGGCCCAGGAACACTTGTCGGTCCTAAAACACGTGGTCGTAGTACGCTTGGGCTTTCGGTATACGAAACGATCATCAGGAAACGCCTGACCGCTTCCCCATGCTTGATCTCGGTACAAGTTTCCTCGGCAGCGTGGCGCGCGATCCCAATGCGCTCGCCATCGTCGATGGCGATGTGCGTTTCAACTATGCGGAGTGGTATCGCCGGATTTCGGCGCTGGTCGGAGCTTTCGACGCGTTGAAGCTCAAGCCCGGCGACCATCTCGTCACCGTTCTGCAGAACAACTGGCAGGCGGCGACCATCCATTGGGCCTGCCAATTCGCCGGGATCATCATCACGCCGCTGAACTGGCGCTGCACGGCAGACGAACTCGATTACTGCCTGGAGAACGCCGAGGCCAAGGCGCTGGTCTATGAGGGCGTGTCGGCGGACGCCGTGAAGGCCTGCAAGCTCGCGGGCGCGATGCCGCGGATCGCGGTGGGCCTTGCGGCCGATTTGACGTTCGAGACGTTCGTCGCCTCGGGCAGCAGCGACCTTGTATCGCCGCGGACCGATGCCGAGGCCTTTTCGGTGATGCTCTATACGTCCGGCACGACCGCGAAACCCAAGGGCGTCCCGCGCCGCCAGCGCGCCGAGCGCGCCGCGGCGCTCGCGCAGGTGGCGCAGAATCTCTATCGCGCGGGCGAGCGGACGCTGGGCGTAATGCCGCTCTACCACACCATGGGCGTGCGCTCCCTGCTCGCGATGTCCCTCATTGGCGGCGCGTTCGTCTGCTTGCCGCGCTTCGATGTCGCTCGCGCGCTGGATCTGATCGAGAGGGAAAAGATCACCAATCTCTATCTGGTGCCGACGCTCTATCACGACCTGGTGCATCATCCGCGCTTCAAAGATAGCGACGTTTCGTCGGTGACCAAGCTCGGCTTTGCGGGCGCGTCGATGACCGATGGCCTGTTGAAGGAGCTGACGGCCGCGTTCAAGCCGGAGCTGTTCGTCAATCACTACGGCTCGTCGGAGGTCTACACCTTCACCATCGATCAGAAGGCGCCGCTAAAGCCCGGCTCGGCCGGCCGCGCCGGCATCAACCAAATGATCCGCGTGGTGAAGCTCGGCGCGGCCTCGCCCGATGACATCGCCAAGGCTGGCGAAGAAGGCGAGATCATCGCGCTCCTGCAAGGCGACGAGTCCTTCGAAGGCTACTGGCGCAGGCCCGAGGCCGACGCCAAGGCGATCCGCCAGGGCTGGTATTTCACCGGCGACACCGGCTATTTCGACGCCGATGGCGACCTGTTCGTCACCGGCCGCGTCGACGACATGATCATCACCGGCGGTGAAAATGTTTCGCCGGTCGAGATCGAAAGCTGCCTGTCGTTGCACGAGGCGGTGTCCGAGGTCGCGGTGGTGGGACTGCCCGACGAGCGCTGGGGCAAGATCGTCACGGCCTTCATCAAGCGGACCGCCGCGGTCGACGAGCGCGCGCTGGACGAATTCTGCCGCACCTCGGGCCTTGCCAACTTCAAGCGCCCGCGGCGATACGTCTTTGTCGAGGCTATCCCCAAATCGCCCGTCGGAAAGCTCTTGCGCCGGATGCTGGTGGCAGGCGATTACCAGACCGAGAAAAGCGCCCCGCGCTCCCAAGGAACCGCCGCATGAGTTCGACCACGAGTTCGCCTGCAAGCTTCAACGACCCCCGCCTCGCCAAGCTCGACGGCTTCCGCGTCGAGATCGACGAGGCGCGCGGGCGGGCCGACATCATCCTCGACCGGCCGCCGCTCAACGTCGTGTCGATGCCGCAGCGCGACCAGCTCCGGATGGTGTTCGAGCATCTCGACGAGGACCCGCGCGTACGCATTATCGTGCTGCGCGCGATCGGCGAGCATTTCTCCTCCGGCGGCAACATCAAGGGCTTCATGGAGGCGACGCCGGAGACGGTGTCCAAGCTCGCCTGGAACATCGCGGCGCCGGCCCGCTGCTCGAAACCGGTGATCGTCGCCAACCGCGGCTTCTGCTTCGGCGTGGGCTTCGAGCTGTCGCTCGCCTGCGATTTCCGCATCGTGTCGGAAACCGGTTTTTACGCGCTCCCCGAGCAGAAGCTTGGCCAGATCCCCGGCTCCGGCGGCTCGGCGCGCCTGCAGAAGATCGTCGGCATCACCCGCACGAAAGACATCGTGATGCGCTCGCGGCGCATTCCGGCGAAGCAGGCCTATGACTGGGGAATCGCCACCGAATGCGTGCCCGACAACAAACTCGAAGCCGCGACCGACGCGCTGGTCGACGAGCTTCGCGCCTTCTCGCCGCTCGCTCAGCGCACGGCCAAGAAACTCCTCAACGACACCGAAGACTCGATGCTCACCACCGCAATTGAGCTCGAGGGACACTGCTACAGCCGGCTGCGGCAATCGGACGACTTCAAGGAAGGTGTCGAAGCCTTCCACGCCAAGCGTCCGGCAAAATTCAAGGGATCCTGAAACTCCAAGGGGAAATGAAGGGCAACAAAATGAAGACCACACAACTGAAATGGGCCGCGCTGTTCGGGGCAGCGCTGACGCTGACCGCAACACTCGGTGCTCCTGCCACCGCGCAGAACTACCCGAACCGTGCCATCACCGTGATCATCCCGTTCGCCGGCGGCAGCGCCAGCGACGTGGTCAGCCGCATCATGCTCAACAAGATGTCCGCGAACATGGGCCAGCCGATCATCGTCGAGAACCGGCCCGGCGCCGGCGGCAACTCCGGCACACTGCAAGGCGCGCGCTCGACGCCGGATGGCTACACGCTGGTCGGCGGCGGCTCGGGCCCGGTCGCGGCCAATCTCTCGCTCTACAAGTCGCTCGGCTACGATCCCGAGAAAGACCTGGAGATGATCTCGCCGTTCGCGGGCTTCACCATCATCGTCGCGGTGAGCAAGGAACTGCCGCCGCGGACGCTGAAGGACTTCATCGAATACGCCAAGAAAAATCCCGGCTTGAACTACGGCTCGGTCGGCAACGGCAGCTCGCAGCATCTTGCCGGCGAATACTTCTCGCAGGTCACCGGCGTGAAGATGACGCACGTACCCTATCGCAACATCGCGCAATACGGCCCCGACCTGATCGCAGGCACGGTGCCGCTCGGCTTCCAGTGGTATCCGAACATCGCCGGCCCGCTGCAGGGCAAGGGCGCGATCCCGCTCGCGGTCGCGGGCGACAAGCGCATTCCGACGCTACCTGACGCGCCGACCACGACCGAAGCCGGCCTGCCGGAATACAAGGTCAACGGCTGGTTCGCCCTGCTCGCGCCGGGCGGCACACCGCGACCGATCCTCGAACGGCTCAACAAGGAGCTGATCGCGGCGCTCAACGATCCGCAGGTCAAGCAAGGCTTCGAGAAGGCCGGCGCCGAGGTGATGACGATGCAGCTTGATGAGGCGAAGAAGTTCCTGCATGACGAGATCATCAAGTACCGCGACATCATCACCAAAGCGGGCATCCAGAAAATCGACTAGGACGTAACTTGAGTAACGATCGTGTGCTGATTGCCGGCGCGGGCCCTGTGGGGCTCGTCGCCGCGGCTCATCTGGCGCGGGCCGGCGTGCCGGTGACGGTGTTTGAGGAAGGCGCGGACCTCTCGACCGAGTCCCGCGCCTCGACGTTTCATCCGCCGACGCTCGACATGCTCGATGCGCTGGGCGCAGCCGCCCCGCTGATCGCGCAAGGGCTGAAGGCGCCGACCTTCCAGTACCGCACGAAGAAGCACGGCCTTCTGGCCGAGTTCGACTTCGCGGCAATCACGGACGCGACCAAGCATCCCTATCGCGTCCAGAGCGAGCAATCCAAGCTCACACGCATCCTGTTCGAACAGATGCGCGGCCATCCGAACTTCGAAATGAAGTTCAACAGCCGCGTTACCGGCGTGAGCCAGGACGGCGCGGGCGTCGAGGTCACGCTCGAAGGCGGCAGCTCGCAGCGCGGCCGTTATCTGATCGGCGCCGACGGCGCGAGCAGCACGGTGCGGCGTTCGCTCGGCATCGAGTTCGAAGGCTTCACCTGGCCGGACCGGCTGCTGGTGATCTCGACGCCGTTCGACTTCTTCAGCGTGATCCCGGGCCTGTCATCCGTGAGCTATGTGGCCGATCCGCAGCGCTGGTACTTCCTGCTGCAGATTCCGGGCCTCTGGCGCGCGATGTTCCTGGTCAACGAGGAAGCGAGCGACGAGCGCGTGCAGACGGAAGAGTTCGCGCAGTCGCTGATGGCCGGTGTGGTGCCGGGCATCACCAACTACGAGATCTCGCACACCACGCTCTACAAGGTGCATCAGCGCGTGGCGAAAACTTTCCGTCTCGGCCGCGCCGTGCTGATCGGCGACGCCGCCCACATCAACAACCCGCTCGGCGGCATGGGCATGAACGGCGGCATCCACGATGCGGTCAATCTTGCCGAGAAGCTCGTCATGGTCTGGCACGGCCGCGCGCCCGAGAGCGAGCTGGAGCGCTTCGACAAGCAGCGCCGGCTCGTGACGCTGGAGTACATCCAGAATTATACGATCCAGAATAAGAAGAACCTGGAGTCGACCGGCGACGAGTTCGGCCAAAGCCTCCGCGCCATCGCGGCCGATCCGGCGCGCACCCGTGACTATCTTTTGCGCGTTTCGATGATCACGAGCCTGGCCCGGGCGCAAGAACTGGGCTGAGCGCACTCCATCCCCTCATCCTTGTAAGTCGCGAATCGCTTCGTCGGCTAGAGTTGTCGGCGCGGTGGCGGACGGGAGACCGTCTCATCCTGGGGCTATGAAGCCCGGACCTCAGCACGGGCATCCGTCCGCCGTTCCATCGAACCCGAACAGTCGCGAGGGCCGCAAGCGAAGCCCGGTTGCGCAAGGAAGGGTGAAGATGGACACGATCTACGTTGGCATTGATGTATCGAAAGACCGTCTGGACGTTCATGTGCGCCCTGGCGGTGAGGCCTTTGCGGTCGAGCGGAACGGCAAGGGTCTGGAAGACCTGGTGGACCGTCTGCGAGGGCTTTCGCCTTCGCTGATTGCGGTGGAGGCGACGGGCGGCTTTGAGACGATCGTTGCGGCAGCGGTGGCTGGAGCTGGACTTCCGCTTGCAGTGGTGAACCCAGCTCAAGTTCGGCACTTCGCACAGGCCATCGGCAAGCGCGCCAAGACCGATCCGATCGATGCGGGCGTGATCGCCCACTTCGCGGAGGCGGTCAAACCTGAGCCGCGGCCGATGCCTGAAGAAACAGCCGTGCTGCTCGCCGAGTTGGTCGGCCGGCGGCGCCAGATCATCGAGATGCTGGTGGCCGAGCGGCAGCGCGAGAAGCACGCCAGCAACGTGCGGGTTCGCAAGAGCCTGGCGCGGCACATTGCCGTTCTCGAGAAGGAACTGCCGAGCATCGATCGGGACATCGATGGTCTGGTTCGTGGCGCCCCGGTCTGGCGGGAGAAGGAGGACCTGCTCATCTCGGTTCCCGGAATCAAGAACACGCTGGCCCGCATCTTCCTCGCGGAAGCGCCTGAGCTCGGCAACCTCGATCGCCGTCGCATCGCAAGCCTGGCTGGTGTGGCGCCCTACACCAGACAATCGGGCCGCTGGCGGGGCAAGGCCATGATCGGCGGAGGTCGCACGGCGCTTCGCTCGGCTCTGTTCATTGCCGCCTTGACGGCCAGTCGCCACAACCCGGTGCTCAAGGCCTTCTACGCCCGACTGCTCGCCGCCGGTAAGCCAAAGAAGGTCGCGCTCATCGCGGTGGCCAGGAAGCTCCTCACCATCATCAACGCCATGCTCAGAGACAACAGAAAATGGCAAAACGCTTGACGCGAGACACAGTCGCTGAGGCGCGAGCCACAAGCGCTTCACGCTCGTCTTCGACACGCTATGGCGAGTCTCGAGGGATGCACGGCCACGACGGTGCAGCAGCCGGGCCGTCGCCCTTCGAGGCTCGCTCGCTTCGCTCACTCGCGCCTCGGGGTGACGGGTCGGGAACTGGCGTGCAGCGCACCCGACCGCTGCCTTGTTCGCAAAACGCCGCTGCGTTACCCTGCGGCATGAGCAAGGATTTCTCGCGCTTCCTCAAACCGGGCCGGGTTCATCGGCAGATCTATACCGATCCCGCGATCTTCGAGCTGGAGATGACCAACATCTTCGGCGGCGCCTGGGTCTTTATCGGCCACGAAAGCCAGATCAAGAAGCCGGGCGACTACTTCGCGACCCAAATGGGCCGCCGCCCGATCCTGATGGTGCGCGACGAGGAAGGCCGCGTCCGCGTGATCCACAACCAGTGCGCCCATCGCGGCGCGATGGTGGTCGCGACCGACAAAGGCAACGCGCCGGAATTCACCTGCTGCTACCACGGCTGGACCTACCATCTCGACGGCCGCATCAAGGGCGTGCCGCTCAACCACGGCTATCCGGCCGACTTCGACGCCAAGAATCCGAAAGTGGCGATGAACCCGGTGAAACGGGTGAAAAGCTATCGCGGCTTTGTGTTCGCGACCGAGGCCGCCGACGGCCCGGACCTGGAAGAGTCGCTCGGCTACATGACGACGTCGTTCGACGACCTGCTCGATCGCGCGCCCGACGGCGAGATCGAGGTGGCCGGCGGCGTGTTCAAGCACGGCTATGACGCGAACTGGAAGGTCTACTTCGAGAACCTCTGCGATGCCGCGCACCCGCTGTTCGTGCACCGCTCCTCGATCGAGGCCTCGCAGGCGCAATCCGACGACGCGCATTCCGACGGCACCGGCGAGATCGCGGTCCGCCAGATGCGCCAGAACGGCGCGCCCTACAGCTTCTGGGAATCCCAGGTCGGCATCTGGACCTATCCGAACGGCCACAGCTATCTCGGCGATTATCACGACGACTCCAAACTGGTCGCAGCCCTCAAGGACCCGGTGTTCCGCGAATACATCGCGGCGCTGGAGAAGAAGAAGGGCAAGGAAGAGACCAAGCGCATCCTCGAAGTGCGCCGCTGGAATTCGAACGTCTATCCGAACGTGTCGCTGATGAGCCAGTTCCAGCAGCTTCGCGTGGTGCACCCGATCTCGGTGAACCGCACCGTGGTCTACACTTATAACTTCAAGCTGAAGGGCGCGCCGGAGCAGATGTTCCGCAACACCGTCGCCTTCGCCAACATCGTCAACGGCACGGGCTCCCTGGTGCTCACCGACGATCTCGAAATCTACAACCGCATCGACATGGGCCTTTCGAGCGACGGCGCGGAGTGGCTGCAGATCGGACGCGGCTATCAGAGCGACCAGCCCGAAGCCCACGGCGGCCGCAAGGGCGTCAATTCGACCAGCGAAGTCTACATCCGCAACATGCTCGACGCATGGGTCGGCTACATGAACGGCGGCCACGGCCAGGGCGGCGCGCTGGCAAAAGCGGCCTCGTAAGAAATCCGGATCACCCATGGCGAAAAAGCGCACGCCTCGACCGAAGATCGCGGCGCCCAGCAGGCGGCGTGTGACGCCGTTGCGCGGGCGAGCCCCGCGCGCCGAGCAGGCGCTCGACATCCACCGCTGCGAACAGTTCGTGCAGCACGAGGCGCGGCTGCTTGATGAGGCGAAGTTCGACGATTGGCTCGCTCTGTTCACTCTCGACGGTTGGTATTGGGTGCCGAGCGAGCCCGATCAGGCCAACCCGCACGACACCGTGTCGCTGATGTACGACGACCGGCGCCTCCTTGAGACCCGTATTCGCAGGCTCGCCAGCCCGCGGATGTATTCGCAGGAGCCGCGCTCGCGCACGAGCCGCATGGTCGGCAATGTCACGATCGAGGACAGCGAAGGGCGCGCGGCAACGATCCGCTCCAAGTTCATCATGATCGAATACCGGCGCGATCAGCAGCGGCTGTTCACCGGCACCGCCTGGCACCGGCTGGTGCAGATCGACGGCGGCATCCGCATCGCCTGGAAGCGCGTCGATCTCGTGAACTGCGACGCCGCGCTCGACGGTCTTACGCAGCCGTTCTGACGGTCTATCCCCGTCATCCTTCGAGGCTCGTTGCGCGCGCACCTCAGGATGACAGATCGAGAGTTTGAGCGTTGCCGGACCTCACGTCCCTGTGGGCCGGTGCAACGCCGTCTTGGTCCTTACCGTCCACTTCGACTTGCCAGCAAACGATGGAGCCGCGGCGCGCAGGAAAGGCAGCCATGTCGTCGATGATCGCGACGCGCCCCGCCGACCAGCGCTGGAGCCGGTAGCCCCGATACGGAGTCTCAACGCTTTTTCCGCCGGCCGGCCGTCGCCCGTTTGGCCTTGCGCGCCACCGAGCGGACGGTCTTGCCAGCCGAACTGGTCCGGGCCGCTGCACTCCGGCGAGCCGAGCTGACCGCCTTCCGGGTCTTGCGGGCCACGGCCTTGATCTTGCGCTTGGCCGCAGCGCGCCGCTTCTTCGGCACGCCGGGCAAAAGCCGCCGTGCGCCGCGAACCACCTTGCGCGCGGCGCCGGTCGCCACGAGGGCTGCGCCTGCCGCAACGTCCGTCGCCGTCGAAGCCGCACTGCCGGCGGCATCGCTGATGGTCTCGCCTGCCTTGGTCATCATGCTCTTCTTTGCCATCGCTTTTCGTCTCCGCCCATGAAGGCTTTATGGAACCTGCCTGCGAATAATCGTCGGAGTCCTGTTTGGTTCCGGATGTCGACCGTCCGGAATGCGGAAACGACAGGTTTTCCCGGGATCTACGACTCCATCATCCGTCTAACGGCACATTAACAACGTCCTGCTACATCCCACGCCGGATGACCGGCCCTTTCCCGAACCATTTGTCGTGCTGGCGCGACCAAAGCTAAAGGGGCGAGGCTTTACAGAGCGATTCGCCGGTACAGCCTTCTGGGGGTTCGCGATGCTCACGACCAAGATTCTCGGCAAGGTGCGCTCGGAGCTCGAGACGCCGCGCGCCGAGCGGCCGTTCGGCTCGGGCTGGCTGTCGGGTTCGATCGGGATCCTGGCCGGCATCACTGGCCTGCTCATGATCATCGTGCTGCGCAATCCGTCGCTCACGCAGATGCCGGAACTCGGCGCGGTCCACACCAGCGGCTTCTTCAAGCCGGCGCTGTACTTCGTCCTGTTCGCGGGCTTCACCCTCGCCTGCCTCAGCCTGATGCTGCGCAAGGACAAAACGCTCGGCGCGACCGCCATGGCGTTGACGCTCCTGGCCACCATGATCGGCAGCCTGCCGGCGCACCGCGACTACCAGATCGGCGGGGTGTTCTTCGGCCTCGACTTCTTCATCATCAACGTGCTGTTCACCGGTGCGCTGTTCATTCCGATCGAGCGCATCTTCGCCAAGCACAAGGATCAGGTGGTGCTGCGCGAGGAATGGCGCGAGGACCTGTTCTACTATCTGGTGTCATCGCTGCTGATCCAGATTTTAACCTTCCTGACATTCGCCCCGTCGAATTTCGTCAACAGCATCCACGAGATCGGCTCGGTCCGCACCTTCGTGCAGAGCCTGCCCTGGGTCGTTCAACTTCTCGCCATCATGCTGCTGACCGACTTCACGCAATACTGGCTGCACCGCGCCTTCCATCGCGTGCCGGCGCTATGGCGCTTCCATGCCGTTCATCATTCGGCCAAGACCATGGATTGGATCGCGGGCGCGCGGATGCACTTTATGGAGATCATCGTGCTGCGCGCCGTCACGGCCACACCCGCGCTGCTGGTCGGCTTCGATCCATCGGCGATCCAGGCTTACGCGCTGGTGGTCTATGTCTATTCGACGTTCATCCATTCCAACGTCGGCACGAGCTTCGGATTTCTCGAAAAGATTTTCGTCAGCCCGCGCTTCCACCATTGGCATCACGGCATCGAGGACGAAGCCGTGGACGTGAACTTCGCGATCCACTTTCCGTTCTACGACAAGCTGTTTGGCACGTATCACCTGCCCAACGGCCAATGGCCGAAGGGCTACGGCGTACAGGGCCACCCGGTGCCGCGCGGGTATTGGAAGCAGATGCTGTATCCGTTCCAGCGGTAGAGCGGGACCAGCCTCACGCACCGCCCTCTCCCGGCCTCATGGTGAGGAGCGCGTAGCGCGTCTCGAACATCGCAAGTCGGGTTTACCCGACTTGCGCACTTAATTTGCCAATCTCGGGTAACCCGAGATTGGACGGGCCGCCTCGTCCTTCGAGACGCGGGCTGCGCCCGCTCCTCAGGATGAGGCGGGGCAGGCACCGCTTCCGGTGAGACGGATTGGCTACTTCACGAACTCATTCGTATAGAGCTCGGACACCGGCGTCTTCTTCTGGATGAAGCCCTTCGCCAGATAGAAATCCTGCAGCTTTGAAAGCCGCTCCGGATCGACCTCGCCGAGCACCTTCTGCCCCGGATACACATCCTTGGCGTACATATTGAAGGCGAACTTCACCCCGGCTTCCTTGCCCTTCCACTCCGGCACGATGGTCACGAACTCCTCGGCGGTCTTGTCCGGATTGTCCATGATGTCCTTCATGCCGCGCAGCGACGCGTGCACGAACTTCCGGATCATGTCCGGCTTCTGCTTGATCATGTCGTCGGACGCAGCGATCGCCTGACCCATGTGCGGGAAATACTGCTCGGTCGGGATGACCCGGACCTTCACGCCCGTCGCTGTGATCGGCGGAATCCAGTCCGGCACGCCGGCCATGCCCTGCGCCTTGCCCTCGGCGACGAACTGCCAGACGCCCGTCGGACCGACCTGCTGCACGTCGACATCGTTCTGCGTCAGCCCCGCGCTCGCCATCAGGCCGAGCAGCGCATAGAACGTCGTGTCCTGATACGACATCGTGCTGATGGTCTTGCCCTTGAGGTCCGCCGGCTTCTCGATGCCGGAGTCCTCGCGCACCACAAGCTGCATGAAGCCGCGGCCACCGAACAGGCAGACCATCTTCACCGGCACGCCGTTGCCGCGCACCATGATCGGTGCGTCGGCGACGATGCCGCCGAGCGGCGCATTGCCGGCGCCGACCTGCTTGGCAACGTCAACGCCGCCGCGGCCGACGACGAAATCGACATCGAAACCCGCCTCCTTGAAGTAGCCACGGCCCTGCGCCAGCCGGATCGGACCGAAGGCCGGCAGCACCGGCGGCGCCGGGAACAGGTAGGTGAGCTTCTCCAGCGACTGCGCGCGCACGGCTGGCGCGGCCAGCAGGCCCGCGCCGAACGCTGCGCCCGCGGTCACGATCTGACGGCGCGAAAATCTGGTGTGACGCATCGCATTCTCCCCTCGGCAAACACGGCTCGCTCGATGCAGTATCGGCGAACGCATTGTTTGCCACTATAGTCGACATCCATGGTCTGGAATATGCATGAGCCAGGCCAGCGAAAGGCAAGAAATCATGCGGGGCGCGGCGGGATATTCGCAGTTGAAAGTATTCGATGCCTGACCTCATCCGTCTCGAATATCGCAACGTGACGATGCGCTTCCCTCAGGACGGCGGGCAAACCATGACCGCCGTGCAGGACGTCAACATCGCCGTGCGCGACGGCGAGGTGGTGTCGCTGATCGGGCCGTCGGGCTGCGGCAAATCGACCTTGCTCAACATCGGATCGGGTCTCGCGGCGCCGAGCGAAGGCCAGGCTTTCGTCGACGGCGAAAGGGTCGAAGGCCCGAACGCTCACGTCGCCTTCATGCTGCAGAAAGACCTGCTGCTGCCGTGGCGGACGATTGCCGAGAACGTGATGTTCGGCGTCGAAATCCAGGGCGTGCCGACGACCGAACGCAAACGCCGCGCGCAGACGCTGCTGGAGACGCTCAAGCTCGCGGACTTCGCCAAGCACTATCCGCATCAGCTCTCCGGCGGCATGCGGCAGCGCGTGGCGCTGGCGCGCACGCTCGCGGTCGATCCGACCGTACTGCTGCTCGACGAGCCGTTCTCCGCGGTCGATGCGCAGACCCGCATTACGCTGCAACAGGAGCTCGCGCAGACGCTCAAGCGCGCCGGCAAGACCGCGCTGCTGATCACCCATGACCTGCTCGAAGCCGTCACGCTGTCCGATCGCGTGCTGGTGATGAGCCGACGGCCGGGCAAGATCATCGACGAGATCACGATCGACATCCCAGGCCGCGACGATCCGTTGACACGACGGCACGACGGCAAGATCGGCGGCTACGTGAACCATCTGATGGACAAACTCGGCATCGGCTCCGCCGAACAGCAGGTGCCGGCATGAGCGAAGGATCGATGGTCCGCCGCGGAACGGCGGTCAGCCTGCTGCTGCTGGTGATTTTCCTCGCCGGCTGGGAATGGGGGCCGGGCCTTCTGCGGATTCCGCCGTACATCATCCCGCCGCTATCGGCCGTAGCGAACGAAGCCGTGCGGATGTGGCACACGAGCGGGCTTCTCACCCACACCGGCATCACGGCAGGCGAGGTGCTCGCAGGTTTCATCATCGGCAGCCTGATGGGCGCCGCGATGGGCTATCTGCTCGGCATGTCGCCCCTGGCCGAATTCGCGCTGTCGCCCTATATCCTCGCGCTGCAGATCGCGCCGAAGGTGGCGTTCGCGCCGCTGTTCATCCTGTGGATGGGCTTCACGGTCTACCCGAAGATCCTGGTCGCGATCCTGATCGTGTTCTTCCCGGTGCTGGTCAATGTGCTGACCGCCGTGCGCACCGTCGATCCGGACCTGATCAGCCTCGCGCGCGCCTTCAAGGCCTCGCGCGCGCAGATCTTCTGGAAGATCGAGTTTCCCGCGTCGCTGCCGCCGCTGTTCGCGGGGCTCCGCATCGGCTCGACGCTTGCCGTGGTCGGCGTCGTGGTCGGCGAGCTTGTCGGCGGCAACAAAGGGCTCGGTTATCTGCTGTCGTTCGGCGAGGGCCAGGCCAACACCGCGATGGTGTTCGTCGCGATCGTGATGCTGACGTTGGTCGGCGGCCTCGCCTATCTGCTGGTGGTCGCGATCGAGCTTCGCGTGCTGCACTACCTGCCGAAGCGGGTGCACACGGGGTTCTAGAAAAGCCTACTCAATCGAGCCAATTTTCCACCTTCAGGCCGCGAACGCGTTTGAATTCACCGACATTGCCGGTCACCACAGTGGCGCCGACGGCACGTGCGTGTGCGGCTATCAGAAGGTCGTTGCTCCCGATCGGCTTTCCAGCGGCTTCCAATTCCGAACGAAGTCCACCGTATTCAGTGTCGGCAGGAACATCGAAAGGAAGGACCTCAACCTCTGCAAGCAGCTCTTCTATCGCTTGGATCAATCGTTTCGAGCCGCTCTTTGCACACTCATAACGCAATTCGGCCGCCACGATGATGCTGGTACAAATGTTGTCCTCGCCCCGCTTGGCGATCTGCTTTGCCGCCTTGCCCTGCGGATTCCTAACAAGGTCCGAAAAAATATTCGTATCCAGCAAGTAGAGCGTCACAGCACCTTCTCCGGCGCAGGTACGGGATCGTCAATCTCAGGAAAACTCTCTTCCAACGGCTTCATTGCCTTGAGCAATGCGACAAGCCCCCGTTTGCGCACGGGCTCGATGATCAGACGTTCACCGTCCCGGTGCATGACGGCTTCATCACCCGGCAATTCGAACTCAACGGGAATACGGACCGCCTGATTGCGGCCATTTCGAAACAACCTGACGTGCCTAGTATCAGCCACGGCCATCTCCTTGGCATATGTCACGAACATATGCCATTTACTGGCTGATGCAAGGGAATCGAGGGGCGACCCTGCACGAGCAAATGGCTCGATATACTCGGGAAGGAACCTAAGACCTTCTTCCCTCGGCCACGGCCTTCATCTGCAACAGCCCCCTCTCCATGTCGGGACCGAGCACCTTTTCCATGTTCCTGATCAGGCACATCGCCTTGGTCATGAACGTCATCGGGCCGGTGGAGGTCCAAGTCACCTGCGTGCGGTCACCCTGCGGGCGAAAGGTGAACTCGCTGGTGTTCTTGCCTTCGAACGGCTTCACGAACTCCACATCCACGCGGATGAACTCGCCGGGCTTGTTCTCGACGAGCGTCATGGTGCCCTGCCCGACCTTGTCGTTGCCAGCCCATTTGAAGATCGCGCCGGGACCGGCCGGCGGCCCCTCGAACGCGACCTTCGCGTCCGGATCGAGCTTCGCCCAGGGCGACCAGTCATCCCAACGGTGGAAGTTGTTGACCTGCGCGAACACATCCATGGGCGCAGCGTCCACGATCATGCGGCGTTCGATGCGGAAGGTGTCGGGCTGCAAGGCCACGAAGCCAGCGAGGCCAGCAATGACGATCACCAAAAAGAGCAGAAGTTTCTTCATGGCATTCCAAACAAGCACGAGCGAAAGCAAAAACTCCGCGAGAGCTAACTACCTAGCAGCCGCGGCAGGAACGTGGCGAGCGGCGGCGTAAAAAATACCAACAATAAAACCAGAAGACCAAACCAGACGTAAGGCATCGCGGCACGGAACACGTCGTTCATGGTCACGCTCGGCGGCGCGACACCCTTCATCGTGAACAGCAACAGGCCAAACGGCGGCGTCAACAGACCAAGCTGCATGCAGATCAGAAACAGCACGCCGAACCACACCGGGTCGACGTCGAGTTTCTGGACCAGCGGCATGAAGAACGGCAACGTGATCAGCATCATCGAGACCTGATCGACGAAACAGCCGAGAAACAGCAGGATTCCCATCATGCCGAGTATCAGCACGGTGGCGGACAGGCCCTGCGCCGAGACGAGACCCACGATGCCGTTGGTGGCGCCGGAAAAGCTCAAGACCTGAGAGAAGGTCGTAGCGCCGATGATGATGAACAGGATCGTGCCGGACACCGCGACCGTGCCGGTCAACGCCTTCAGCAGCGCCGCCCAGGTCAGGCTGCGGTAAATCATCGCAGCGATGATGGTGCCCGAGGCGCCCAGCGCCGCAGCCTCGGTCGGCGTCGCCCAGCCGGCCGTCATGGCGCCGACCACCAGACCAAAAATCAGCACCAGCGGCAGCACGTGAAGAAGGAACGGCGTCCAGCGGTGCACGCCGCCCGGACCGTCGGCGAGCTTTTCCTCGGGTGCCAGCGCCGGATTGAGATAGGCGCGCAGGATGATGTAGCCGATGAACAGCGTGCTTAAGATCAGCCCCGGCACGATGCCGCCGATCAACAGGCCGGAGATCGAGATCCCGGCGAGGCTGCCGAGCAGCACCGCCAACGCCGACGGCGGGATCAGCATGTCGACGCCGCCGATGCCCATGATCGGCCCCATGGCGAGCTGCTTGTCGTAGCCGCGTTCCAGCATGGTCGGCAACATCAGGCTGCCCAGCAGCGCCGTTGTCGCGATGGTCGAGCCGGAAATCGCCGAGAACACGGTTCCAGCGACGATCGCGATCACCGAAAGCCGGCCCGGGACCTTGCGGATCAAAAGCGCAAAGGCATCGATGGCCTTCAATGCAACGCCGGAGTGGAACAGCACCTCGCCCATCAGCACGAAGAACGGGATTGGAGTGAGCGAAAAGCTCGTGACCGACGCGACCGCGTTTCGCGCAAGCTGCGACAGCCCCTGCTCGCCGCCGAGGAAAAACAACGCGCCCACGATGTTGATGGCAAGAAACGCGATTGCGACCGACAAGCCAAGGCTCATCAGAACGACAAGTCCGCCGAACAGGATGATGCTTGCTTCGATCCAGCCCATGGCTCTCAGCCCACCGATGTCGCGTCGGCGCGCCGGGCCGGCTCGGAACGAACCAGCCGATCGAAGCGAAACACGAATTCAGCAGCGAGCAACGCAAAGCAAACCGGCAGCGGCCAAAGCAGCCACCATTCCGGGAACACCAGGTTCTTGATGGTGATAGAGCCCAGGGCCGCGCTGTCGATGGTCATCTTGATGCCGTAGCGCATCATGATGAGGCACACGACGAAACCCATCGCATCGCCGAGAAGCTCCATCATCCAGGCGAGCCGTTTTGGCATTGCGGTCAGCACCAGATCGATGCGCACGTGTTGGCCGCGGCGCAGGAGCCAAGGCGCGGTCAAGAGCGTGGTGATGTAGAGCGCATACTCGGAGACTTCATTGGCCCACGGAAAACCCGAGCGTGTGACGTTGCGCAGCACGATGTCGGCCGTGACCATCACCACCATGCCGAGAAGCGTTAGCGCTGCAAGCAACGCGAATGCGTTGAGCAGCTTGCCGAAGGCATTGGACAGGCGGGTCATGGTTGCCTTCTAAGAAACAAATACGCTCTCGATCCGTCACCCTGAGGTGCGAGCGAAGTGAGCCTCGAAGGGCGACGGCCCGGGATTTCGGGGCCGCATCCTTCGAGGCCCGCCCATAGCATGTCGCAGACGCGCGTAAACGCGCCGGAGGGCGGGCACGTCAGGATGACAGGGAGAGAGTACCCGAGTCGCACTGCTGAGCTAATTCCCTGCCAATTTCCGGAGCTTCGCGCCGTTCTCCGGCGAACGCTTGATTACCGAAGCCCAGCCGACCTCGTTGGCCTTGGCGACGAAATCCTTGCCCGCCGCGGCGCCGAGATCGATCGGCGAAATCCCCGCCGCCGCCTGCTTGTCGCGCTCGGCCTTGATCAGCGCGTCGTTCTCGTCGTCGAGACCTTCGAGCCACAGCGCCGCGTCGTTCAGCACCTTCTTCTGCTTGTCGTTGAGGCCCTTCCATGCATCCAGGTTGACCAGGACGCCCACCTCGACGCTGTAGAACGGCGGCTCAAGCCGATACTTCGTCACCTTCTCCCAGCCGAGATCGAAAATGCCGGTGATCGGCCAGCCGTAGCCGTCGACCACGCCGCGCTCCAGCGCCGTGTAGACTTCGCCCGGGGCGGTGGTGACGGTGGTGCCGCCCAGCGCCTCGACCACATCCTTGTAGACCGGCGTCACGCGGATCTTCAGGCCGGTGAAGTCCATCTTCTCGATCTTCTTGTTGAGATAGATGTGAAACGGCACGTTGTGGAACTGCCGTGCCAGGTAATGCGCGTTGAGCTTCTGATTGTGCAGTTGTTCGATGAAATCGAAGGTGCCGTCCTTGCGCTGCTGCTCCGCCGGCTTGCTGATCAGCTTCAGCGCATCGGCCTCAGGCATCAGGTTGGTGTAGAAGGCACCGGTCACATTCGCGATATCGATCACCCGGGTGCGAACCGCGTTACCGACCTCGAAAGGCGGCATGGCGCGCGGCCCGCCGATGTAGTTGATCTGAACCACGCCCTTGCCGTCGGCGTTCACCTTCTGGATGAAGCGCTCGAAATTCTTGGAGAATTGCGTGCCTTCGGCGAAAGACGTGACGGCCCGCAGCGTCACCTCTTGTGCCAAGGCTGCATCAGCCGCAAACGCCAAAATCGCGGCGGCCAATATGGTCTTCGTCTTCATGCAAGCCCCTCCTCAAGCGGCCCACACCTCGCCGCCGCTCAAGAAAACTATTGGTAGAAATGCTCCCGCGCAATCAATTCCGGTCAGACGAGCAATATCAGTGCCACGGCCGTGACCAGCACCACCAAGCCGCCGAGCAGCCCGCATTGCGGAAACTCAGGATAGCCAATCAGCCAGCGCGGCCCGCGGAAGGCGACGTAAAGCTTCGGCGCCTCGATCCCGAACACCGCCGCGCCATGGATGGCGATCGGTAGCCACAACGAGCGACCGCCCCAGACATAAGCCAGTCCGAACACGCAGCTCACGATGAACAGGCCAAAGGCCGGCTGCCAGATGGCGCGTTTCGCATCCAGCGGCTTTTTGACGAAGTGCAGCGCCGCGAACACGACCGAAGTCGCGGCCACCGCGAACGCCGCAAAGGCCGACCCATCCGGCAGCGCGAGAAGCACTTGATCGAGCAGAATGCCACGGAACACCGCCTCTTCCAGAGCCGCCAGCGGCCATGGGCCGAGCACGCGGCGCAGGAGTTTCGCGCGGCGCGTTGCCGGATCAAAGCGCGGCTCGATGACGACCCATCCGGCCATGAACCAGACTGCGTACATCGCCCAGGCCGGAACGAGCATCACCGCAATCGCGACAGCGATGTCCCGCCACGGCACTGGCAGCGGAAACTGCTGGTGCAGCCATGCGACCGGCGAAATGCCGAGCGCAAGCGGTGTACCGACAATGATGATGAGCCATGTCACGTGAATCATCACGCGGCTGGTCCACTTCACCAGGGGTTTGCGCGTATCGAACCGCAACGGCAGAGCCAGCGGTTCGCCCGCAAGCTTGAGCGCAACGCTCTGCATCAGCCACAGCAAGGCCAGTCCGAAAGCCGCAACACCAAGCATCACCAGGATGTTCATGGCGCCCGACCGTGGAGAAATGCGTTCCATCGCCGGTCGAGCCAGAACAACCAGTTCTCCGGATTCTGCCGCAGGCGTTCCTCGAACCAGTTGCACCAATCCTGCGCGCAGGCCTGAACAGCAGCTTCCCGGTCGGTGCTTTGCGGCGGCGGCGAGTCCTCGAAGGTCATCGTGAATCCTCCGCTGGAGCGCCACACGGGAAAGCAGCGGATGATGGGCGCCCCGGCTGTCATCGCCAGCCTGAATGCGCCGGCGTGGAGTCGCGCCGAACGTCCGAACAAGGTGACCACAAGGCCTTCGCCGGGCGCTGCCAGCAGGTCGGGGGTCATGGCCAGCACCTGACCGCTCTTCAGAATTCGCAGATAGGCGAGAGCATCCCGGGTCGTCGATTCCCGCAACGGGCGTCGCACGGTTTGCCCGCCGAGCGCCTTGTACCAGCGAGCCTTGCGATCGGCCTTTTCGGCGTCGCCGACGTCCCTGATCAGCATCGCCACCGGATGCCGGGTCGCAATAATGCCCGCGCCAAGCTCATGGCCAGACCAGTGCGGCGTCGCGAGTACGACCCCGCGCCCCGCCGCCATGGCCCTGTCGAGCACATCGACTGTCCGATCAAACAGGATTTCCTTCACCACGGGCGTCGCAGCCAGTCCGTGGTGGAATGTCGCCAGTGTGCTGCCCAGGAGCCAGCCCGCCTGCTGGAAGTACAGGCGCGCGGCTTGCTCGGGAACCTGCTCGCCCAGCGCCACCCGCATATTGGCGAGGACCCGCCGCCGCAGCATCGGAGTGGCTCCGGCGAGCGATACGGCCCCGCGCAGGATCGACCGCTGGCCACCGATCGGCAGCCGCGCCGTGGCCGAAATCGCCGCGCCGATGGCCCGCTGTGTGAGGGCGCGCCGCAGGTGGTGCAGGTCTTTGGACAACGGCGGGGCTCAAGTTCGGGTCAAACGCCTGAGCAAGCTAAAGCAATCCCGCCTCGGATCAACGGCGCGAAACCGCAAATACCAGCCACACCCAGGGGTCGCTTTCAGTTCGGCATGCCTTTGAATATAGTGGGATTCCGCATTTCAGAGGCATGTCCCATGGCCGAACGCTCGTTCAAGGAAGAGGTCGAGAAGCTCAAGCTCGGCGACGGCGAGGAGTTTCACGGCGAAGGCATCCTGGCCGTGACCAAGGCGCTGCTGCAGTCCGGCGTGTCCTATGTGGCCGGCTATCAGGGCGCGCCGATCTCGCATCTGATGGACGTGCTGGCCGACGCCAACGAGATCCTCGAGGGGCTTGGCGTGCACTTCGAGAACAGCGCGAGCGAAGCGACTGCGGCCGCCACCCTCGCCGCTTCCGTGAACTATCCGCTGCGCGGCGCGGTCACCTTCAAGTCCACGGTCGGCACCAACGTCGCCTCCGACGCGCTGGCGAACCTCGCCTCGGGCGGCGTCACCGGCGGCGCGCTGGTCATCATCGGCGAGGACTACGGTGAAGGCTCCTCGATCATGCAGGAGCGCGTGCACGCCTTTGCGATGAAGTCGCAGATGTGGCTGCTCGACCCGCGGCCGAATCTGCCCTCGATCGTGCGTGCGGTGGAAACCGGCTTCGAGCTGTCGGAGGTTTCGAACACGCCGGTGATGATGATGATGCGCATCCGCGCCTGTCACGTCTACGGCCGCTTCAACACCAAGACCAACAAGCGCCCCGAGTTCGGCCTGACGGACGCGCTGGAGAAGCCGCGCCGCGATCTGTCGCGCATCGCCATGCCGCCGATGACCTACATCCACGAGAAGGACAAGTGGGAGACGCGCTGGCCCGCCGCGGTGAAGTACATCGAGGACCAGCAGCTCAACGAGTTCTTCGACGGCGAAGCCAACGACATCGGCATCGTGCTGCAAGGCGGCATGTACAACACCACGCTGCGCGCGCTGCTGCTCAATCATCTGGCCGATGCGTTCGGCGAGAGCAAGGTGCCGCTCTACGTGATGAACGTGACCTATCCGCTGGTGGACAAGGAGCTCATCCGCTTCTGCGCCGGCAAGAAGGCCATTTTGGTCGTCGAGGAAGGCGGGCCGGACTACATCGAGCAGGCCATCAACACCATCCTGCGCCGCGCCGACATCCAGACTCGCGTCCACGGCAAGGACGTGCTGCCGATGGCCGGCGAATACACTGGCGGCGTAATGCGCGCCGGGGTCCGCAAGTTCATCGAGAAGGTGCGGCCGGACCTTGTGACGGCCGACGTCGTCGCCGCGGCGAAAGCACCCGAAAGCGTTCCGAAGGTCATCAACGACAACGTCCATGGCCGGCCTCCGTCATTCTGCACCGGCTGTCCGGAGCGGCCGATCTTCGCCGCGATGAAGCTCGTCGAGCGCGAGCTCGGCCAGCATCACGTCAGCGCCGACATCGGCTGCCACCTGTTCTCGATCTTCCCGCCGTTCAATGTCGGCGCGACCACCATGGGCTACGGCCTCGGCGCAGCCGGCGCCTCTGCGCTGAACGTCAAAGCCGGCAAGCGCGCCATCGCGATGATGGGCGACGGCGGCTTCTGGCATAATGGCTTGACCAGCGGCGTCGGCAACGCCGTGTTCAACAAGAGCGACAACGTCCTGATCATCGTCGACAACGGCTATTCGGCCGCGACCGGCGGCCAGGACATCCCCTCATCGTTCCATCCGAGCGCGATCCGTCACACCCAGAACTCGATCGAGACCGCGGTGCGCGGCGTCGGCGTCACCTGGGCGCGGACCATCGACCGCACCTACGACGTGGCGCTGATGCGCGACACGCTGAAAGAAGCGCTGACCACCCCGGAAAAGGGGCCAAAGGTCATCGTCGCGCATTCCGAATGCATGCTGAACAAGCAGCGCCGCATCAAGCCGCTGATGCGCAAGGCCGCGCAGCAGGGTGAGCGCGTGGTGCGCGAACGCTTCGGCGTCGATCCCGACACCTGCACCGGCGATCATTCCTGCATCCGGCTCTCGGGGTGTCCTTCGCTGACCATCGCGCCCAATCCCGATCCGCTGCGCCGCGAGCCGATCACCAAGGTGATCAACTCCTGCGTCGGCTGCGGGCTGTGCGGAGAGGTGAGCCACGCCGCGGTGCTGTGTCCGTCGTTCTACCGCGCCTCGCTCGTCACCAATCCGACCGGCTGGGACAGGTTCAAAGCGAAGCTCCGCGACGCCGTGATCGGCTTCTTCCAGCGGCGCATCGAACGCAAGCTTGCGGCGGCCTGACATGACAACCGCGACCGAACAGCGTCCCATCACCATCGCCATCCTCGCCATGGGCGGCGAAGGCGGCGGCGTGCTCGCCGAATGGATCATCGATACCGCGGAGCATGCGGGCTACATCGCGCAGATGACCTCGGTGCCAGGCGTCGCGCAGCGCACCGGCGCGACGAACTACTATGTGGAGCTGTTCCCCAAGACCGGCGCGAAATCCAACACCCGCGCCCCGGTGCTGGGGCTGACGCCCGTCGCGGGCGATGTCGATATCGTGATCGCGTCGGAGCTGATGGAGGCTGGCCGCGCTGTGCAGCGCGGACTCGTGACACCCGACAAGACCACCTTCATCCTCTCGACCAACCGCGTCTACGCGATGACCGAGAAGATCGCGCTCGCCGACGGACGCGTCGATTCCGACGCGCTGCTCGAAGGCTGCAAGTCGGCGGCAAAGCGATTCATCGCCTCGGACATGGCGCAGCTCGCCGAAGCCACCAACAGCGTGATCTCGGCAGTGCTGTTCGGCGCGCTCGCAGGCTCGAAGGCGCTGCCGATGCAGCGCATGGCATTCGAGGCCGCGATTCATCGCGGCGGCGTCGGCGTGAAGGAAAGCATCGCGGCGTTCGGGGCAGGCTTTGCCGCGGCCGAAGGCGCGCCTCTTCCGGCCAAGGCCGAAGCTCCGAAGCCCGCGCCCTCGCCTCGCCTTGCGCCGCTGATGGCCGAGGCGGACGCCTATGCCGAGCCGGTGCGAACCTTCGTGCGCGCCGGCATCGAGCGGCTCGCCGACTATCAGGACATCGACTACGCCCGCGACTATCTCGCCAAGCTCAAGCCTATCGCCGAGCTCGACAAGCGTCACGGCGGCTTGGGGCGGCTTCTCGCCGAGACGGCGCGCGAGCTTGCGCTCGGCATGGCTTACGAGGACACGGTGCGCGTCGCCGAACTCAAGATCCGGCCGAGCCGCTTTGCCCGCGTGCGCGCCGAGGTGCAGGCCGCCGACGGCCAGATCATCGAGATCGCCGAGTTCCTGCATCCGCGCGTCGAGGAAATCGCCGACACGCTGCCGGAAGCGCTCGGCCGCTGGCTGCTCAATTCCGGCGCACCGCGGCGGCTGGTCGAGCGCTTCACGCAGAAAGGCCGCGTGGTGAAGACCTCGTCGATCCGCGGCTTCCTGCAGCTTTATCTGGTCGCGGCGCTGAAGCCCACGCGGCGGCGCTCGCTGCGCTTCGCCAACGAGCAGAAGTTTCTGACCGAATGGCTCAAGACCATCACGACGGTCGCGGCCACGAACGTCAAGCTCGCCACCGAAATCGCAACCACGCGCACCCTGGTCAAGGGCTACAGCGACACCCACGAACGCGGCCACGCGCGCTACGCGACGCTGATGCAGATGCTGCCACAGATCATGGAGACGGCCGATCCGGC
Organism: Rhodoplanes sp. Z2-YC6860; assembly: GCF_001579845.1. GTDB lineage: Bacteria > Pseudomonadota > Alphaproteobacteria > Rhizobiales > Xanthobacteraceae > Z2-YC6860. The sequence continues at coordinate 5,352,036 of NZ_CP007440.1, forward strand.
GGCCACGCTCGCACGGCTGCGCAAGGCCGCGCTGACGGATGATACGGGTGCGGCGCTCGATACGGCGCTGAAGGATCTGCGGCCGATGTCGCAGGCCGCGGAGTAGCAAGAACGGCGTAGGCGGACTATCCCCGTCACCCTGAGGCGCGAGCGCAGCGAGCCTCGAAGGGCGACGGCCCGAGATTTCGGGGCCGCATCCTTCGAGGCCCGCCTCCGGCGGGCGCCTCAGGATGACGGATCGAAAAAAGGCGCCAGCCTCGAGAGGCCTTGATCGCCCTACGGAATCACCGCGGTCGCTTCGATCTCCAGCCGCGCTTCCGGCTCGAACAGCCGCCCGACCTGCACCAGCGCCATCGCCGGGAAGTTGTCGCCCAGCACCGCCTTGTAGGCCTTGCCGAGCTCGCGGCGCGCGGCGAGATACTCGTCCATGTCGAGCACATACCAGGTGAGCCGCACGATGTGCTCCGGCTTGCCGCCGCCTTCGGCCAGCACCGCGACGATGTTCTCCAGCGCCTGCCTAGCCTGCGCAACGAAGCCCGCCGCAAACTTCTCGTTCGCGTCCCAACCGACCATGCCGCCGACGAACACGAATTCGCCGCGCGCCTTGACGCCGTTGGCATAACCCTTGGGAGCCGGCCAGCCCGGCGGCTGGAGCTGCTGATGTTTGGCGCGCTCGCGGACAATTCCTTCCGGCACGATCGTTCTCCTTACGATGCAAGTTTCTGCGACGCACCCGAAGCGGCCATGCGCCGCAGCTCGAAGCGCTGCAATTTTCCCGTTTGGGTCTTCGGCAATTCGGTGACGAACTCGATGGCGCGCGGATACTTGTAGGGCGCGACGGTCGCCTTCACGTGATCCTGCAAGGCCTTGATCATCGCGGCATCGCCCGTCTGGTCAGCACGCAGCACGACGTAAGCCTTGACGATCTGGCCGCGCTCCTCGTCGGGGCAGCCGACCACGCCGCATTCAGCGACGGCCGCATGTGTCAGCAGCGCGGACTCCACTTCGGGGCCCGCGATGTTGTAGCCCGCCGAGATGATCATGTCGTCGGAGCGCGCCTGGTACCAGAAGTAGCCGTCCTTATCCATCAAGTAGGTGTCGCCGGTGACGTTCCAGCCGTCCTGCACGTACTTTTTCTGGCGCTCGTCGGCGAGATAGCGGCACCCGGTGGGCCCGCGCACCGCGAGGCGTCCGACGGTCCCGGGCTTCGCCACGTTGCCATCGTCGTCGAGGATGCGCGCCTCATAGCCCGGCACCGGCTTGCCGGTCGAACCCGGGCGCACATCGTCTTCCGGCGAGCCGATGAAGATGTGCAGCATCTCGGTTGCCCCGATGCCGTCGAGAATGGTGATGCCGGTCGCGGCCTTCCAGGCATCGAACGTGGCCTTGGGCAGCGTCTCGCCGGCCGACACGCATTTGCGCAGCGACGAGATGTCGAAATCCTTCAGCTTGCCGAGCATCGCGCGATAGGCGGTCGGCGCCGTGAACGGAACGGTGATCTTGTATTTGGCGATGGCGTCGAGCAGGTCGTCGGGGCCGGCTTTTTCCAGCAGCACCGTCGAGGCGCCGATGCGCAGCGGAAACAGCACCAGACCACCGAGCCCGAACGTGAAGGCGAGCGGCGGCGAACCGGTGAAGCGATCGGTCGGTTCCGCCTTCAGCACGTACTTGGCGTAGCTGTCGCAGATCGCGAGCATGTCGCGGTGGAAATGCATCGTGCCTTTCGGCTCGCCGGTGGTGCCGGAGGTGAACGCGATCAGGCAGACGTCGTCGCTCGCAGTGTCGCAGGCGGTGAAATTCTCGTAGCCGGGCTTCTCCATCAGCGCCTGGAGCTCGCCCGTCCCCTTCGGGCCCCAATAGACGACGCGCTTCATTTCTCCCGACTGCGCCTTGGCCTTTTCCATCTCGTCGGCCAGACGGGAGTCGCAGAGCGCGAGCGCGATCTTCGCCTTGGCGAGCGGATAGCTGAGTTCCTTCGCGCGCAGGAGCGGCATGGTCGCGACCACGACGCCGCCGGCCTTGATCACCGCGAAATAGGCCGCGACCATCATCGGATTGTTCGGCGCGCGCAGCAGCACGCGGCCGCCGGGCACGAGGCCCAGGTCGCGCGTCAGCACATTGGCGATGCGGTTGATGCGCTCGTTGAACTGCGCGTAGGTCAACGACTCGGCCGGCGAAATGAGACACGGGCGATCGCCCTGCCCCTCGGCGACCCAGCGATCGACCCATTCGGTGACGCAGTTCAGCCGTTCGGGATAACGCAACTCCGGCAGCGTGAACTTGAATTCGGGCCACTGCTCGCGCGGCGGAAGATTGTCGCGCGCGAACGTATCGACATGACCGGTTTTTGCCATTGCCGTCTCCTATTCCGCCGCCACCGCCGGCTTCTCGGCGCGTGCCTTGAGCGCCTCGCGGGCGATGACGATCTTCTGCACTTCGGTCGCACCCTCGTAGATCCGAAGCGCACGAATCTCGCGGTAAAGCTCTTCGACCTTGACGCCCTTGGTGACGCCGGCGCCGCCGTGGATCTGCACGGCGCGGTCGATGACGCGCTGCGCCGCTTCGGTCGCGAACATCTTGGCCATCGCGGCCTCGCGCGTGACGCGAGGAGCGCCCTGATCCTTGGTCCAGGCGGCGCGATAGACCAGCAGCGCGGCCGCGTCGACCTCGGTGGCGCTGTCGGCGATCGCGGCTTGCGTCATCTGCAGGTCGGCGAGCGGCGCGCCGAACAGCTTGCGCGTCGCCGAATGCTCGACGGTCTCGTGCAACGCGCGGCGGGCAAAGCCCAGCGCCGCGGCGCCCACGGTGGCGCGGAAAATATCGAGCGTCGCCATGGCGACCTTGAAGCCCTCGCCCGGTTTGCCGAGGCGATTGGCGGCGGGCACCTTCACGCCGTCGAAACGGAGCCGCGCCAACGGATGCGGCGCGATCACGTCGATGCGCTCTGCAACGGTGAGCCCCGGCACGGTGCCGTCGACCATGAAGGCCGACAGACCCCGCGCGCCCGGCGCCTCGCCGGTGCGGGCGAACACCACGTAGTGGTCGGCGATGCCGCCGTTGGAAATCCAGGTCTTCTCGCCGTCCAGACGGAAGTAGGCGCCGTCGGGCTTGGCGGTCATCGCGAGCGCAGCGACATCGGAGCCCGCTTCCGGCTCCGACAGCGCGAAGGCCGCAATGGCCTTGCCGTCGCGCACCGGCGGCAGGTAACGGCGCTTCAGTTCGTCCGAACCGAACAGCGAGATCGAGCCGGTGCCGAGCCCCTGCATGGCGAACGAGAAGTCCGCGAGCCCGTCGCGGAATGCGAGGATTTCGCGGGCGAGACAGAGCGTGCGCACATCGAGCGACTGATAGAGGCCGCCATAGGAGAGCGGCACTACCGCCTTGAGAAGTCCAGCTTCGCCGAGCGCGGCCACGCGCGCGCGGCAGGCTTCCTCCACGTCGTCATGCGGCAGCGACGGCAGCATGGCGTCGGCCCAGCGGCCGAGTGCGTCGGCAAACTTACGATGATCCTCATTGAAGAACGGCAGGGTGAGAGTTTCGGCGAGGCTCATGATTGGCTCTCTCCGCAGCAGCTTGCACCACCCTCTCCGCTCCCTCTCCCCGACGGGGAGAGGGCCGGGGTGAGGGGGAACGACTCTATCGATAGACCGTACCCCCTCACCCGCCTCGCTTCGCTCGGCGACCTCTCCCCATGGGAGAGGTTGGGTCCGTCGTATGGCGAGAGTTCGCTCATCATCAGCAACATCAATTGCCCTCGAACACCGGCTTCTGCTTGGCTGCAAAGGCGCGGAACGCGCGGGCGAAGTCCTCGGTTTCCATGCACAGCGCCTGGGCCACGGCTTCGGCCTCCACCGCGGTCTCGACCGACATCGCCCATTCCATCTCGAGCATGCGCTTGGTCATGGCGTTGCCGAAGGTCGGCCCGTCGGCGAGATCGCGCGCGAGCTTCGTGGCTTCGGCCAGCACCGTCTCGGACTTGGCGAGCCGGTTGAAGAAGCCGAAGCGCTCGGCCTCCTCGCCGCCCATGCTGCGCCCGGTGTAGAGCAGCTCCGCGGCACGGCCCTGGCCGATGATGCGCGGCAGCATCGCGCAAGCGCCCATGTCGCAGCCGCCGAGACCGACACGGTTGAACAGGAACGCGACCTTCGCGGCCGCCGTACCGATGCGGATGTCGGAGGCCATCGCGATGATCGCGCCGGCGCCGGCGCAGACGCCGTCGATCGCCGAGATGATCGGCTGCGGACAGGCGCGCATGGACTTCACCACGTCGCCGGTCATCTTGGTGAAGTCGAGCAGCTCGACCGTGTTCATCTTGGTGAGCGGCTCGATGATCTCGAACACGTCGCCGCCCGAGCAGAAGTTGCCGCCCGAGCCCGTCACCACGATCGCCTTCACGACCTTGTCGCGCGCCGCCGCGCGGAACAGATCCACCACCTCGGCATAGCTGTCGAAGGTCAGCGGGTTCTTCTTCTCAGGGCGGTTCAAGGTCAGCGTCGCGACCTTGCCGTCGACCGCGAAGCTGACGTGCCGGCCCTTGTAACCGGAAAGCGGCAAGGTCACGGGATTGGCGGCACTCATTCCTTGTCTCCGTTTCTCAGCGCGCGGCGCGCCGAGTCTTTCGTCTTCGCCAGCAGCGGCATCAACGCCTCGATATCCTTGGGGCTGAGACCCTGGAATATCTCGCCGACCCAATCGGCGTTGATACGCGCCATGGTGCGGAATTCGCGCTGGCCTTCCGAGGTGAGGCTCACGATCTGCACGCGGCGGTCATGCGGCAAGGGCTTGCGCTGGATCAGGCCTTGCTTGACCAGACGGTCCACCAGCCCGGTGATGTTGCCGTTCGACACCATCATGCGCTGCGACAGTTCGCCGAGCGTCATGCCGGACGGCGCGCGGTCGAGCTGCGCCATCAGGTCGAAACGGGGCAGCGTGATGTCGAAATTCTCGCGCAGACGCCGCCGCACCTCGCTTTCGATCAGCGTCGTGCAGGTGAGCAGGCGCAGCCAGAGCCGCAGCTCGGTCTGGTGATCCTGCGGGCGCTCGCTGACCTTGGTCTCGGCGTCGAGCGGAATGGAGGTGCGTTCGTCCATCATGCGCCGTCTGCTCCGATCACGAGAGTGGCGCCCGTCGCTGCCCCCGCAGCGGGCGAACAGAAATACAGCACCGCTTCGGCGACCTCCTGCGGCGTCACGAGACGGCCGACCGGCACCTGGCTGGTGAAGCGCGACATCGCCTCCTCCCTGCTGGTGCCGCGCTTGACCATCTGCTCGACCGTTCCGCGGATCAGGTCGGTGTCGACGAAGCCCGGACACACCGCATTGACGGTGACGCCGGTGCCCGCGGTTTCCACCGCGATGGAGCGCACGAGGCCCAGCATCGCGTGCTTGGCGGTCGTGTAAGGCGACACGTTCGGCGAGGCGCGCAGGGCCACGATGGACGCGACCGCGACGATGCGGCCGAAGCCGCGCTTGATCATGTCGCCGAGCACGGCCTGCGCCGGATGCATCATGCCGAGCACATGCTGCTCGAACATGTCGCGGAATTGATCGGGCGTGGCCTTTGCGAACGGCACGGCTGTCGCGGTGCCGGCATTGGCGATGAGCAGGTCCACCGGCCCGCGCGCGGCCGCGGCCTGTTTCACCGCAGCGTTCACGGCGGCCACGTCGGTGACATCGGCGATGACGTAGCCCGCGGCGGCGCCTGCTCCGACCGCCTCGGCGAGCGTCTTTTCGCCGCGGCCCATGATGGAAACGCTCGCACCGGCCGCAGTCAGCGCGGCGGCGATGGCGCGGCCAATGCCGCGTCCGCCGCCTGTCACCAGCGCATGCTTGCCCTCAATCGAAGCCATCTCATCCACCGGGCTTTTCACCCACAGGCCTCTTGTGCGGAAAATACTTTAGGCTTAAACTTTTGAGGCTTCAAGTACCCTGCTGTCCTCTCCCCTCGATTTCGGTTGGAGAGGCGCTTGGAGGCGCGCATGAAGATTCACGTCGTCGGCGGCGGACCGGCCGGCCTCTACTACGCCATCCTGATGAAGAAGGCGTGGCCGCAGACGCAGATCACCGTGTTCGAGCGCAACAAGCCGGACGACACGTTCGGCTTCGGCGTCGTGTTCTCCGACCAGACGCTGACCGGCTTCGAAGCCTACGATCTCGAGACCTACCGGCAGATCGTCGGCCACTTCTCCTACTGGGACGACATCGCGATCCACTTCCAGGGCGCGAGCTTCCGCATCGGCGGCAACGGCTTCTGCGGCACGTCGCGCGCGATGCTGCTGAAGATCCTCGGCCGCCGCGCGCACTCGCTCGGCATCGATGTGAAGTACGGCTCGGAAGCCGATCCCGACAAGATGACCATCCGTGGCGCAGATCTGGTGGTGGCCGCCGACGGCATCAACTCGCGCACCCGCGAGCTGTTCAAGGAGCAATTCAAACCGACCATCGAGCTCCGCCCCAACCACTTCGCCTGGATGGGCTCGGACCGACCGATGGACGCGTTCAACTTCTTCTTCCGCGACACCCCGCACGGCATCTTCATCGCGCACTGCTATCAGTACATGCCGGGCCGCTCGACCTGGGTGATGGAGACCGATCCGGAGACGTTCAAGCGCGCCGGCCTCCACAAGCTCGGCGAGGACGAGTCGGCACGTTTCCTCGAAGGCGTGTTCGCCGAGGAGCTCGCTGGCCACAAGCTCATCACCAACCGCTCGCTGTGGCGCAACTTCCCGACCATCCGCTGCGAAAGGTGGACCGCCGAGAACATCGTTCTGCTCGGCGACGCCAAGGCCACGGCGCATTTCTCCATCGGCTCGGGCACCAAGCTCGCGATGGAAGACGCCATCGCGCTCTACGAGGCGTTCCGTGCGACCGGCGGCCGCGACGTGAAGACCGCCCTGGCCCATTTCGAGTCCAAGCGCCGCGAAGAGGTCGAGAAGACGCAGCATTCGGCCGACGTGTCGCTGGTGTGGTTCGAGCACGTCAAGCGCTTCTGGCACATGGACCCGACGCGCTTTGCCTTCGGGTTGATGACCCGCTCGAAAGCGATCACCTACGACAACCTCGCGCTGCGTGCGCCGGAATTCGTCAAGCTTACCGACAAGGTCGTGGCGCGCGACGTGCAAGCGCTGGGCTTCGAGGCCGATCTCGCCAAGCCTGAGGTGCCGATGTTCCAGCCGTTCCGGCTGCGCAACATGACGCTGCCCAATCGCGTCGTCGTCTCGCCGATGTGCCAATACTCGGCGACCGACGGCCTGCCCGGCGACTGGCACATGGTGCATTACGGCTCGCGCGCGATCGGCGGCGCGGGGCTGATGTTCACCGAGATGACCGACGTCTCCGAGCTCGCGCGCATCTCGCCCGGCTGCACCGGGATGTACAATGACGCCCAGGAAACCGCCTGGAAGCGCGTCGTCGATTTCGTGCACGCCAACTCGGCCACCAGGTTCTGCCTGCAGCTCGGCCACGCCGGCCGCAAGGGCTCGACGCGGCTGATGTGGGACGGCATCGACGAGCCGCTGCCCGAAGGCAACTGGCCGATCGTCTCGGCCTCCCCGCTCCCCTACTACCCGCACAGCCAGGTGCCGCGCGAGATGACCCGCGCCGACATGGACGCAACCATTGCGGACTATGTGCAGGCGGTGAAGCGCGCCGAGCGCGCGGGCTTCGACATGATCGAGCTGCACGCCGCCCATGGCTATCTGATCGCAAGCTTCATCTCGCCGCTGACCAACAAGCGCACCGATGAATACGGCGGCGCGCTCGAGAACCGCTTGCGCTTTCCGCTCGAAGTGTTCCGCGCCATGCGCAAGGCCTGGCCCGACGAGAAGCCGATGTCGGTTCGCATCTCGGCGACCGACTGGCAGGACGGCGGCCTCACCGGCGACGATGCCGTGCAGGTGGCGCGGGCCTTTGCCGAGGTGGGCTGCGACCTGATCGACGTGTCGACCGGCCAGACCACGCCCGAGGCCGATCCGATCTACGGCCGCATGTACCAGACGCCGTTCTCCGACCAGATCCGCAACGACGCCGGCATCGCCACCATGTGCGTCGGCGCCATCACCACCGCGGACCAGGTCAACACCATCGTGGCGGCCGGCCGGGCCGACCTCGTGGCGCTGGCGCGGCCCCACCTCGCCGATCCGGCGTTCACGATGAAGGCCGCGGCCTGGTACGGCGCGAAGTCCATCGCCTGCCCGCCGCAGTACCGGGCCGGCCGCGACCAATTGTTCCGCGAAAGCGACCGCGCCTCCAAGGATCTGACCGATCTGAAGCTCAAAGCCCGGCCCAAGACCCACGCCACGACCTGGAAACAGGCGGCGGAGTGAGGGTCCTAGGCCCCTCCCGGGGGGCGGGTGGGCCGTAAGAGTTAATTAAAAGGGGGCCACGGCCTAGTGGTTACGGGCCTTTATCTCTGATAAAGAAGGCACTCTTTCGACTCTTAGGAGGCTACAAGTGCCCACTGGTACCGTGAAATGGTTCAACCCGACCAAAGGCTACGGGTTCATTCAACCTCAAGGCGGCGGCAAGGACGTGTTCGTTCATATCTCCGCAGTCGAGCGCGCTGGTCTCAGCACGCTCAACGAAGGCGCGCAGGTTTCGTTTGACGTGGTTGCGAACCGCGGCAAGGAATCGGCGGAGAACCTCAAGGTGAAGTAATCCATCTGCAGCAATGCTTTGCTGTTCAGCCCCGCGCAAATGCGGGGCTTTTTCATGCGCGGATCAAGCGCGCTCGTTGAAAGACGGCGGCGCGATCGTCTCGATATCTTGCGGCAACTCGCGCGGTTGTGCCGCGCATCGTTCGCGCGGCGCAATCTTGACACGTGAAATTGCGGCAAGGTCAAATGGCTTTATAACAAAGCTATTCGGGAGGGCCGCTTGAAGCGCATCATCAATTCGCTGCTGTTGGCCGTGGCGCTGTCGGCGGCCACGCTGTCAGCAAGCACACAGTCGGCGCGCGCCGACGAGACCTATCCCTCGAAGCCGATTCGCATCATCGACGCCTATGCGCCCGGCGGGTCGAGCGACCTCGCCATGCGCATGCTGATCGACGCGTTCAGCCGGGAGATCGGGCAGACCGCCTACATCGAGGTCAAGTCCGGCGGCAGCGGCCTGGTCGGCATGACCGCTTTCCTGAACTCTCCTCCGGACGGCTACACGCTGTTCATCACCAGCAATGCGCTGATGGTCGTGATCCCTGCCGTCAGGAGCGTGCCTTACGATCCCGAGAAGGACCTGGTGCCGCTCGGCCTGATCTGGCACACGCCGCAGGTCTTCGCCACGAAGCCCGAACTCAAGGTGAAGTCGCTCCCCGATTTCCTGGCTTACGCGAAGGCGCATCCGAACGGCGTGACGCTCGGCTCCGCGGGTGTCGGCACCGTGACGCATCTGTCGATCGAGCTGTTGAAGCGCGAGACCGGAATCCCGATCACCCACGTGCCGTTTCGCAGCACGAGCACCTCGCTGACAGCCGTGATCGGAAACCAGGTCGACGGCCTGTTCGGCGATGTCACCATGCTGACGCCCTATGCGTCGTCACACCAGGTGAATGCGCTGGCGATCACCGGCGCTGAGCGTTCGCGTCTGCTGCCGGAGCTTCCGACCGCCGCTGAAGGCGGATTGCCGAGCCTCGGCACCACGAGCTGGTTCGGCCTCGTCGCCTCCCCGCAGACGCCGGCGCTGATCATCGAGAAGCTCAAGGCTGCGCTGGCCAGGGCCTTGGCCGATCCCGCGTATCAGGCGAGCGTCACGGCCAAGGGGCTCCGTGTCGGCCATTGGGATGCGGCGTCGTTCGCGCAGCTCATCCGCGACGAACGCAAGAAGTGGACGCCCGTGGTCCGCGAGGCGGGCATCAAGATCGAATGAACGCGACAACCGAAACGATGGTGTGAGCCATGCACCGGGTGTCGATACCGGACTATATCCTCGAGCGGGTCGTGGCCCGCCGCGGGACCGTCACGCTGTTCGAGCGGCTGGCCGCGCGCAACACCGCGCTGCTCGCGATCGACATGCAGAACGCATTCATGCAGCAGGGCATGGCGTCGTATCTGCCGGGTGCGACCGATCTGGTGCCGAACATCAACAAGCTCGCGGCGGCGCTGCGGCGTGCCGGCGGGCGCGTGGTGTGGATCAGGCACACCGCCGATCCGTCATGGGACGTGTACGCCCGCTTCTCGAAACCGGAGCAGCGGCAGGCCGCCCTCGCCTCGTACACGCCCGGGCATATCGGTCACGCCATCCATGCGAGTCTTGCGGTCGAGCCGGACGACCTGACGATCGACAAGCGACGCTTCAGCGCGCTGATCCAGGGGTCGTCCGATCTCGACATCAGGCTTCGCCGGATGGGTGTCGATACGGTCGTGATCGCCGGCGTCGTGACCAACAGCTGCTGCGAATGCACCGCGCGCGACGCCATGATGCTGAACTACAAGACGGTGTTCGTGTCTGACGCCAACGGCGCCCGCACCGACGAAGAGCACAACGCGACGCTCGGCAACATCCTTCGGCTGTTCGGCGACGTGGCAACGACCGACGAGGTCATCGCGCGGCTGGGGTGAACGGCCGGATCCTGTTTGTCGGCGAACGCCTGCCCCTGCCAGGAACCAGCCGAACTCGGCCCCAAGCCGCAAACAAGCCACCCAAAACGGGCGGCTAGACACCAATAAGACCGGCCCGGCGGCGCGGAACTGGCGGTGGAATCAGGCCAAAACCGCCTTTGGGGACGGCCCGCCTCGGGGATGGACCGGCCGGAAACTTCGCCTTATATAGGGGCCGCTCGCCGGGGCGATTTGCCAAGCCGATTCGAGGGCTTGCGATGAATCCGGCTCCAATTGTGCTGCGATTTCAGCGGCATCGTTGGGGGATGGTGAAATGGTATCACAGCAGACTCTGACTCTGTTTTTCTAGGTTCGAATCCTAGTCCCCCAGCCAACGATCTGACGTCCCGTCAGCCCCTGAAAACTCGATGGCTCTAGCGGACTGCCCGAGGGGGCGCTTGTCATTGGCGATGTCATACTTCGCAGACCCAGCCCTAAGGCTGATATTTTCGGTGTCTTTTGACGCACATGGACTCCGGGTGTCGGGAAGCTCAGATTGCCGATATCACCGGCCATGGCCGCGAGCCCTCAGGCGTCGGTGACTGAGAGACGCTACCGCGCTCCCGCCTGTACCCGGGGAGCCGAAGCATGATCCTCTACAAACCTGCCACTGCGCATTCAAATTCGATCAAGCGCCCGGCTTGCTCGAAATGCGGAACGCCAACACTGCTGTTCGGCATCGAGGCTATGCCACACGATCCTGATCGTGAGCTGTGGTCTTTCGATTGCCCCAAGTGCCATCACATCGAAACGATGATCGGGGACGCCGAGTAGCCTGTCACTTCTCGGGCCTGGCTGTCGCGATCTTCTTCAGTTTCGCCTCAGAAGGCCGAAGCTGCCTTGGCCTTTACGCGTCGGGTCCGCACGTTCGAAGCTCAGATGAATTTGAGCAGGATCAAAGCGCCCAAGCGCTAAAGCTTGAGGCGGCTGATTTCATCAGCGATTCGCAAGCGCGATTTCTCGGGGCTCTCCCCTCGCTCGGGCTCGAACACCGAGCCACAGCTGCGAACCTATAGTTAACGCAAAGCTTACGCCCGTCGATCATAGTGGCCTGAATGGGGACCACGATGAAGTCATGGGGCGTTGCGGCGGGGGCAGCCTTTCTGTCTGTGGTTTTTGCCGGCGAGCTGTTCGCATCCGATCCCATCCGATTGGTGCTGGCGCAGGATCAGATTGTCGCGTTACCGCAGAACACCGCCACCGTGGTCCTGGGCAACCCGCTGATTGCGAACATCGCTATCGTACCTCGGGGCCATGGCGTCCTCACCGCCAAAGGCTATGGCGCTACCAATTTGATCTTCATCGACCGCAAAGGAAATGTGCTCGACGAGCGTGTGATCGAGGTGCGGGCTCCGGATGATCTGCTTGTCGTCCACTGTGCCGTGCCGCGCGAGACCTTTGTATGCCAAACCAATTGTCAGCCGCGAAAGATCCTCGGCGACACGAGTTGTTCGGCCGGCGGCTCCACGGCCGCCTCCACCACATCCGCCGCGTCAGCGAACAGAGGCGCTGCAGCCAAGGTTCAGCAGGCTCAAGGGGGACCGTGCGAGACTCCGGATGACACGGCAGCGGACGGCTCCCGGTGCGGAGGCCGTGCTGCCAGTGAAAAAGAAGGCGGCGAAGAATAGCGGCCTCGGGATATCGCGTCGGCAGCGTGCAAGCGCGCCTGCTGGCGCGCCCGATGTCGGACGAAAGCGTCGCTCTCCAACTCAGTCGGCGGCTGGTGCGCTGTCTCTGAAGGGCTGACGATTTTCTGCTGTTGGTTGGCCGTCCACCACCCTCAGAACGCCCAAGGCTTCCGTTCGCACGGTGCGCTTCGTGACAGCGTCGCACACCTTGCATTCGAATGTCTGAAGGTCTGCGCCTTGTCCCAACTCCGCCTTTGTGAGCCACATCGGAACGCCGCAGCAATACGGATGCGTTGACACGATATCTCCCTTTCACAGGCGGGAGCACACTCTGTCTCTCTGTCACCGTTGCCTGGCTTTTCGCCCTGTCGATGATGGAGCAAAGGTAAGCGCCGATCCCGATTCCCCCAACGTCAAATGACAGAGCGGCTGTGCATTTCGCGTAAGCAACTGCAATCAAACAAAACAATTTTCGGCGGGAAAGCAGGCGAAGGGGACTGATGAGTAAGTGTCTCATCGCTGTTCTGAACCGCTGTTCACCTCATTGCATTTGCATCAACGATGCGAGCGTTGTGCGCCGGCTGACCGCGCGGAACAGAGTGCTTTGCATTTCGTTGGCGCAATATGCCAAACGAGCCAGTCACACCCCCGACGCCTGAACCGGCAAAGCCCAGCAAGCCGCCGATCACCGACCCGCAGCCATATAGAGACCCTGTCGAGCCGCCGCCCGGAGATCCGCAGCCCGACCGTCCGCTTCACGACCCCGAGCCGCCCGGCACCGACATCCCGCGTATGTCGCAGGGCGAGCCGACCTGAAAGAACGGACCGCAGCACGAGGACATCCGACATGAAAATCGCACGCGCGCTTCTGACAGCAACGGCGCTCATGACAGGCACCGCGTTCGGTGCCGCGCAGCAACAATACGACAGCCCGGGTTCGCCGACCCCGGCGCCGCATCAGAACGCCGCGCCGCCAGCGCCCGCCGGCCACTCCGCATCCGGCTCCGGCACGAGCGAAAGCTCGACCGGCACCACAACCGGCACCGGCGGAGGCAACTTGAATGCCGGGACGTCCACGATCACCGACCCGGCGATGGCGCCGGACTCCACGCTCCGGCAAACCAACCCGAAAACACAACCGAGCAACACCGGTGGCGTGGACGATTGATTGAACTGCTTTGATGGCTCGAGAGCCATCGGGTCGCGGCGCGAAACCATTCGGGTCTGTGCTGGTTCTCATGGCATGAGAAATCCTCTGACCCGGATCGCCGGCGCCGCGGTGCGTGCGAACCCTGTGATGACGGCCGCGCTAGCGGTCGAGGTGGGCTTCGTCGTTGTCGAAATTGCGCGTCGCGTTCTGAGCAGGCGACGCGCTCGCATGCGCGCGCTTCCACCCCCAGGAGAAGTCCGGAGAGAAGTCCGGGCCAGGCCCGCGAAACGACGCGCCCGTTCGCGGCCGCGACAGCGCGCGGCTGACCGGCTCCACGCCTCGAGCGAGTGCCAGACGCCAAAAAAGAAATGCGCCCCGTGAGGGGCGCAAGTCGATAGCCTTGCTCGACGTCGCCCCGTGTGGGCGGAGCTACGGGGTAGAGAGCCCGGTCTGAACGGACGTGAAGGTGGTGACGAGCTTGCTGCCGACGCCCTGCACGATGGTGATGATCACCACCGAAATGCCAGCGGCGATCAGGCCGTATTCGATGGCGGTGGCGCCGGATTCGTCGGCGATGAAGCGATTGAGCACTTTTGACATGCGTCCCCCATGATTGGTCGGGCATTTCCCGACATTTGCGTGTGATTAGTTGTACACGAGCGTGTTTTACAACCCGCGGAATACCAGCGGGTTAAGCCTTTCGGTAAATTTGTCATGAATTGGAAGATCGCGTGCCCGGGGTCTCGAGTTTTAGGACTCCGACTGGGTTTTACTGGTTCGGATCCCGCTCCCCCAGCCCGAGGATCGGCGTCACGCCGCCCCGCTGCCGAAGCTCCCAGGCCAACTCCGGTTCAAGAACGCCGAGGTCTTCTTTCATCTCGCCGCGACGCTTGGCACCCGTGCCTGCGTTCCGTTCGGGCCGGCGAACATCGAGCGCTTCGGCCATCCGCAGCCCATCAACATCGCACCGGGCGTGTGCGGCGGTTGCCGGTGACTGACGAACGATGGGATGTCGCGTCGCATGCACCGGCACGCTGGGCCGCGATGTGAGCAGACGTTTCCGGATGTCGTGTGCGCCAGGATCTCACCGCTGCTGCTGCGAGACATCGGCCGCCGATCGCGTCCGATGGGCACGACATGCAGCGCGTCGCAGGACACGTTGCCGCGCCTGAAGGTTTCCGCATACCGGAAGCTCGCCGCGCCTCGGCGTTGTCTTGTCGCGGCGCGATGCGACCGGAAGATGAGTGTCGCGCACACCTTCCCGCAGCAGGGGCCATACACGCCACCGCACGCCTACAACCCGCCATATGATTGGGACTATTTTTGTCAGGCTTCTTTAATCCGACGTCGGTTAGAAGGCGTTATGAGAAACAATAACGTCGTTCTCGAAGCGCTCACCACCGCGATCGTGGCCCTGGATAATGCGCCGGTGCCCCACGATATCGATCATATGAAGCGCTTTCTTGCGGAGAATTATTCCGCGCAGACCATCGCGATCTTCCTGGCGCGGGCCACGATGCGCCTGCACCCCGCGCGACCGGCCAAGGACGTGTGCGTCGAGTTCGCCATCACCGAGCCGGTGCTGGTAAAAAAATAGTTAGCCGCCACCGCACGCGACGTTCGTCTCGCGTCGCGCTCCGGCAGACAGTCCCCCTCGCCCGGTCGCAGCCCGACATTCCGCGAGACGCCACCGCGCCCGCCGCTCCCGCAAACAACGAGCGCGCCGCCGGCACGCCACGAACCGGCAACAGCATCCGCGGTCACATCGCGTTGATCGAGGCGTTGGGTTGTCACCGGCGGTGGAATGCGGCGCAGCGCCGGTGAGTCTCATTCGCAGAGGCCAGCGTCCCCATTCCTCCCCGCTGGCCTTCGACCCCGCTCTCGGTAGCGGGGTCTTCCGTTTTCGGCGCGCGCCTTCGCGGCGTCGCGCGGCATCTCGAAAAACAGCGGCTCTGTATGGCTTTTCGAGGTGTGCCTTTTCGCACTGTCACGGCGCGCGGTTTCGGTGAATCTTACACTCAAGTACGAGCAAGCGGTCCCCCCACGTCCCCCACGCTTGCTCCGGTTAAGGCCCCGCTGCCCCACGGCGGGGCCTTTTATTTGCTAAGAACGCCGGATGAAAAACGAACCGATGAGCTGGATCGGCCTCGCGGCCATCCTGATCACCATCGCGGTGATCGCCATGGGCATCCGGGCCTTCCACTAGGGCATGATCCCGAAAAGTGTGAAGCGGTTTTCGGAAAAGATCATGCCCAAACAAGAAAAGGAGCGACGGCTCTGATTCAACGAAGTTAAATCAGAGCCTGGCATCGGCCGCGATCCGGCATTCACGCTCTTTCGATCGATGCCGGACGTGCAAACCCGCGCTCACTGGCCCCTGAGCTTCGCAACGTGGCGAGCCAGCTTCTCCAGCGTCTGCCCGCCATATTCGACGGCGCCAAAGCCGATCCCCGCATCGCGCCGCTCCTTGGACGGATGCATCTGGCGGAGCGTGAGGACGGTCTTGCCGTTGCTCTGCTCTTCGAAGGTGACGAGCATCCTGAACCGGCCGGGGTCGTTGTCCTGATCCGAACCGTGCTCGACCTCGATGAGCGCCGGAGCCTCCATGCGCAGGAACACCATCCGGTTGCTGTAGCGGGGGCCGCCGGCAACGACCATGTCGAATCGCCAGACGCCGCCCGGCTTGAGGTCGATCTCCTTGGTTTCGATCGCCATGCCTTCGGGCCCGAACCACTCCTGGATCTGATCGGGGTCCGTCCAGGCGGCGTAAACCAGGCTGCGCGGCGCGTCGATGACACGGCTCAGGACAATCTCGCGATCGAGAGGCCAGTCGCGCCAGGCGGAATCGGAATCCTTGAATGAGCCGCTCATGGTCTCAACTTTCTCTTCATGCGTTCGATGTGGGCTTCCATGCGGTCGAGGCGTTTCTCCCAGGCGGAAATGTGCTGGCGTATCCACGCTTCGGTCGCATGAAGGGCGCGCGGCTCGATCCTGCAGGTTCGAACGCGCCCGATTTTCTCCGAGCTGATGAGGCCGCTCTGCTCGAGCGCGCGCAAATGCTTGAGCAGCGACGGCAGAGCCAATTCGAACGGCTCGGAAAGCTCGCTGACGGATTTCGGTCCATCGCACAGACGGCTGACGATCGCCCGCCGGGTCGGATCTGCGAGCGCGGAAAAGGTTCGATCCAGATCGGTTGAAAACTTAGCCATGACGGAAAGTATTGAGCGGTGCGCGGCACCGGTCAATAAATACTTTCAGCATTGGCTAAGTTTCAGGTTCGTCCGCGGCGGCGATCGTCCTGACGGGCCATCGTCCGTGTCAGGTGTTCATGCTGCGGGGGATCGTTCTTGCCCGGATGGAGTCACGGCCCGGAGACAGCCGGTCCTGCGTCGCGCGCGAATTCTCAGCCGATCATCACGGCGACAATGATCGCGATCGCCACGGTGAACATGGTCAGGTGGACGGCGGTTTGCCAGCTGCGTGACATACCGACAAAAATAGTCTGTCGCGCCGCGCGGGCGCCATTTCAAAGAACCCGGGAACTCGAAACGGATCGTCTCCCGCAACGCCCGGCCGGAGCCTGAAATTCTCCCGCGGGCAAGCCGCGCGCTCCGGCAGGTTTGCGGCTACCGCCCGCGCGAGGCCTCGCGCGAATCGTGTCCTCGATCGGTTGGCGCCGGAGTTGGCCGCCGGATTTCCGGATGGAAGCACCGTCAACCCGGCTTCCCCGCATCATCGTTGAGCGGCTGTCCGGTCTGGCAAGCTGATGGGCGTCGTGCAGGCGCGTCACTGCATTCAGCGTCGCGAGCAGCACGCCGTCAGCCGCGCCGATTCTCTTTTGATAAAACACGAAGGCCGCGACCGTTGCGGGCTTGGCCGCGCAGTAGCGCAGCGCTTGCGTGTTGCACCATTCAACGAACGGCCCGAGTGCGCGCTTGCAATCGTCGTCGAGCGCTGCACGGCCGATCCGTGCAGCAATGCTTGCCGCAATCTCGGCCTCGCTCCGATCGAGCGTCGCGCGGGCGATTTCGGCCGCGAGCAAGCTCAACGGTTGGCCTTGCGCATCAGCCGATGCGTGGCAGCGAGTTCGCGCTGCATGTTGATGAGCCGCGACTTTTGCTTGAGGCTCGCGCCGTCATCGGAGGTCATCAGGGCGTCGAGCTGATGCAGCGCCCGCACGCGCGCATCGGGATCGAGATTGACGAATCCACCGACCGTGCGGCCGGCCAGGTCCTCGCCGGGCCTGCTGTATTTCTTCGCGGCAGCGACAATTGGATGATCGCTATAGTCGGTCATCGAGGCACCTCACGTTCGGCGGCCGGCACGGCCGCAGTGGTTTTCGAATTGGAATTGCTGTGGCAATCGGATCAGCCGGGCCCGTCCCGCATCGCGCTCAAGCGGACCAGGGCGGCAAGCGCCGCCAAGGGATCGGCGAAGCGAAAAGGCGCGCGATCGGCCGCGGGAGTGGCCGCAGGGTCGCTCGCAGTCAGCGCTCTGTCGCACGCTCGCTCGCGGTCAAGCGCAGCAGCCGCGCCAACGGCGTTTCTACATTGGGATCGCCAAGCATCGAGTCCCTCGTGGCAGAGCCAGATGTCGATGCCGGCAAAAGCTGCGGCGGAAAGGGCTGTAGACGGTACGGATTGAACGGGTTGTCGAGGGCCGGTTGATCGATCGACGGAGATGGCAGTGCGGGCGACCGCGCCCCGCCGCGCCCGGGAGAATCTGGCGGTCCATAATAGAAACGATCGTTGAACGTGTCGGTGGGCGACTGCTGGCGAAACGCATCCGTCGGATAGAGCGGACTGATACGAACCTCCTGAAAGAAGGGAGCATTCGAGAAGCCACCAGGTGGAAATGCCCTCGGCGCATCGGGTGTGAGAGGCTTTGGATTCAACACCGACGCCAGCCAGTGATCGTCATCCACTGCGTTGGCAGGCCTGCCGGCATTCTCGCCAGACGGAACGGCGTTCGACTCGGAAATGTTCGGACGCGGGCGAGGAAGCGGGATTGCGTTGAAGACGGGATTGCCAAAATAGTCGAAGGTTTCCGGGTCGACCGCCCTACCCCACGTAAATGACCTCTCGACCGGCTCTGAATACAACCCCTTCCCGTTGACCGCATGGTTCACGCCAATCGGAGTGTCCTTATCAAATACACGAACTTCGTAGTGCACATGCGGGCCAGTCGAAGTCCCGACTGGCGCCACGTAACCGATGATATCTCCGCGTTTGATCTCTTGATCCAGCTTGAACGACGGGATGTTGTCGATATGGCCATATCGCGTGTCGTAAATCTCGCCGTTCGGGCCCAGGCTCTGCACCACGACGACATTGCCGTACTTGGAAGCCGAGCCCGATAATAGACGGTGCCATCAGTGGCTGTGTGTACCGGGGTGCCATAAGGCGCACCGATGTCCACCCCCGCATGGCCTGGTGGCGCGTTCAATATGGCCGCTCGGTTACCGAACGGACTTGTAGCGATGCTGTTCTCATAAGGGATATAGCGCCCCCGCAGGGGGCGGTTCCTGTCGGCCATTTTCGACCTCATGTGTTGGATATCGGCGCCGCCGACCTTCGGCCTCCACGGCGTCAATTGCCGCAACGCCCTGCTCGGGTAATTCGGAGAGCAACCACAGACCGTTCCGCTTCGATCGACCGTCCATCTTTGTCGAAGACGTAGCGCTCGCCCAGCGCCAAGCAATCACGCGGCGCAACCGGAACGTTATAGCCATGACCATAACCCAACCCGACGCCGCGCGGCGGGCGGTATTTCACAAGACCGTCTTCGAACACGAAATATCGTCTTGTGGTCTCGAGCTCAATTGTCGTCGTAAATCTTTCGAGGATACAGCCAAACTCAGGCCGTCCGCTTACGCTGACGGAGGAGTAGTCGCCAGGATCGGGATTGAGCCGAATGTCGCCATTGAAGCTGACGACGAAATCGCTCACGTCCTTAGCTGTTTGTGGATTTAGCTTGCCCCAATACAGCGTAATAAAGTTGGTTTTCCCACAGATCGCAACATTTGCATGGTACCTCCTGTCGGGATCACTGTCTCTAAACCGCCTGATGGTCGTGCTGGTGTCGTAGGATCGAACCGAGGTCGTCGCGCGATCAAAGTAGAACACGTCCTTGCCGCGCCAGCTGAAGCTCTCGCCGTTGATCTCCAGCACGCGGATTTCGCTCAACACGTCATCACCCGATGAGTGCAACAGACGAAATGGCACAGCCATCATCGTTCCGTCCGGCGACAGCATTTGCTTGAGTGAGTCCCAATCTTTGGGGGGACGATAATCAGTCCTATAGTGGCCGATCTTTTCGTTTTTCCTGATCAGGAAATCCACGCTGTCGGTCGACATCACCGCGATCACGGAGCCATCGGCGCTGCACTGAAGCGAGCGGCTGCTCAAGGCACGATCGAAGGTCATGATCTCCTGCGCAGGCTCGCCGAAGGTCAGGCGCATGACCTTCATGTTTTGGACATAGACAAAGCCTGGCTTGTCCTTGAAGCACCAGACCAATGGACCGGACGGCTCCGGAGCCAGATCGGTCAGGCGGACGGAGCCGACGATCTGGGTGACAATCTTGGCGTTGACGGTTTTGAGGGTTTTAGGCGCCGACAGGGCAATGTCGACTGGCATGCCCGTCAAGACCGCAAGAAGGGGCAGAAGCGAGACAAGCGATGCGCGTCGCCTCGGCGTCTCCACGATTAACGGCATTGGTCTGACTCCACCTGCAGCAGGCGCGCCTGCTGCAGCATGGTGAACTGCGGCCTGTCAGGAATCTGGTCGAACATCTGGATCAAGGCGTAGCAACCGTCCCGGCAGAACAACACTTATGCGCTCCCAACAGCTCTTTGCTTCAGACCACAACGTGCGGCCATACTAGTTATTGCTCTAAGTCTGCCCGACGTGCGCATTTCAACCATCACCTCATTTCCGACTGATACCGCCAGAGCGCCCCTGCGTTTTAGACCACAACGCAGATCACCGCTCAGTTTTGTTCTTATTTTGTTCCGATGCACGGAATGCGTCAAGTACTCTGCAATATAACGTTCATCGGCGCGCCTCGCGCTTGGCGACCAGCACGGCGGCCGCGGTTTTCGGATTGGGATTGTTTCGGAACGCCGCCTGCGCGTCGAGCACGTGCGCGTCGTCAGCGGCAACGGGCGATCGCGCCACGCCGGGCCGCATCACGGGCGGTGCCGGCGGCGGCGCCCGCTCGGCGGCGCTCTTCAGCGCCAGGCGGTATTTCGCGGCGTCATACATCATCCGCTGGAATGCCGCGGTGCGCATGACCGGCTGCGACTGAAGGAGCGCCGTGAGCTCATCGCGGCCGACGCCGTAGTCCCGCTCGGCGATCGCGGCGATCTCCTGCTTAACCCGCGCCACGGTTTCGGGCGGCTCGGACTTCAGGAACCGCTCCATCGCGGCGTCGTTCTGCGCGGCGAATTGCTGAAACTGCGCCGCCGTCCGTTGCTGTTGCGCAGCCTGCGCCTGCACCGACGCCGTGTAAAGCTGATGAGTCTGCGCAAGTTGCGCGCGGAGCTGCTCGTAGCGCGCCGGATTCTGCGCGGCGATCACCTGTAGGGCGCCGCCGATCTGCTGCGCGTTCAGCCCGCGCAACTCGGGAAAAGAGCCGTAGAGCGCCGACGCCGCCAGCTCGGCGGCCTCGGTCGCGGCCTGGGTGTATTGCTGCCGCGCGGCCTCGGCGCCAGCGACCTCGGCCTGCAAGGCGTCGCGCACCTTGGGATTCTGCAAGGCGCGCGCGATCTCCGGGTCGATCGCAGGCGGCGTTTCAGGTTGCGGCGCCAGTTCGGATGCTTGCTCCGTGGCGGCCACCTCGGCCGGCCGATCAATCTGTTCGGCCGTGCCGCGAGCCTCGCCGCGGACCTGATCGATCGCCTGCGCCGACATCTCGTTGATCCGCGCGTCGAGATCGGCAGCCTCCGCGGCACGAAGCTCGGAGAGATCATGCGCGGCGCGATCGAGCTTCACCGTCTTGTTGCGCTCGATGCCCTCCCCAGCACTGTCGCCATCGAGGTGCACATACTTGCGCTCGATCGCAGGCGGATCGTCGTCATCGCGTTCGCGAACGAGTTCGGCCGCGGCCTCACGTGCATTCTCGAACGCCGGCTTCGGCCGCGGCGCAGCCGCGGCCGCAGGCATCGGCGTATAGCCGAGGCTCCGGTCCACGCTTTCCTGACCGTAGGATTCCTGATCGTGCGTTTCGTCCATGGGCTCTCTCATCTCGGCAAAGAATCTCGGCGCTTAGCCTCGCAACGCGTGCGGGCTTCATTCCCGCAAGGCGGGAACCGGCATTGCCGGCTGTTCGCGACGGCATGACGGCGGCCAGCGCGCCGGATCGGGAGGGGACCCCGGCGCGAAACGAATCTCGATTTTGGGATGTCGACGCAATTCGAAGCGTCGCATTTCGCCAACTATTCGTGATTTGCGGAGACGTCAAGCACAATCAATCGGTCATCTGTCGAGCCGCTTGCCGGCACACGCCTCGGCGTGACGGCGATCCTCTGCCCGAGTTGCTTCGACAAGGCATCTTGCAGACCGATCCGTATCGCGCAATTCTGACGTGTATCAGGGGAATCGGAATGGCTATTTGGCGCGTCAAGGCAGTTCTGGCGGCGGCGTTGGCAAGTCTGGTCGCGACCAGCGCCGCTGCGCGCGGTCCCTACGGTTCGATCAACGTCGGAGCGTGGCAAGGCGGCGCCTATACCAACGACCAAACCGGCGCGTTCTCCCATTGCGCGGCCGGCGCCAAATATAACAGCGGCATCTTCTTCATCGTCGGCGTCGACAGTGCGATGGGGTGGACCCTCGGCTTCATCCATCCGGAATGGACGCTGAGCAACGGCCAGGTTTTCCAGGTTGCGTTGACGTTTGACGGCGGGACGCCGTTCAACGTCCAGGGCGCCGTGACCGGCAACAGCATGGTGCGGGTGCCGATGCCACTCAATTCGGCGCTGATCAACCAGTTCCGCAAAGCGAAATCGATGACGGCTTACACACAAGGCCGGTTGTTTCAGTTCGACCTGAAGCAGACCTCCGTTTTGCTGCCGGCACTGGTCAATTGCGTGCACACCGTGCAGAAAAGCGGCCTCAACAGCGCTGGCGACTTCACCGTCAATGTCGCGCCTCGCCACGCCGCGGCGGGCCCTGCCGGCTCAAGCCTCAAGCCTGACTCCGGAGCACCGTCTTCCGCCGAGCTTCAAATCGAAGCGATCGAGCTTGCGTCGAACTTCATTATGAAAAGCGCGCTCCATGGCGCGAAGGTTTTGAGTCGCGCCGAGACTCCACAGGAGATCGCGGCCTACGGCGCAGCATGGCGGTCGGAGGAAGCATCCGGCTTCGTGCGGATCGTCCCGGCGCAGCCCAACATCAAAGGGCTCGACGTCGCCGCAGCAGTCGTCGGCAATGATGCGAAGGGCTGCAAAGGCAAGTTTGCATCGGCGCGCAAGAGCGAACTCGTCGACAGCGACGTGGTGTTTCAAGGCTTCTCCTCCTGCGAGGACTCCGACGGCGCCTGGCTTGCCAATTACTTCATCGTGCCCCGCAAGAGAGGCGGCTTCATCCTGTTCTCGGTGCTGTCCAACATGAAGTCCGAGCAGGCGCGCAATGTGACAAAAGAAGAGAAGATCGGCGATTTCCGCAAAGCAGCTCTGGTCGCCACCGGCCCATAGCTGAATCCAAATCCTTTCATCCCGCGAAGCGTGCGCCTTCACTCGCTGGAGTGTTGCGAAGCAACGCTTCTCACTGTGAGGTCAGGACCGCGCGCATCGATTGCGGGATGTCGACGCAATTCGGAGCGTCGCATTTCGCCAACTATTCGTGATTTGCGGAGGCGTCAAGCGAGAAAATCTGGCGCTCGCTTGCAGCTCTGAATTTCGAATCTCTCAACGAGGCACGTCAGGTAAAACCCGGCCTGCGACGTTCGAGACGGGTGGCCTCGGCGCCGATTGCGGGCAGCAGCCCACATTCGCAATTCGACAAGAACGAGTCGCCTGCAGCAAACACGTCGTCAAAGCGCAACAAATGTGCGGCGTGTGCATATCGGTTGCGCTTGCCTTACGCCAAGCCATCATCGATGTTGAGTCACGTGATGCCAATGCGGCGACTTTCTATCGTCGTGATTTTTCGCTTATCGGTTGTAGTCTCTTCCCCCTCGCCTGTCGTTGCGCCTTGTGTGACGTGCGACGCATAACGCCGATTTGCACCGGAGTATTGTTCGATCGTACTGAAACGAGATTGGAGACATCCCCGTGGATACTCCGAAAACATTTTCAGAAATCTGGAAGGAAGCTCATCGCGAGCGCAGTGAATATGTCTGGTCGATCATTTCGAGATTGATGGCCTCGCCACGGCGGCAGGCGCCGCAACTCCAGCCCGATCCGGATCTCGATCCGGCGGAGGCAAGCGCGAAGGTCGATGCTGCAATTCCAACGACGACGCCGTGAACGGCGCGCAACAGGGGATAGGATGGCTCAGAGAGTGAACCGGCCGCAGACGATCGCCGAATGGACGCTGTTCGTGGTCTTCTGCGGAAGCCTGCTGACGATGGTTGCGGAAGTCATATGGTGGACCATGCGCGGATACTGACTCCGATCATTGGCCCGCATTTTGCGAACGGTTGCAATTGCTCATTGTGCATATTCAGGAAGCTCCCATGGAACGCACCCTTGTCCTCGCCGGTCACGTGACCTTCGCCTTGATCGCGGCTTGCCTCCTCGCGCTTGTCACAGTCGCAGCCGAGGTCAGAGTGTCCGGCGGCGACGTTCTCCTGCTCGCAGAAACGCAACGGTAAGTCGACAGCCCTGCCGCGGTCGACGCGGAACCCAGCCCGTCAGGCAAATCCGGACACGCGCGTCTCACCGCTGTCATGCGTCGTCGAAATACTCGCGCATGGGGGTCTCAAACAGGAGAGCACCATGAGCGACCATGAAATTCACGAGCATCACGAAAAGGCTGCCGAACATCACGAGCATGCCGCCAAACATCACCGTGAGGCGTCGAAGCATTTCAAGTCCGGCCATCACGAAAAGGCCGCGCATCATTCGAAGA
This sequence comes from Rhodoplanes sp. Z2-YC6860, assembly GCF_001579845.1. Classification (GTDB taxonomy): domain Bacteria; phylum Pseudomonadota; class Alphaproteobacteria; order Rhizobiales; family Xanthobacteraceae; genus Z2-YC6860. The sequence goes on from NZ_CP007440.1 coordinate 5,376,477, forward strand.
TCGCTCATGGCCACAGCCTGCATGCGAGCGAGCATCACGAGCATGCTTCGAAGAAGCACGCGGAAGAGCATCACTGAATAGCCCGGCCCATTGCCTTCGAAAGGCACTGCCTTCAGGCAGTTTTCTCTTCTTGGCCCGAGCCACCGGAGCGGCTCGGGCCAATTTCATTGCTACCGCCCGCTATCCTAGAACTCGGCGTGGAAGCGGCCGGAGAACACCGACACCGGACCGCGGTCGGCGTTGTAGGCCGGGTTGGCAATGAATTGATAGTCCAACGTCAGCGTCGTCTCCTTGTAGAGACTGATCGCGTAATACGTCTCCAGCACATCTTCCGTGTGGTAGTTGAGCGCGCCGTCACCGATCAGCACGCCCGCGCCACCGGCCGCGACGAAGGCCTGGAAGCTCGACGAGATCGAGTTGACCGCGCCGGCAATGCCGACCGTATCCTCCGGTCGCCCCCAGGCCTTGCCCTTGATCGAAAGTCCTCCGGACAAGCTGGCGTTGATATCCGTGAATGCCATGGTCTCGGTCTTGCCGTCATTCCAGCTCCAGCGCCCGAACAGCCCGATCTGGTCGGTCAAGGATTGCTCGAGGTTGACGACGTAGCCCCACTTCAGGCGGCCCTCGCGCGTCTGGATGATGTCGAGGTTCAGCGCCGGATTGGCGAGCGTATCACTGAAGCTGCCGGTGAAGGCGCTGTTGACCCAACCGATGGTGCGAAGCTTGCCCGGATGACCGAACAACGTGTAGCGGCTCTCCAGCTCGACGAGATATTCGCCGCGCGAGAACAAATGCATATCGTAATAATTCGAGTTGGATTCGCTCGGCATCAGCAGATAGCCGGCACGGATGGCCCAATTCTTCTGATTGAGTTCGACGATCGCGCCCCAGCTGTAGCCGAGTTGATCGGCCGGAAAGTCGAACGCACCGCCCGCCCAGATCGACCAGTTGAGGAACGTGGTGCGCGGCTCGTCGGCATACGCATTGGTGTCGATGAAGTCCGGCACGAAGATGCGCCCGACCGTGACCGACACACGCGACACGTCGACCTTGCCGCCCATGTGCACGGTGTCACTCTCGATGTTCTCCTGTTCGCCGCCGAGGCCCCAGGTCTGACGGAGGAATGCGCGCGAGGTGTTATAGTGAGGATAGGGAAAGCCCGCCTTCTGCGCCTCGCCGTTGGGAAAGCCCGCGACGCCGAGCGTGCCGTTCAGGCCGAAGCCTTGCGCGATCTCAGGCGCGAAAAACAACTCCCCGCCCTCCCACGGCCGCACCCCGACGAAGGCCGTGGCGCTCGCGGTGTTTTTCGTTTGCGCATTCGGATTGAGACTCTGCGCTCCGGTATAAGCCGCGCGAAACGCCGAATAGCCTTGCTGGATGTAGGTGGTCTGGCCGTGGATCTGCCACTCGGGCGCGCCGGGCGCGGGCGTCTGCATCGTCGCTGCGGCTTCAGTGCCGGGCGGACGCAGCTTGTAGTTCAGGCCGAGCCGCACCGACTGGAAATCCTCCGATGACGATTGGAACGTCGTACCGCTCGGGAACGTCAGCCGCGTGCCGTCGAACCGGTCGTAGAGATATTCGAGGCGTGCGGTCCACATCGGCGCGAAGGCGAATTCGATGCCGCCGCCCGCGCTCCAGCCCGCTTGCATGCGCAGCACCTTCTCGGGATCTCCGATGAGCTGATCGTTCTGATAGCGCCCGCCCGCCAGCGCGAGGCCGCCCGTCGCATAAAGCAACCATGGGCCGGACACGACGCCGGCGCGGCCACGGAAGGTCGAGACAATATCCCACTGTTGCGTAGCGACGCCGTTCGCCGTCGGCACCGCACCGGCGATCGTGTTGGACGCGAAATAATTTAGGAACGTGACGTCGGCCTCGACGCCGAGCAGCAGCGAATGCCCGAGCAAATGGTTGTAGCCGGCCTGCGCGCCGCCAATCAGCCCGCTGTAGCGGCCCTGCTGCGAGGCCGGCACCGCGCCGGGATCGGTCGCCGTCACATCGGCGCTGCCGCCACCGAATCCGACATGACCGCCGAAGTACCAGCCGCTCCAGTCGTAGGCGAGGATTCGCCTCGCCGCCTTGAACGGTACGGGCGGCGGAATATCGGCCGCGGTTGCGACGCCGTTGGATAAGACATGGAAAGCTGTGATCGCAAAGGCCGCGCGCATGGTGCGACGCGTGAGCAGAGGCATTTCACCGAACTCTGGCAGGAGCGAAGGGAAAGAGCTGCTAACCCGGGAGCCAGAACGCGGGAGGCGCGCGCGCGTTGAACGATAGCGAAGCAAAAACCGAGGAGAGCGAAGCGGCCGTCGTTATCAGCTCAACCCACCGCGACTGCAACGGCACATCGAGCTCCGGCACGGCCGGATGGGCAGCGGAAGCCGCAAGCTGAATGAGGACGCAAGCGCCGCAAATCGCATCGTGCGCCGTGTCCGGTGCGGCCGGATCGTCAGAGCCAGGGAGCCCCGCAGACGAAATGACCATCGCATGATGATCGGCTGTGCCTGCGAACGCGCCGGGATGAAAGTGGAATGCCGCGATGACGATTTGAAGCGCCAGCGCCGTCAGCGCCAGCCACGAACCGACCCGTTCGCTTCTGCGGAACCAGAACATCAGCCACCCGATCCCGCAACCTTCCGGCAGTCTCCGGGATGGGTCAAGGGGCTCGGAAGACGTGCCGGTGCAACACAGATACGCGACGGACGCTATTTTAAACGTCTCGCTCTTCTCGATCGTGGCAACAGCACGCGACGCGCCAGCACGAAGGCACAGTAGGCCATAGCCATCGTGGCGAGGCCCGAACCAACACGCGCCACCTCGCCGCCGATGAGCAGCGCCTCGCGGCCCGCCTCGCGATCGAACGATCCGTGTGTGCGATGCAGCGCATGGATCGGCGCTTCGAGATTGTCCCGCCGCCACGATCGGGCCGGCCAACGCGTCATTTGTCCTGTGTAAGCTTTGTAGGATAGCAAGCGGTCGAAGAATCCCGGCAGCGCCATGTTGGCGAAGATGACTTCGAGAGTGCTGCGGGCGATCCAGTATTCGCGCTTGGGTTTGAGCGACGCTTTGTAGATGGCCTCGGCAATCACCTCCGGCTGCAGCACCGGCGGCACCGGCCGCGGGGCGCGCGGCATGTGCGTGCGCGCCCAGTCGAACTGCGGCGTGTTGACGGCCGGCAGTTGGATCATCATCAGCTTGATGCGGCTCTTCTGATGGATGAGTTCGGAACGCAGCGCGTCGGTGAAGCCGCGGATCGCGAATTTGGCCCCGCAATAGGCCGACTGCAGCGGGATGCCGCGATAAGCCAGCGCCGAGCCGACCTGGATGACGAGGCCGCGATCGTGCGGGCGCATGTGCTGCAGCGCCGCCCAGGTGCCGTGCACGCAGCCGAGATAGGTGACCTCGGTGACGCGCTTGAACTCCTCCGGCGTCATATCCTCGACCGGGGAGAACACCGTCACCATGGCGTTGTTGATCCAGATATCGATCGGCCCGAGCGCGAGAGCGAACTCTCCCATCGCGGCGGTCACGGCCGCGGCATCCGCCACGTCGACCGCTGCTACGGCCGCGGTCCCGCCCAGCGCTTCCACCTCGTCCTTCACGTCGTCGAGCGCACCGCGGTCGCGCGCGATGAGGCCCAGCCGCGCTCCGGCACGGGCAAATCTGTGGGCGGTGGCGCGGCCGATGCCGGCCGAGGCACCGGTGATGACGACGGTCGGGCTCATGCGCGGGTTCAACGAAGGCCGACGCCGCGCGGTTCCAAGCCCGGACGCTCTATCTCCGCCTCATGCCGGGGAGGACAGCGCCCTCGCCGTCAATGAATTCCGATCAGCGGCCAGTAGAACGGCACGAGCAGCATCAGCACGGCAAACTCCGCGACCGTGAGACAGAGGCCGATCTTCACCAGGTCGCGCGCCTCGAAGTAGCCGTAGGAATAGCCGAGCACCAGCACGCCCGACTGATAGGCGAACAGCTTGCCGCCGGCCGAGAAGGTCCAGATCAAGCCGAGCATCAGCGGGCTCATGCTGTGCGCCTTGGCAAACGCCATGACCAGCGGCATCGAGGTGCCGAGCATGGAAATCTCGCTCGCCAGGAAGAAGTGGTAGACGAAGCCGATCCAATACATCGCGGCCGTGAGCAGGTGGATGTTGCCGGTGACCGGCTCGATGCCGGCAAACACCACGCGGGTCAGCACGTCGAGGCCCTTGGTCACTTCGAGCACGTTGCCCATGCTGACCGCGGCCGCGACGAAGAACACCGGCATGTAGTTCAGCTTCCGCATATCCTCTTCATCGAGGATGCCGACCGGCGGCAGCAGCGCGAAAAGGCCGACGCCAAGCGCGATCATGGCCGGCGGGAAATGGTGCACGAAGTCGGTGACCCACAGCAGGATCGCGACCGCGATCAGAGCCGCAGCCTTCTTCTCGGCAAACGACCACGGGCCCATCTTTTGGAGCTCGGCGCGGAAGAACTCAGTGCCGCCGACAAGCGTCTGTTGCTCGGGCGGGTAGAGCCAGAGCGTCACCCGCCAGGCAATCAGCACGGTGACGATGCTGCACGGCAGGAATGCGAACAGCCACTGCGCCCACAGCACCTCGACGCCGCCGAACTTGCTCATGGCGCCGCCGGCCGTGATCGAGCCAGCGCCGGCAAGGATCATCTTGTCGAACAGGTTGCCGGTGTAGGTCATGATGAGGAACATGCCGCGGGCGACGTTGCTGCCCTTCTCGGCACGGAACCCCTCGATCAAGGCCAGCGCAATGGTGGCGAGGATCGCAACGCGCGCCAGCCCCGACGGCACGATGAAGGTCAGCAGGAAGTCCGTGACGATGATGCCGAGCAGGATCTTCGGATATGTGCTGCCGACACGCAGCATCACCGAATAGGCAAGCCTGCGCGCGATGCCCGATTTTCCTGCGATGCGGCCGAGCAGCAGCGCCGCAAAAAGAAACCACGGCGTGTCATTGGCGAAGCCGCCGAACGCCACGTTGAAACGCACCACGCCCAGCGCCCAGAACAGGAAGCAGCCGATCAAGCCCGCGATCGCGAACTCCATGACCTGCGTGATCCAGGCAAGCACCATGAACGACACGATGGCGAGCCCGTGCTGGGTCTGCGGCTCCAACCCGAGCGGCGAGAACCACATTGCGAGCGGCACCGCGATGCACGCTATGAACGCGAGCGTTTGCGAGAATTTCGGCATGGTGTCAGAGGTATTTTTTGATCTTGCGGTGGCCAGCGCGGACAGCGCCGCGGGTCATCGCTCCTTGGGCGGCCTTCCCCCTAGCATCGAAACAACGGCCGTCAAAGCCGCAAGAGGCCCTTGCGGGAAACAGCCGTTGCCTTTTCCATATGGCGGAAACGTCAGAGCCACTGAACAGCCGTTCGGCCATTTGAAGGATCAGCCAATGACCATCATCGATTGCCAGGTTCACGCCTACGAGGCCAACACGCCGCAGCGTCCCTGGCACACCGTGCCGAACTGGCCCGATCACGTGACCGGCGACGAGATGGTCGCGGCGATGGACAAGCTCGGCATCGACGGCGCGATCTTCATCTCGGCTTTCTCCATGTATCGCTACGATGCGAGCTACGCCATCGAGGTGCAGCGCGCGCATCCCGGCCGCTTCGGCATCGTGAAGCCGGTCGATCCGGACGATCCCGCGGTGGACGATGTCGTGGCCGAGTGGAAGCGCACGCCGGGCACGGTCGGCATCCGCATCATGATCACGAAAGATCCGGGCCGCGACCGCGACCCGGCCGATCCTGGGCTTGCCCGGATCTGCCGCGCAGCGGTCAAGCACGACTTTCCGGTCAACCTCCTGTGCTGGGGCAACCTCGACGCCGGCACCGCGCTGATCGATCGCAACCCCGACACGCGCTTCATCATCGATCACCTCGGCATTCTGCAGCCGCGCACGCCGCCCGCTCCACCCGAGCCTTGGGCCGATCTGCCGAAGGTGCTCGAGCTTGCGAAACGCAAGAACGTGGTGATCAAGGTGAGCGGCGCCTGCACGCTGTCGCAGAAGTCCTACCCGTTTCCCGACATCTGGGACCCGCTCGCGCGCGTGTTCGACGCCTGGGGACTCGACCGCTGCCTCTGGGGCACCGACTGGACGCGCGCCAACGCCGTGGTCAACTACCACGACGCCGTCGAGCCGTTTCGTATGACCGACCGGCTGACCGCGAGCGAGCGCGCGACGCTGATGGGTGGCTCCTGCGCCAAGGCCTACCGCTGGTCGCCGAAGAAAGCATAGGCGGCGAACTCATCAGGTGAATCACAGCACGCCGGGAATCCAGCGCTTCACTTGCGCCCGATAGGAATCGTATTCGGCGCCGAAAATCCTCTCGAGCCGCGCTTTATCCTGCAAAACGCGCCGGTGAAACCACAGCGCACGCGTCGCAAGGATCAGCAAGGCGAGCCACGATCGGAAGGTGATCGCGAGGCCGAGCAGGAAGATCAGGTGCCCGAGATACATCGGGTTGCGCGTGAACCGATACGGACCTTGCGAGACGATCCGCTCCGGCGGCACCTCCATACCGTGGCTGCCGCCAGCGATCGGCAGCCGATAGCTTCCGATCAAGCGGTACTGCAGGTAGCCCCAGATCATGAGCGGCACGCCCCACGGCGAGACCGAAATTGCGCCGCGATGCAGCGCGAGTTCGAAGACGATCACGGCGAGTGGAATCAGGAGAAAGGTCACCACCGGGGTGCGTTTGGCCCAGCGCATGACCTGAACGGCTGCGGTTTCGGATTGCAGCATGCGACATCCCCGCTTTCTCCTGGAACGAGCCTACCACGAGCGGCGTCTTGTGCGGCGCAGCGCTTTCCACCTCACGCTTATTCGAATGTGATACGATTTCAGTTCTGGGCTTGAGGGTAAAGCCAATGCTGCAGCGACGGACGTTCATTACGTTGCTCGGAAGCGCAGCGGCGTGGCCGCTTGCGGCACGCGCGCAGCAGCGCGAGCGGATGCGACGCATTGGCGTGCTGATGCACCTCGCCGCGGATGACCCGGAAGGACAGACCCGCCTCGCCGCATTCCTGCAAGGCCTGCAAGAGGCAGGCTGGGCGGTCGGCCGCAACGTCGCTGTCGACGTGCGATGGGCCGCAGCCAGCAGCGAATTGATGAAACGCTTTGCCGGCGAACTCGCAGCGCTTCAACCTGATGTCATCTTCGTGACCTCGACGCCCGGCACTGGCGCGATGCTCCAAGCGACGCGGACCATTCCGGTTGTGTTCGTTCTGGTGGCCGATCCGGTCGGCAGCGGATATGTCGCGAGCCTGCCGCGGCCTGGCGGCAATGCGACCGGATTCACGCCGATCGTTGATACGCTGGGCGGCCGCTGGGCGGAGTTGCTCAAGGAAATCGCGCCGAGCACCACCCGGGTCAGGCTGCTGTACAACCCATCATCGGCGTCATTCATCGACAGTTATGCGGTGCCGTACAGAAACGCGGCCGCGTCGCACGGCATGGAGTCGATTGCCGCGCCGGTTGACGACCTCGCCGGGCTCGAAGCCGTCTTCGCACGACAAGCGAGCGAGCCGAACAGCGGCGTGGTCATCTTCCCGGATGCCTTCACCGAACGTTATCTCACAGAGATTGTTGCCCTGGCAGTGCGCCATCGTGTTCCCGCCATCAACTGGTCCCGTTCGTTCGCTGACCGCGGCGGCCTGATCTCCTACGGCCCCTATCTGGTCGATGAGCATCGGCGCGCGGCGGCATATGTGGATCGCATCCTCAAGGGCGAAAAACCAAGCGAGCTTCCTGTTCAAGCACCACTCAAGTACCAGCTCGTCGTCAATCTCAAGACCGCCAAGGCGCTCGGTCTCACAGTACCTCAGACGCTGCTGGTCGCGGCCGACGATCTGATCGAGTAATCACGCGATAGATTCGCGCAATGCTTTCGCCGTGTGAAGCTCACAACGCGACGCGACCGAGAACGCTCATGCGGCGGCCCGCCGCAGCGCGTTCAAATGCCGCATAAGTTCTTCACTCAGATTTGAAACCGATCCGCGGAACAAAACTTGTCCTCCGTCCGAACCACCGTGGGGCGCGACAGGAACGATCGGTCCACGAGCACGCGTGCATCGTGTGGCGGGTCAATGAAAAAGCAAAACAGGGAGACGCGTGATGAGGAAATTGTTCATGGCCGCTGCAGCACTGACGATCGCGGCTGCGACAGCTCCGGGCTTCGCGACGACAAGCCAAGCCGCCTCGGTCAAGAAAAGCCCCTACTGCGATCTTGCCAAATTCCAGCGCAACGCACCGTCATGGGACGAGCACTACGGCTGCCTCGGCACGGCTTCGAAACAAGCGCGCGTGCGCGAACGTGCCCCGAGACGGGTTGCCGCGACCACTCGTGGCAAGAGCGAATTCTGCGATCTCGCCAAGTTCCAACGCAACGCACCATCGTGGAATGAACATTACGGCTGCCTGGGCACACCGCAGAGACAGGCCTTCGCACAGGAGACGGCGCCGGCACAGGTCTCCGCGACCGCTCGTGGCAAGAGCGAATTCTGTGATCTCGCCAAATTCCAGCGCAATGCACCATCGTGGAACGAGCACTACGGCTGCCTGAACCGCCGCTGACACGCGACGAGCTGCGAAAGGCAACGGCTCCATCTTCGCGTCCCTCGCTGAAGGGCGGCCGGGGTATCGTCACCGGCATTCGCGTGGTCGGAGCTCTTTATAATGAAGCGCGGTCTTGCCGTTCATGACCGCGCTGGCTTTAGCCTGTGACGCAGCCGGCACAGCACCTGCCGGCGGCGTCACGATCGCAACGGCATGACGGTGGGCTTCGCGCCCCTGTGATGCGAACGGCACACCGAACCTCGATAGCTGTGCCTTGCCGCTCGAACGCATTGCTCCCCGGCTGTCCGGTCTGTACAAAGTTGCGGGGCTTCCTGGGGCAAGGGAATTCGTACAGTGAGCGGAAGTGACGACCCGCAGCACTATCTGCTGCGAGCTGCCGACATGCGAAGTCGGGCCGAGAAGGCCGAAGCTCCCGCGACCAAGGAAGGTCTCCTGAGAATTGCTCAGGACTTCGAGTTGCTGGCCAAGCGGGCCGAGCAGCGCATCGCCGCGTTGGCGAGACTTTCGCCGGATCGGACGCAATCCGAGCGCGCGGGTCTGACGCCGGTCAATCTCGACCGAGGCGACGTCACGATCTGACGCCGGATAATGGAATCCGGCACTTTCGGTTTGTCTGGCGCCGAGATGTGCGCGTCTCAGGGTAGATGAGCATTCTTCCAATCCCGCGAGCGGGTGAGCGCAACCTGTACCTGCATCGGCATGAGACGCTCGGCCATCTTCATTCTGGCCCGGGCGGCATCGTCGCGAAGCGTGCCAATCGCGCGGGACAACGCCAGATCGAACCATTTGAAGGCCTCGATGTCGTCGCGAGGCTCGTCTCGACCATCTGCGTACCGAAGCCCGATCAGGTACATCGCTTCGCCCGATCCGAGATCGGCCGCGCGGAGCAACCATTCGGATGCGGCTGCGGGATCGGGAGGCATGCCGCTTTGGCCGAGGTACAACTCCGCCACGGCGACGAAAGCTTCGGTCATGCCGTGATCCGCGGCGCGGCGAAACCAGAACAGCGCGGCCTTGCCGTCTGCCGGCACGCCCCGGCCATCGCGAAAGAATTTGCCGATTTCGAACTCCGCATCCGGACGCCCGGCAATCGCTGCGAGCTTGAACCAGCGCAAGGCCATGACATCGTCGGCCGCAACGCCCTCGCCTCGCGAATACATGAAGCCGAGCGTTTCCTGCGCGACGGCGTTGCCACTGTTCGCCATGGGCAGCAGCATTCGATACGCGACCGGATAGTCGAGCCTGGCGTAGTAGACCAGCGCCTCCGACAGGTCGTATTGCGGCTGCGATTTGACCTCGGCCCCTGCGCCCACCCGACAGGCTGCCGCGGTGATGAGCAGCACCGCCGCGGTTGTCATCACCAGCCGCATGAAGCCGTCACTCCGCTTGAGCGGTTTTGCCACCCGAGAAGATGACGCCGTCGTAGATTGCCAGCGCCTCCTCGACGCGCCCGGCGAAGCAAATCTTCCGTGCGTCAACCAAGGCGAGGAACGCGTTTCGCAGATCAGCGGCGGGCACGTCTTGCGCCTCGCCGTGCTCGTTCAACTGCGTGATGAGTTTCAGATCGCGCTCCGCGCATAGCGCACGATTGAGCGCCACAGGCGCCAGAACGCCGGACACACTTCTCGCGGGTGAAATTTCCCGGGCCTGCTTCGCGGCCTGCAACTCCGCGCCGGGCATCCTGGCAAGAACTGCGAGACCTGCCAGTACGAACACCCCCGCGTAGCCGAAAAACATCCTGAAGTAGAATTTCCGGACTGTCTTCTGATCTTCCGGCGGCAGACCACGAACATCAAAATGTTGCATTCCGATCTCCATGAATGGGATCAGGCGAACAGGCCTTTCCAGAACAAATTGACTGTCAAATCAGCGGCTCAAAAATTCGGCCGCAAGCTTCCCCTGGCAAAATGTAAAAGAGACAACAGAGTCCATTTCAAGTGAAGATCGACGTCGCATCAAAGATTGAGACAGTGCGTCAACGGATTGATCCACGAAATCATGTCGGTCGAAATACGTTTCAAATGCTGCTCAAATGATTGAGACGCCGCGTCAACAAATTGACCTGCAGCGTCAAAAAACTGACCTGCAGTGTCGAATGCAACTTGTTGGTTCGACCCAGAATCACGAGCTTCGGATGAGGCTGTATGTGACCAACGCACAGCCAATTCTGTCAGGTTTCTTCTGCCGTTAGCTCGATACGGATACGACGCTTTTACCAGGGGGCATACGCCGTGTGGCCGTGCTACGGTTCTGCCGGTCAGCAGCACGCGGGGATGGTGCCGATGGCCAGAAATGGCACCAACGGTTCGAAACCGGAAGCCAGCACAACAATGTCCACAATGGGCAAGAGCGGCGTTGGCTCGTCGCCCAAGCTGCAAGGCATGGACAGCAATCCGCAAGGCGCCTTCGGCCCGCAGTTCTGGCAGGCGTTTCGCGCCGGCGTCGCGCACATTTACGATACCGTGGCGTTGGTGGACCCCGCGGACGAAGCACGCTTCACACTGGCCACCCGCACCTACCCGCTGCCGCATGCAGTCCTGATGCACTGCAAAGGCACAGCGTTCAAAGTGACCCGGGGGCCGGTCACGGCCGCACGCTGCGCAGACCAGATCGTGATCGTTCTTCAGACCGAAGGATCGGTCGATCTGGACTACGGGGGGCGGCGCGAGCGGCGTCAGGTGGGCGATGTCGAGATCGTCGATTATGCGCGGCCGTATCACAGCGCGGCGACCGATTATGCGCTTCTGATGATCAGCCTTGCGCGCGAGAGCGCGCCCGCGGCGTTACGCGCGCTCGATCTGCATGGCCTGATATTTCCGCGCGAAAGCGGCGCGGCACGCCTGATCGGCGCAGCCTTGCAGGAGCTTTACGAGCAAGCCGACATTCTGACGGTGAGCGAAGCCAGCGCCGCGATCGACGGCATCGTGGCGATGACGACATCCTGCGCGCGGGCCAGGCTTGCGCGCGACGAAGCTCATCACGTGAAGTCGAGACGGCAGGCCGCGCTCGATTACATCGGCGCACATCTCGCCAATCCCGAGCTTGGGCCCGACGAGATCGCCAACGCGGCCCACGTTTCGCGCGCCTCGCTCTACCGGCTGCTTGCAGCCGAGGGCGGCATCCGCGCCGTGCTGTTGACGCGCCGGCTCGACGAGGCGCTTCGGCTGATGCTGGCCGATCAGAAGGACGAGCACTCCTTCACAGACATCGCCAAGCGCTGCGGGTTCGGCGGCATGAGCCAGTTCAGCCGCGCGTTCCGCGCGCGCTTTGGCATGTCGCCGCGACAGTACCTCGCTCTCATCCGGCAACAGGACCTCGACTGGCACGAAGCGCGGCTCACGGCCGACGGCTTCGATCCAGACGCCTTCTTGTGGCGGCAAGGGTTGAGCACCGCGGCCATCGGCGTCGCGAAAAACTCCGGCGATCCGGACTGAGCGCGGATGTCGAACCGCTTGCAGTCGGGCTCGGAGCCCGTCCGCCCTCCTCTCCGATCAACATACGTGTTTGTCCGAATAGAAACGCCGACCCCGATACCGCATCAGTGCGGCCGATGTACACGATCCGGGCAGAGCTTGAACGTGGCGGTTTCTCCGTCAAACGCGCATCGACCGCGGCCGAGGCGCTAGAACGTCTGGAATCGATGACCGGTCTGAAGATCGATATCGCCGGCCCGCTTGGCGAAAAGCTCACCAAGAATGAGCTGCTGGTGCATCTGAGCCGCGAGACCAGAAAGGGCGGCTGACGTTCTTGGAACCATCTGCTCTGCCGCTATATTAGCTCGGCGGAGTAGAAATGGGTACGATCGTTCTCCTCGACCTGCTTGGCGGTGTCGCCTTGCTGCTTTGGGGCCTGCACATGGTCCAGAGCGGCATCCTTCGCGCCTTCGGTCCTGACCTGCGGCGCATCCTGTCGCGTGCGCTCGGCAACCGCTTCGCAGCGTTTGCCGCGGGCCTCGGACTGACTGCGCTTTTGCAAAGCAGCACCGCAACAGGGCTGATGACCGCCTCCTTTGCGACCGAGGGTGTGGTCGCCCTGGTCCCGGCACTCGCCATCATGCTCGGCGCCAATGTCGGCACGACGCTCATCGTGCGGCTGCTGGCGTTCAACATCCAGGCAGTGGCTCCTGTGCTGTTCATCGTGGGCCTGCTCGCATTCCGCGGGGGCCGACAGACCAAGTTGAAGGACATCGGCCGGGTGGCAATCGGGCTCGGGCTGATGCTGCTCTCTTTGCACATCCTGCTCGATACGCTCGCGCCGGCCGAACAGGCTCCCGTTGTCCGCACGCTCCTGGGCGCCATGACCGCCGATCCGATGCTCTGCATTCTCGCAGCTGCGGCCTTGACCTGGGCGGCGCATTCCAGCGTCGCGACCGTGCTGCTGTTCATGTCGCTCGCCTACGCAAATTTCATCACGCCGGAGGCAACGCTTGCGCTCGTGCTCGGCGCCAACCTCGGCAGCGCCATCAATCCGCTGCTCGAAGGCGCCAACCGGGCGGATCCCAAGAGCTATCGCCTGCCGGCCGGCAACATGATCAACCGCGTCGTCGGCGTGATCGTCGTGCTGCCGTTCCTGCATCCGCTGGCGGGCATGCTCCGCGACTGGGAGCCCGACGCATCCAAGTTGGCAGCGGCCTTCCATATCGGCTTCAACGTCGTGCTGGCGCTGGGCTTCATCGGCCTCCTGGGCCCTCTCGCAACCTTGCTCGAGAAGGCGTTCCCCTACCGCGCCCGCGCGGCCGACGCCAACACGCCGCGCCATCTCGATCCCACCGCACTGGACACGCCTTCGCTTGCGCTCACCGATGCCGCCCGCGAGACGCTGCACATGGGCGACATCGTCGAGGTAATGCTGCGGCAGGTGATGCAGGCGCTGATGACCAACGACCGCGCACTCGGCTTGGGCGTGTCGAGAATGGACAATGCCGTGGACCGGCTCGACGAGGCCATCAAGCTCTATGTCGCGAAACTGACCGCCAGCGCGCTCGATGAGCGCGAGGCCAAGCGCGCCATGGAAATCGTGTCGTTCTCGATCAATCTGGAGCATGTCGGCGACATCATCGACAAGAATCTGAGTGAGCTTGTCGCCAAGAAGGCCAAACGCAAGCTCCAGTTCTCACCCGAGGGCGCCGCGGAGCTCGAGGCGTTCCATCGCCGCCTTCTGGAGAGCCTCCGCATCGCCTTCGGCGTGTTCATGTCCGGCAATGTCGACGATGCACGCAAGCTGATCCGCGAGAAGACCGAGTTGCGCAATGCCGAGCTTGCCGCGGCCGAGCGTCATTTCGACCGCCTCCGTGAAGCGCGGACCGAATCCATGGAGACGACGTCGATTCACCTGGACGTGCTGCGCGACCTGAAGCGCATCCACTCGCATATCTGCTCGGTCGCCTACCCGGTGCTGGAAGCCGCGGGCGAGATGACCGCTGCCGCAGTCAGCGAGAGCGACCCGGTGACGTTTGCGGCGACAGGTCCGGGACGGCTTGGGAACTGATTTCAAACAGGAAAAATCGGCCCCGTCGGCTTCACCATTTTTTTAATGAGTTCATGTCACAAAACTGTCATATAATTGTCACACAACCTTTGAGAGTGGCAGATGAGCCAGCGCTCGCGGCGAGGCTTTTCACACGCTGGTTTCGTAAAAGCAGGCGAAGAAACCTATCCCTGCCATTTCACAGATATGACCCGTATTGGCGCCATTCTGATCTTCGACGGGCCGATCGACCTGCCGGACCACTTCACCGTGCAACTGACGGCCGACGGAAAAGTGACGCGCCGCTGCCACGCGCGATGGCATGAGGGAAATCAGATTGGGGTCAGCTTCGACCCGGACGAGTTGTCCTGATGCTGCGCGGCTGTCTCTTTATTGCTCTGGTTGCATCATCCGCCGCTGCCCAGGCCGAGACATTCGAGTGCGCACCGACGCTGACGCGCGTTCTGGTCCGCAATGGGGACAGTTGGAAGGAGATCAACTCGACGACGTCCGAGCGTTCGGTCATTCGCGAATTGCGCCCCGACGAGCGGCGCAGCCCCGGCAAAACCTGGGGGTTCTTCCTCAAATCCGCGACCAACGCGACAGCCATTTGTGCGCGATACGAGACCGCGATCACCTGCGGCGTTCCCGGCAATTCGCTCGACTTCAACGCGCGGACGGGGCGATACGTCCGGACCTACTTCTCGAGCTTCCTGACGCGGGAGAGCAGTGAAATCTTCGTCGAAGCCGGCCGGTGCGCCCAGGCCGGTCCATGATCTCTTGTCTCAGGCCGGCGTGCCGAAGATACAGCGCTTTCCGACGCCGATAGCATCGACAAAAATGTCCGGCTGGCCCTGCCTGCCCACCGCCAAGTCTTCTTTGCCGCCAGCCTTCGGGGCTACTTCTTCGGGCAGGCGCGGCACTCGAACACCTTGGTCTCCACCTGACCGTCGATGGTCTCGACGACCCAGGCGACCTTCATCGGCTTCAGACAGTGCGGGCATTTGGGCATTGGTGTTCTCCGGCAGGGGACAAGTCGCAACTCGCGAAAAGGTTCAGACCGGAAAACAAGATTCGTGTTGCAGGACAATGACGGTTCGCGGCGCCTTAATTCCCGTGCTTGGCGAGGTTGGCTTCCAACACCGATAACCGGGTGTGAAGCGCCTTCATCTCCGCCTCGGCCGTCTCGACCATCAGCTTTTTGCCGGTATTTTTCTTGATGAGCTTTTTCTGCGCGTCGATTTCGCCTTTCACACGCGCGATCTCGTCAGTGAGCTGCCTGCTGACATCGGTCATGGCAAACGAACACGCCGCTCCCGGTATTGTTCCAAAAAAAGCCCCGCTGGACGGGGCTTCTTTGCCGATGTCGAAGTTGTTTCAAGGCCCGCTTCAGGCCGCAGCCCAATAGGGCGGCGTCTTGTAGTAATCATACACGCGCTTGTCGTTCTCGCGCGACCATTTCCAGTCGTTCTCGTTGGCGAATTTCGGCGCCTTCTCGATCTGATCCTTCGTCAGGTTGACCAGATAGCCGCCCAGGTTGGTGTCGTACTTCAGGTTCTGCCACGGCGTGGGATAGTGGTCTTCGCCCATGCCCAGGAAGCCGCCATAGGCAATCACCGCGTAGGCGACCTTGCCTGACAGCTTGTCGATCATCACACGCTCGACCGAGCCGATCTTCTGCTGGTCGGGTCCGTAAACCGCGGTGCCGTCGACCTTGTCGCTGCCGATAAGAGAAACTGTCTCACGCTCTGCCATATGTCCTCCTTTGGAATGTCTGTCGAGGCGTCAGGGTGAGAACGTCCGGCGGCAGTGGGCGTTCCGGTCTTTCTTTTTTTAGCGCTCCATCATTTGAAATAGACAGTCTCCGAAAACGCAACGGCGCGTTGAACCCTCACGATTGTTTACTCGACCAAGAAACATGACTTTGTACAGTCTCGCCGATCTCGCACGGACCTCGCTCGACATCCCGCTCTGGGCTGGCATGGGCTTTCTCGGCGTCATCTACCTGATGTTCCGCCATCAATTGCAGCGGAACTACGAGATACATGTCGCGCTCGTGACCATCAGCAACCAGCTTGCCGAGCTTCGCGAGCCGCAGGAGAGCTCATAGGGCTGCGCGTTCGTGCATGGCGAGACCGGTTGCCGTTGCGACCTCAGCAAAGCCACGCGCCAAAACGTGTTCGCAATGTCGTGAATGCTGCGAACGCTCGAACCTCCAAACGAGTTTCACGTACACATGCAGGAGGACCAGGAGGATCAGATGAAAAAGAACGAGGAAGACCTCGAACAGCAAATCAAAGCGCGGGCGTTCCAGATGTGGATCGAAGAAGGCCAGCCCAGCGGACGCGACCGCGAACACTTGGCGAGAGCCAAGGAAGAATTGCTCACCTTCAAACTGCAGTAGGCCCGCCCGCGACAAAATCGCGTCATCCCACAATCGCATCATCCAGGGATGACGTCATGCAGAAAGCCCGGCCATCGGCCGGGCTTCTTTGCGCTCAACAGTCTTAGCTCGAGCAGTCCTGGCTCAGCAGCACTTGCCTTCGAGCGTATCCAAGATGGCGCAGTTCGCCGTCTTGCCATCCGGACACCCGTCAACCGTTTTCGCCAGGAGTGCTTCCATCGCGTTGAGTTGCCGCAACTGGCTTCGCACCTCTTCAAGATGCTTCCTGGCAAGCTCCTTGACGCCGTCACACGTTTCCCCGCCGCGGTAAGCCAGCAACGTCCGCGTATCCTGAAGCGAGAATCTCAGCTCTCGCGCCCGCCTGATGAAGCCCGGCACTTCGAGATGCTTTGCGTCATAGGCGCGCCGCCCGCCGTCCGTTCTCGGCGGTTTGCCGATGAGACCTTTGCGCTCGTAGTAGCGGATGGTCTCGACGCTCGCACCGGTACGGCGAGCAACGTCACCAATGGTCAGATCCATGTTCTTTGTCCCAAAGAACGCCCAAGAAAACGCCCTCGCGAATTCTCAAGCCACATAGGAATAAGTCTAAATTACTGCCACTTACAAATTGCCCATGTAGATGAAGGCGCTTTCAGCCATCATGAACACAGATTCAAAATCTTGTGGATGGGCGCACGATCGCGCGTTCAGCCCGCCTTGCCCGATCACCTGACCGGCAACGAAGATTCCGGCTTTGGACTGGGCCACATCAATTGGACGATCGCGACGGCGGCGGTCGCGCCGACGATCTGCGCTCCCACGAACGCAAGCACGTCGCCGGGCGCAATACCCGCGAACGTGTCCGACAGTGACCGCGCGATGGTCACGGCTGGATTGGCGAAAGACGTCGAGGCCGTGAACCAATAGGCCGCGGTAATATAAAGTCCCACCGCAAAAGGCACCGACGAAGGCGCATTGGCGAGACATCCAAAGATCGTCAGCAGCAACCCAAACGTCGCCACCGCTTCGGAAAACCATTGGCCGGGCCCGCTGCGGATCGTCTGCGACAGCTGAAATGGTGTGAGGTCGAACATCAGATGCGCTGCCCAGACGCCGAGCAATGCGCCGGAGAGCTGCGCCGCGATGTAGAGTGCGGCATCGATCCACATGACCTCGCCGCGAATGGCAAAGGCTACGCTGACCACCGGATTGAAATGAGCGCCGGATAGCGGACCGAAGATCAGGATCAGCACCGTGAGCGCGGCGCCGGTGGCGATGGTGTTGCACAGCAAGGCGATGGCGACGTTTCCGCCGGCAAGCCGCTGCGCCATGATGCCGGAGCCGACCACTGCGGCAAGCAGAAAAGCGGTGCCGATCAGCTCTGCGGCCAGCCGCCGTTCGAGCACCATCAGGAGTGCTCCACAGCCTTCGCGATCGCGCCCTCCATGCGACCGATGTCCTTCAGCCTGGCCTGAAGACTGAGCTTGTCGAGGCTCTCGATGGGCAGCGCACTGAAGATCGCGATGCGCTGATGCAGCATGCGATAGGCGTCCTTGAACGCCAGCGCGACCTGCGCAGCGTTGCCTGTCGCCTCGGCCGGATCAGGCACACCCCAATGCGCGGTCATCGGCTGGCCTGGCCACACAGGGCAGGCTTCTCCCGCGGCATTGTCGCAAACGGTGAAGACGAAATCGAGCGCGGGCGCACCGGCCCTGGCGAACTCGCTCCACGACTTCGAGCGGAATCCCGCCGTGTCGTAGCCGAGCCCTTCGAGCAGCGCGATGGTGTTCGGGTTGACCTGACCTTTCGGCTGGCTTCCCGCCGAGTGGGCAACGAAACGCCCTGCGCCGACCTTGTTGAGGATAGCCTCGGCGATGATCGAACGCGCCGAATTTCCGGTGCAGAGAAACAGGACGTTGTATGCGCGATCCATGACCTAATCCTTGCAGCAGCCTGACCCTGCTTCGAGAGCAAAGACCGGCTGTGGGACACAGCAAGCCTTCTGGTGAGCGATGCGCGCGTCGCGGTCGAAACTGTCGCCGTAGTTGGTGGACTCGCCGGATGTCAGGAATGTTTCCCATGAGATGCCAGCCGGGTCGTCGATCCAGGATTTCTCAGACTTCGCGTAGCAGCAGGTCGTGGCCCCCTGTTCGATGACAGCGCTGCCGGCATTGCGCAAACGGGCGTACACATCCTGAAGCTCGCCCTGGTCCTCGACCTGGATGCCAAGGTGATCGAGACCCGGCTGCCCGCCCCGCGACGAGATCGCAAAGTTCACACGCGGGTCGTCGAGCATCCACTTGGCATAATCGTCCTTGAGCACATTGGGCTGTACGGAGAACAACGCCGAATAGAAATCGACCGCTTTGGCAATGTCATCGACCGAAACGTGAACGTGCATGCGTTTCATGAACTGCTCCTGTCAGGCTGTCGCTTTTGCGCGCTTTGATTTCGCCGGCTTGCAGATCGCAGGGGCGCACTGTTCGACGTTCCCCTGGCAACAGTTCTCGGTGAGAAATCCGAGCAACGCGTTCATGGCCTGGTATTGCGCCGCGTAGATCATTGAGCGGCCCTCGCGGCGCACCGTGACGAGGCCGGCATCGCGCAATCGGTCGAAATGGAACGTCAGAGCGCTTGGCGAGAGGTTGAGCGTAGTCGCCACCTGTCCGGCAGGCATGCCCTCGGGACCCGCCCGCACCAGCAGGCGAAACACATCGAGCCGATTGTCTTGAGCAAGCGCCGCCAACGAAGCGACGGCATCCGTTTTTTCCATATTTCAATGATTATTGAAATATGGACCCGCGCGCAATCGATATTTCAACGATTGTTGAAATAAATGATCGCTGATCGCCTCGCCGGTTCAGTCGAAACGCCGCTTACTTGGCCCGCTTCCAGACGATCTCCAGGGTGACGCCGGCCGGTGTGCGGGGATTGGTGAACTTCATCTCATCGGCGGAAATCGCGCTGACGATGCGGCGCTGGTTGGGGGCGCCGACGAGATTGGGAAACGTGCTGGTCTCGATGTTGACGTGGATCGTCTTGGTGCCTTCGTCCACCGTGTAGGTGCCGGTGTAAGCAATCGACTGCGATGCAACTGCCATCGCCTCTTCCGGCGAAGGTTTGGCCGAATCGCTCGATGCGTACTTCGGCGCATTCGTCGATGTCGTGATGAAGTGGAAGCGGCCATCGGCCGTGTAAGTCACCGCGCCTTGCAGGCTCGGTCGCGGGACTGGGGTCCCGTCGTCCCGCTTGGCTGTGCTGGACACGTAGATCCATGTGCCGATGAGTTGGTCTTTCAGCGTCATGGTTTGCGCAAAGCCTTCGCCTGCAAATGAAGCAATCGCGATCAATGCACATAACAAGACACGCATTCCAGCCTCCTCTGCAATTTGAATATCCGCATCGCGCTGAATGAGTTCGATCCGGATTGGGCAAATCTGTCGCGCAGTTTGCTAAAGCGTGTTGAGGAAATTGACGAGGTCCGTCTTCTGCTGCGCCGTGAAGCCAATGCTAAATTGCCGGTTGCAAAAACTCAACCATGTCCAACGGTACTTCCAAGCGGACGGCGTTGTCAGCGCCGGTTGCTCGAACTGATGTCCAACCCGAATTCCTCCTGGGCGACACCGAAATACTGGCCGTCAAACCAAATGCGGTCGATGGCGATCAACGTCACCAAGCCGCTCAAAAAAATCAAAAGGAAGTTTCTCAATGCGCGCACGATTGACCAGAATGCTCGACTGGCCGGAACATTCCAGCAGGGAAAACCTGACACGCGCTCGACCGAAGCGCGTGAATGGCGAGACACGACACATAAAATCGCAAAACGTCAGCGACCGCTGCTTCCAATGAAACGCGGCAGCCCGAAGCCCGCCGCCGACCGCACCACGCGGCACTAATTCATCACAGTCGTCGCCTTGCCGCAGACTTGGCAGGTGTATTCGGCGCAGGCGTGTCCACCACACGAGATCTCCGCGATCGATATCTTCGTCAGCCACATCGGCACGTCGCAGCACACGGGATGCTCGTCGACATACACGGCCGGACTGACCGAATCGGGTTCGAGCGTGCGAAGGAAGGCGTACATTTCGTAGAGATGACCGAGCGAGTCATCGATGATGTCCTTCATCGACGCGTCGATCGCGCGCAGATGGCTGAGTTCTCGCCGAGAGCCTTGGATGTCGTACATGACGCTCTCTCTGACTACCGAGCATCTTGAAGTCTCTGTCGAATGATCGTCCCCCCAATTTTGGACAACAACTTGACTTTATGTTCCTGTTTTGTTCTAATACCCACATTCTTTGTGTAGGTCCCGCTGCTGCTCACTGCGCTGGCTCTGTCGCTGTTCCTCATGGCTGCGGCGGTTCGGGTTAACGAACGCGCAGCCTGAAGTCCGGCGGCGTAAGGGCGGACAAAGCCGCCCCACGCCGGCTGCGGTTATTTCTTGTCGATCGAATATGTCCCGGGTCCCGCCACCGTGAACGCCAGCAAGGCACCGAAGATGGTGACGTTCTTGAAGAAGTGATTGAGCTGGTTCGGATCGCCCCAGGCGAGATGCGCGAACAGGCCCGCGACAAACGAATAGAGCCCGAGCATCCACGCGACCGAGCGCGTCTTGTAGCCGACCAGAAGCAGGATACCGCCCACAATCTCAAAAACCATCGCGCCCGGCACTGAGATCGACGGCATCGGCACGCCGAGCTTGCCGAAATAGCCGATATAGAAATCGTGCTTCATGAGCTTGTTGTAGCCCGCGATCAGAAACAGCAGGCTTCCGAGAACACGGCCCGCGAGCAGAAGAACATCGCGGTGCTTGTCGTAGTCCAGCATGACTTCCCTCCCCTGTTATCGTTAGGGCGGACTCTCGCAAGCCGCGCCAAACGGGTCAACGCCACATCCCGCTGACATGACGGGATGCTCGGCCCAGGCCGGGATCCGCTTGGCATCCCGATCGACTGTTTCGAATCAGGTGTTTCTGTACGATGCGCCATGCTTCGCATTCTCATCGCTGCCCTCGGCGTGTTTGCAAACTTCAGCGCCGCCGATGCGTTCTCGTGGAACGCGGATAAGGAAAAGCTCGCGCTCGAACTGGTCCGTGAGTTCCAGGCGGCGCACCACGTCCCCTCCATTGCGGTCAGCGTGACGCTCGGCGGACGCACCGTGCTCGCCAAGGGACTCGACGCCGCCGGAATGCCAGCGCCGGGTGGTGAGAATGTCCGCTATCACATCGGGTCGGTGACCAAGCAGTTCACGGCCGCGGCCATTCTCGCGATGATCGAGGACAAGGTCATCGTGCCGAGCACGCAGAAGCCGCTGACACTGGACACCACCGGCCTCGAGCTGTTCCCCTCGCTCGATCCCAAGGGCGAAAGCTCGCGGCTCACGGTGCGGCGGGTGCTGACGATGACGTCGAACCTGCCGAGCTACACCGACGACGACTTCGCGCTGGATGCCGATCAGACCGGCGTGCCTCCGGCGGCACGGTCGATCGACGCCGAAGCCATCATCGCGCGACTGCGGACCTACAAGCTCACCGGACGGCCGCAGACGTTCAGCTATAGCAACACCAATTACTTCATTCTCTCGCTCATCATCCAGGTTCTGCAGAACGGCTACGAGAAGACCAGCGCGCCGGTGGCCCACAAATACATCGCCGACCGGCTGCTGGCGCGAGCCGGTATGCGGGATACCGGGTTTGTCGGTGAACCGTTGCCGCGGCCGTCGATCGACGCAGCTCCGCACTACATCTACTCGCCGCGCTTCAACCAGGGCGCCTGGCCGATGGGCGCGGGCAACATGATCAGCACCGCGGCCGACATGGCGCGCTGGAATGCGGCGCTGACCACCGGCAAGGTGCTCGGCACGGACTCGGTGCACACGATGTTTGCACCCGCCGTCGCGGTGACGAACTCGCTTGTCTACCAAGGCTGCAGCTACGGCATGGGATGGTACGTCTGCCATCGCCCGGGATTCGATCTGTTCGAGCATGATGGCGTCATCGCCGGCTACATGGCCTCGAACGCCATCGGATGGAAGAACGGCTCGTGGATCAGCGCCACGGTGCTGGCCGATCTGGACGCGACAATCGACATCGTCGAGTTGGTGCGCAGCCTGATCCAGCTCGGGGCCGAAGAGGACCGCTGACGGGCCTCTCGAATATTTTTACCCGGGTGTATTGACCGGATCTTTTATCCGGGTAAAACAACGCCATGAACCCGATCCGAAAAGACACGCCGTTTCCCCCATGCACCGCATTCGATCATACGAACCGCGTGGCGGCGGGATCGTATGTCGAGGTGGCCATCGCGTTGAAAGAGCACCTTCGCAAGCACGCGGATGCGTCCGTGCTCATCTTCGATGATGCGTCAGGCAGACAGATCGATTTCGATCTGCGCGGCGGAGATCAAGAGATCCAGGACCGCATCAGGAAGCAGCTGTCGTCAGGCAGCGACAGCTCGCCCCGCCCGGTCGGCCGCCCCAAGCTCGGCGTCGTCAGCCGGGAGGTCACGCTGATGCCTCAGCACTGGGCGTGGCTCGCCGAGCAGCCCGGCGGCGCCTCGGTCGCGCTCCGGCGGCTGGTCGAAGATGCGAGACGGTCAGGACCAGGCGAGAAAGAGCTGCGGCGCAAGGCGCATGAGCGCACCTACCATTTCATGTCGGCGATGGCGGGCAATCTCGCCAACTTCGAAGAAGCCTCAAGAGCCCTCTTCGCCGACGACGCCCGATCTCTCAAGAAGCTCATCGCCGAATGGCCTCGCGACATCCGCCAGCACATAGTGCGCCTTTATGGTGAGCCGGCGAAACCATAGCCGGCCCGCCGTCACGCCAACAGGTCGTCTCCGGACAGACGCGTCCCGAGCGAAGCGTCCTGAATCACGGCGCCGAGCTCAGCCAGCTTGGCGAAGAAGTTGGGGAAGGTCTTGCGCACGCACTTGGGGTCTCGCAGGCGGATTCCCGGCACCCGCAACCCGAGCATGCCGAAGCACATTGCGATGCGATGATCGTCGTAGGTCTCGATCTCCGCGCCATGCAGCGGGCCGGGATCGATCCTGAGCGTGTCGCCGGTCTCCTCCACGCGTGCACCGCATTTGGTCAGTTCGGTCCGCAAGGCTTCGACACGCTCGCATTCCTGGACGCGCAACCGGCCCAGGTCGACGAACTGCGTGGCAGACCGAGCAAAGGGCGCAAGCACGATCGCGGTCATGATGCTGTCGGCCAGGTCCGTGCTGCGGGAAAAGACCGGCTGCCACGCCCGTTCCAGGACGAGATCGCGAAACTTCTGGTCGGCCTGCATCCCGCTTGAGGGCGCAGGCATCACGCGGATGCGGCTGCCGCTGTCACGCAGCAGCCAATCGGCGCCCCAGAAATAACTGGCGGCGGACGCATCCGGCTCCACGACATAGACGCCTCCGTCCCAGGGGAAATCGTTCACCAGGCGGCGGGTCATTTCAACGTAGGGCAATTCGTCCTCGTTGCCGCCGGTCACCCTCACGGTCCAGCCGCCGATACGTTCGCTGAGAAGCAGCGCGGAAGCAAACTGCGAGCTCTCTTCGACACTCACACTGCATGTTGCGCCAGGACGCGGGCCGGTGCCGTGAATGACGGCCGGCAGGCGGTCGTTGGCGCTGTCGATGCGATAACCGAGTTCGCGCAAGGCGTGGATCAACGAGGCCTGTGGCCGCTCGTGCATCCGCGGGATCCCGCTCACGCGGTAGGCGCCCTGGCCGAGACAAAGGAACGGCGGCAGGAAGCGCGCAGCCGTGCCGGCGTTCTCAACGAACAACTCGAGCGGTTGCGCCGCGGTGCCGGCGTTGGGGATTCTGCCGCCGCATCCGTGAACCGTGAGGGTGCGGTTGGCCGGCTCGGCCGGATCGTTCGCCACCTCGATCCGAAACCCCAACCGCTCGAGACAGTCGACCATGGCCTGCGTGTCTTCGCTCCAGAGGGAGCCGCGCAGGACCACGGGACGGCTCGCAAGAGCCGCCAGAATCAGCGCACGATTGGTCAGACTCTTGGAGCCCGGCAGGACGACGGTTGCGTCGATCCGATGGCTTGGAGGGACGATTTCGATGAGGTGCGGCAGCATGGCCCGAAATCTATGCGTCGCGCGTGCCGCTTGTGCAATGGGTCAGAACGGTCCGCCGGGCAACGACGCAAGTGTGAGAAAGGGCACACACCGCAACCGGAGATTCGGGCCAAGGTAGCGGCTCCTAACCAACTGCGTATCCACGAAGATATGACTGAGTCGATAGCTTCAAGACTTTTGAAATTTCTAAAAAAGGAATGATTATGCGCATGACCCGTGTTTTGACTGCCGCTGCTGTGTTTGTTGGCCCGACATTCGGTCAGGCGCTCGCCGGCGAAGTCACCGGCGCGGGGTCCACGTTCATCTTTCCGATTCTGACGAAGTGGTCCGCCGAATACGCCACCGCGACCGGAACTCAAATATCGTACCGCCCGATTGGGTCCGGCGCAGGCATCGCGCAGATCAAGAGCGCTGCGATGGACTTCGGAGCGTCGGATGCCCCGCTGACACCGGGAGAGCTTCGGAAAGCCGGGCTCGGGCAATTCCCGCTCGTCGTCGGCGGCATCGTCCCGGTGGTCAACATCGAAGGCGTGAAGCCGGGCGATCTGAAATTCACCGGCCCGATGCTGGCGGACATTTTTCTCGGCAAGATCAAGACCTGGAACGATCCGGCGATCGTGAAGCTCAATCCGGAGCTCACCCTGCCCGCCGCTCCCATCACCGTCGTCCATCGCCTGGACGGCTCCGGCACGACCTTCAATTGGACCAACTATCTCGGCAAGGCGAGCCCGGAGTGGCGTGAGAAAGTCGGTGAAGGCACATCCGTCGATTGGCCTGTCGGCGCCGGCGGCAAGGGCAACGACGGCGTGGCGACCTTCGTCAATCGCACGCGGAATTCCATCGGTTATGTGGAGTATGCGTTTGCGCTCCAGAAGAAGTTGACGTTCGGGTTGGTGCAAAACAAGGCCGGCAAGTTCGTGAACCCCAATGCGTCGAGCTTCCGCGCCGCGGCGGCGAGCGCCGACTGGACTTCCGTGAAAGACTTTTATCTCATCATCACCGATGCGCCGGGAGACGAGGCCTATCCCGTCATGGCGACATCGTTCATCCTCATGCACAAGATGCCAAGGGACATCGCGCGTATGAAATCTGCCTTGAAATTCTTCCAGTGGGCGCTGGAAAAAGGCCAATCGCAGGCCTCTTCGCTCGATTATGTGCCGCTGCCCGATTCGCTCGTCGATCAGATCGAGATGTATTGGAAAGAACAATTCAACGCAGCGACGAACTGAGCAATCTGTGCCTATGAGCGTGGTCATCCATCACAATCCGGATTGCGGCACCTCACGCAACGTCCTGAAGGTCATCAAGGCGGCAGGGTACGAGCCCACTGTCATCGAGTATCTCAAGATCGGATGGACGCGGCCCCAGCTTCTCGGCCTGCTCGCGGCCGCCAGCCTCACACCGCGCACGGCGCTCCGCGAACGCGGGACGCCGGCAGCCGAACTGGGCCTGCTCGAACCGGGGGCAAGCGACGACACAATCCTGGACGCGATGATCATGCATCCCATCCTGGTCAACCGTCCGATCGTCTGCACCTCGCGGGGCGTGCGCCTTTGCCGGCCGAGCGAAGCTGTCCTTAACCTCCTGGATCGCTTGCCGCCCGGTCCCTTTCACAAGGACGATGGCGAACTGCTCATCGATGCTGACGGCAAGCGCGTCCTTTAGGCGCAAAGGCTGCCGATCGAACCCACCACTGCGGACCGTTCGGCCTGACGCTATGGGACGCCATCGACGGCCGGTCGTCTGAAACCCATCGCCATCCACGCACCGAGCAACTTCAGCATGAACTTCCCGGAGAAGCTCGGATAGTTGGCCAGGTCGTCGGGCAAGGTCACGCCGCTGGGTCGTTCGCCAGTCATCATCCGCATGGTGGCCGGCGGCATGTCGCTCGGAAGGCGGCCACGATAGACCGTGAGCCAGTGCCCCTTGGTGAAGTCGAGAAACATCGCGGTGTTGCAGCAGCGCGCGAACATTCGCCTGGTCGGCGACTCCGGTTTCAGCCGCCGCTCCTCCAGAAGGTTGCCGCCCTGGACGCAGCGGACCCGATCTTTGCGATAGAGCACGTAGTCCGTGCCGCCATCCTCGGCCAGAACAGGATCGACGCCGGAAGCCGCTTGATACCGGCGACCTGCCTCCTGGCAGCTCGTGCAATAACAAATGCTTCGCAAAATCGGAGCCCCGACGATCAAGAGCTTGACCTTGCCGCAGCGGCACGACGCGGAGACATGCTCATTCGTCATTTCGGTTGCCTTTGCACTCAATAAGTTCGCGCGAGGCTTGTGTCTGCTGGAACCACTTCCACACTACGATGTTACTGACACGGCGACCACGGTTGGGTGAACCGATCGCCGGCAGTAGCGGCCTCCACCGCTCGACCCGGTGGGGGCCGTTATTTTTTCGGAACTCGAATCCCGCCAGCGATTTGAGTGTCGAAGTACGAGCAAAGCAACACCGGCTCTGAATACGGGCCCGGCCGCAGCCACGGTGGGGCCTTTCCTTTGTTTGGAGATGGATGAGTGACATGCGCCACTCATCCTGCCGGCATCCCGCGCATAGAGTGCGGCGGGCTGAAGTGAAGCACCTATCGCCCCCAGCGAGCCTCTTATCCGACAAGGGGCCTCGCTGGACCACCTTATTCGACGCTCGCTTTTCAGATCCCGCAAGAAACGACGCGGCGGCAAACAGAATACCGAGCACGAGATCTACCGCTCCGACAATAACGGGCCCAGCATCGACGCGGCCAGCAGCGGCGAGCCAGAGCCGATGGCGCAGAGGTCGTCGCGTAAAACGGAGCCAGGCTACGGCGCGCGTTGGGTGACCGGCTCGCCTGGCGTTTGGAGAGGGATGCTCTCCATGAGCCGCGAAATGACCACTTGCAGCACGGCATAAGCGAAGCCGGGATCTTGATAGTAAATCTCTTTGACCTTGGCTGCCGTCAATTCGAAAAACTCGCAATTCGATCTGCACTCGATCGTCGCCATTCGCTTTTGATCGCGCGCGAGCACACCGATCTCGCCCACGACGTTGCCCGGCCCGAGCACCTTTCCGAGCTCCTTGATCTCAATCTCGCCGCTTGAGAGATAATACATGCGGTCGGCACGGTCGCCTCGCCTGACCAGAACATGACCCGCCGGATACTTATGCCGCGACATGAACGGCAACAACGATTGTATCGATAGCTCGCCCGACTGCGCGCTCGCCACACCGCGAACCAAACGTCGAATCTGCAGCAACCGGATCGTGTTCACCGGGAGCAGGATCAGGTGCAACACCATGATCGGCCAGATATGAGCCACCGCCCCAAAACTGCAGAACAGGACATTGCTGACAATGCCGGCGATACGAAGCGGGATCATCGTGGTCATGCAAAACGTCGCAAGAACCGACGCCGACGCGACGTAACTCAGTATCGTGACCCACATGGACAGGATCCTCGAGGCAGTGGCTGGGCAGGCATGCTAGCCAAATCCGACGGCCCGGCAACGACGCCGCCTGAGTGCGAAGGACCCTAGGGCACATCGACTTTTTTGGACGACTGCAGTGGCGAGGACACAGGCTGTTGGCCTTTGCCAATCACCTCATCGGCACTGTGAAAAAGGCCGGTGGATGCTCGAAATTCATCGTATACGCAGCAAGTGTTTGCGGAGATAAACCAACCCCGGTACCAGACTGGACCGGTGGCGCGAATGCCACCTTGGTGTTTTCTAAGTGCAGAATTAAGCCCTCGCCGCTACGATGCGTGCGAGAGCCCGAGTGTTTCAGTGATTGGGTGGAGTGATGACCAGGTTTGGTTTCGCGGGACTCATGGTTCTTGGAGTCGCCCTGGCGTGTCACCAGTCCCCGGCCAACGCGCAGTCCGATGGCGCCCGTTCGGATGAAACTGCCAACCAGGGAAGTGCCGCGGAGCGCAAGGTCAGGGTCGTTCTGCCCAGCCCCTACAAGCAGGCCGACATAAAGCCGGCCAAGCCCGTCCAACCGGCCGTTTCGACGCCGGCCGCGCAGAAAGCCGCTTCAACTCCGTCGGTAATCAAACCGGTCGCCACAACCCCGCCCCAGGTCGCAAAACCGGTCATCCCGGTTGGCGAAAGCCCAAGCACGAAAGCGCCTACGCCCGGCCAGGCGGTCCAGGCTTCGACAAACGCTGCCCCGGCGGAGCCTCAAGCCGGCAGCGCTTTGCGCAAGCCCTCGAAGCCGGTCAACCTACCGACCGAGAAGCAGGTCAACGCACCGAGCGAAGATCAGGCAACCGGCGAGCACGATTTGAACCTCGCTTCGCTGGCCGATTTGAACAGTTTGGGCGGCGGGATGATTGGACGGGCCATCATCGCGGGCCGGCCTTACCATTCGCCCGACGAGTTGGTCACGCGGCGCATTCTCTCCCGAGCCACCTACTCGCTCATCAGAACACACATTAGCGTCCGGTCTTCGGCCCGGTATTGATCGGCGCCAAGGTCCTGACGCCGAGCGCCGGAGCCACATTGGCTCGGCGTTGCAACAAGCCCGGCAACTCACGGCAGGGTCTTTTGTCCTGGCACGTCAGTTGCTTTGCATCGCCTGTTCTCTCCGAAGAACATCTCTGGCGAAGTGAAGCACCTCTCGACCAGCACCTCAGCCCCGCTTCGGCGGGGCATTTATTTTCCCTGTGTCTGGCGGGTTCGTTTGACCCATTCTCGTCACGATCGGCCGCATAAAGGGTCTCGGGCTGCGGTGAATCACTCATGCCCCCAGCGAGGCCCGGATCCCCGCCGGACGATGGGCCTCGCTGGACCCTTTAAATCGGAAGTTCTCCTCGAGAACTTCGACCCTTTCCCTCGCTTCACCCAGGGCTTGCATCGCGCCGCCGAAGTTTTTCCACCGCTGGCATGAGTTCCATGTGGACCAGTCACCGGCACCTCTCCGAGCATGGTAGTCTCGACCGGACCGCTTTGATGGCTCGCAGCCGGCGGCAAACGGGTGAGCGTTGGAACCCGCGAATTGTGAAAATTTGTTTCTTATGGGGGACGTGAAGAAATGCACAGAATTTCAATCGCAGCCGTGATCGCGGTGCTGTCGACGCAGTGTTACGCGCAGGGTGGGCCAAACGACGGTCAGTGCGAACAAGTGCGTTCCGCCATCGCGCAATATGGCCTGCAGGCCGCACGCAAGCACGCCATGGCGAATTACGGCCTGTCGGCCGAGGATCTCCGCCGGGTTGAGCAGGAATGCGGCATCGGTGGCCGCAGCCGGCGAAGCAGCCGATAAGGCCCCAATCGAACTAGAAGACGCCCACGAGACGGCGAGCACGCGCCGTTACCGCGCAGCGTCCAAGCGGATGACGCCAGTCGGCCCGTTCAACGATAGATCTGATCGAAGATGCCTTCGGGCGCGAAGTGCTTCGGCGTCACCCTCTGCCAGCCGCCGAACACCGGATCGTCGATGGTCAGAAACCTGATCGACGGAAAGCGTTTCAAGTCCTGCGGATCGGCAAGCGCAGGCTCGGCTGGGCGATAGTAGTTCTTGGCGATCAGCTTCTGGGCCAGGGGGCTGTAGAGATACTCGAGATACGCCTGAGCAACCTTGGTGGTGCCCTTCGCCTCCGTGTTGCCCGGCACCAGAGCCACGGACGGTTCGGCCTTGATCGAGAGCGGCGGGACGACGATGTCGAACTTGTCCGGCCCGAGCTCGTTGATGGCGATAAACGCCTCGTTTTCCCAGGATAGCAGCACATCGCCCATGCCGCGCCGCGCAAAAGTCACCGAGGCTCCGCGTGCGCCCGCATCGAGCATCGGAACGTTTCGGTAAAGCGCGGCAACGAACTCCTTCATCCTCGCTTCGTCGCCGTTGAAACGCTCCGCCGCGTAGCCCCAGGCCGCGAGATAAGCCCATTTCGCGCCGCCAGAGGTTTTCGGATTGGGCGCGACGATTTTCACGCCGGGCAGCAAAAGATCATCCCAATCCTTCAGATGTTTGGGATTGCCCTTGCGAACCAGGAAAACGATCGTCGACGTGTAGGGCGTCGAGCGGTGCGGCAGCAGGCCGCGCCAGTCCGGCGGAATCTTCTTGGTCGCCTTGGCAATGGCATCGATGTCGCCCTCGGACGCAAGCGTCACCACGTCTGCCTTCATGCCGTCGATCACGGCGCGCGCCTGCGCGCCAGATCCTCCGTGCGACTGCTGGATCGTCAGCGTCTCGCCCGACTGCCGCTGCCAGTATTTGACGAATTCGATGTTGTAGGCGCGATAAAGCTCGCGGGTCGGATCGTAGGATACGTTGAGCAGATTGCCGCTCTGGGCGTGAGCACCCGCGGCCAACGAGACGGAAAGAACCAAGCTCGCAATCGACTTGCGCATCGGCTTCTCTCTACCGCTTCCACCTGATGCCCGCCAAGGCAACAGGAGCCGATGGTAACGCAGCCGTTGTAAAAAAGCTTTGAATCCTCCGGCTGTTCGGACACGAGGCCGATTTCGGCACCCTTTTGCCGGCGGCCTGGCACGAGCGCGCCATGGCGATTGCGGAGCGGATGGCAGTTTTGCCGGCCATCGGCATTCGCCCGCTCGATATTTCCGACGACCGTCGGCGCCGTTCATGGACAACTGCGCGCGAAACTGCTTGCAGATGAGCGGCCGAATCAAGATTCTGTCGCCATGGTCAAGTCGGCAAAACTTGTCGCGGTTCAGAGGCGAGGCCGCCAGGTGCTGCTGGTGCGTCGTCGCAAGGACAAGCGCTGGATGTTTCCGGGCGGCAAGCGCAAGCCGCTTCTCAAGGAGTCCGCCAGGGCATGCTTGCGAAGGGAATTGCGGGAAGAACTGCCAAAGCTGAAAGTGGGGCGCTTCCGTCGATGGAAAAGCCTGAGCGGCAGGAATCGCTATTCCAGCCGCCCCATGAGCGATGCCGTGTTCCTTGCCAAAGCCGTGGGTTCGCTCCGCATCGGTGCGCCAAAGGAGATCGATAGAGCGGCTTGGCGCAATCCCTGGAAAACACGACTGACGCCCACCTCGAAACACATTCGAGACAAGCTCGTTTCCACCGGGCACCTCAAGAAGCGGTAACGTCGACTCGGATTGCGCGCCTAGCGCGACTTCCAGAACGGCACGCCCGGCCGTTCAGAGCGCGGCTGAAAACCGACTGACACTCCAGCAACCATGCACCACTTCGCTGCGGCGCTTGGCAGCTCCCTCTCTCCGCCTCATCCCTGAGGAGCGATCGAAAAGACCGCGTATCGAAGGATGAGGCGGTCCCCGGTGTTGGATGTCCGGGCAGCTGTGTTCTTTACGATGCATTGCATCGCAGCCAGGTGTAAGCGGGCTGCGCCAGCTAATGGCAATGCTCCTCAGAACAAAGCCGGGAGAGAAAACGGCGCTCCCTACCCCAACGCCATCGCCTGGATCACCGGCAGATCGGGCGTGTAGGTCGACGCGGCAACAGCCGCGCAAAACAGCAGCCCCACCAGCGACCATAGAGCGACAGTCAGAAGATCGGCCGGAATGCGCCTCGGCCGCGGGGTCGATGAAGCGAAGCGATAGTCCGAAATCGACGTCATAACGGACACCTCATTCCAACGCCCTTCTGCCCGACGACGACGTTACGCCTAAAGAATCCATTCGCAACATCAATGTTTTTATGGAAATGATAAGGGGGGATTATCGTCATGCGGGCGCTCAACCTCGACCAGCTCAGGGCCTTCGCCGAAGTCATCCGCCACGGCAGCTTCACGGCTGCCGCGAAGGCGCTGAACCTCTCGCAGCCTGCCGTGACGCATCAGGTGCAGGAGCTTGAGCGCCGCTTCAAGGTCGCATTGGTGGAGCGGATCGGAAAGCGCGCCTATCTCACGCAGGCCGGCGAAGCGCTGCTCGAGCACACCCGCCACCTCCTCGACGAGAGCGAGCGCACGCTCGTCGACATGCGCAAGTTCGACGACGGCTGGCTCGGCCGCGTCCGCATCGGCACCAGCATGACGGTGCTGATGTATGTGCTGCCGCCGCTCTTGCGCCAGCTCAAGACCAGACATCCGCAGCTCGAGCTGACGCTGAAGGCAGGCGTCACATCGGGCACGCTGCAGATGCTCAAGACCGGCCAGCTCGATCTTGGGCTTTGCGCGATCCCCATCAACGATCCGGCGTTCACCGTCACGCCGCTGTTCGACGACGAGCTCTACGCGATCTTCCCGACCGCGCAGCAGGACCCGACGCTGAAGGATCTGCCGCGGCAGGCCACGCCGGCCTTCATGGCAAAGTGCCCGTTGATTTTAGGCACCGAGCATGCGGCGCTGCGCCGGACCATCGTCGAATGGCTGCAAAAGGCAGGCCCCGCGCCCAAGCCGATCATGGAATTCGACAATGTCGAAGCCATGAAGAGCATGGTGGCGGTCGGGCTCGGCACCTCGATCGTGCCGGGGCTTTCGCTCGGCTCCGGGCACGTGCCGACCGACAACATCCGTGCCTTGCCGCTGAACCCGCGCGCCAAGCGGCGTGTGGGCCTGGTTCAACTCAAGGGCAGCCGCAGCACCGAAGGCGTGAGGCTGGTCGCGGCGGCGCTCAAAAGCCTCGATGTCGGCAAGCAGGTGCGCGAGGCTGTGAATGCACTGAAGGGAGGCTGATCCCCAAAAGCAGCGCCCCGTCTCAGCGGAGACGGGCGCTGCTTTGTTGGTCGCATGTTGTGGACGTTCAAACCACGTGCAGCAACATCAGCAACAGGATCAACGTGATTGGCATTCCTAGCAGCCATAGAATGACGGGCATCTTCGCCTCCTGAATGTTTAATGGGTTCGCGTGAGAGTGTTGCGCCAGCCCGGCTCCCACCAGCGTGAATCGCGCAGGACACCGCCTTCCACCGCACCCAGCATCGCGAACACCGCGCCTGCGAGCATCGCGGCGGCGAGCCACAGGGCGAAATGAGCGGCGGCTTTGCGGGCCTTGTCGGTCGCCTCCTTGACTTCGTTGAGCGCCTGATCAGCGCGCTGCTCGGCGTCGGCCTGGTTCAGGCCGGTCCGTGCGGCGATCACGCGGGCCATGTAGGTCCGTGTGGCCGGCGAGAGTTTGCCTTCGCGCAAGCCCGTTGCCGCCGCGCGCTTCATTTCGTCACGGAAGTTCGGATTGTCGAGACGAGCCGGAGAACTCGCCGATGCGTCTGGGCGCAGCATCGCATCGACCAGAAGATCGGAGGGATCGCTTGGCGCAACAGCGGAGACCGCAGGCGCGACGCCGGGCGCCGCCCCCGCCACCAGATGCGTGATGGCGCCGCCCAGCACGCCGATGCTGAACACTGTCGCCAGGGCCCAGGCGACGAAACCATGCGCCGTGTCCCTGAAATAAACCTCGTTGTCGTTCAGTAGTGCCCAACGGGAGCGGAGACGGCCCGCCAGATAACCTCCGACGGTGGAGGACAGCATGGCGACGGCAATCATGAAGAGACCGGCGCCCACGCTGAACGTGGAAGCCGAAACGCCCTGGTCGCTCCAGGGCGACACGACGCTCAAGCCAAGGCCAACGCCGAGCGCCAGCAAAAGAAGTGTCATCGCCGCCGACGCAACGGCTCCGGCGATCACTGCGCCCCAGGACAAGGTGGTTGCGTCTGCGGCGATATCGGTCTCGACAACGGGTGCCATGGTCTCATCTCGTTTGAACCCAGATGGAACCAATAACGCGACGCTGCTGTGCATGTTCCCTCACCGCAATGATCTTGTGTAGCGCGTGCGTTTCAGGGCTGCGCTTCAAGAGCTGCGGCGATGCACGCGCCCGATCGGCTTGCTTCAATGACTGTCGGTCCGGCCGAGCATGTCCGCGAGCTGTCCGAGCAGCGCCGCGATAACCTCGCGCCCGCGCGGCGTCGCAAGCGAGCGCGAGGGACGGTTTACGCGGTTCACGCGGATCAGCCGGCGCGCCACCAGCGCGCGCAAGGTCTCTGTCTCGCTGATGCGAACGCCCCGCTCGCCGGATGCATGAGCAACCAACAACGACACCATCGGACGCGTCAGTTGAACTCCGTCAACGACGGTCACTCCCTTCAACACCTTGGCCCGCACGCACTCCCCCACCCCTTGAGGCAACGGTATCGACAATTGGCGCGGTGATGATCAAGGGGTGCCGGAGCGAAAACCGGCAAGCGTGACACATTTGCAATGCCTGGGTGACACATCCGCAAGACCCGGAAGCCTTATGAGGAGCGGACTTCGAGCTGTGTTCGATACAGGACATGGGAGGAACGTTGCGCGCTGCCATGTGTTCTCGCTGCGAAAAGCGAGGGACGACAAGCACATGCCGAGACTGCTAGACCAGAACGAACGCAAGGAACGCAAGACGAAGCAGCAGGAAGAAGCCCGATCGGCTCGGGCGGAGTACCGCAACCAGCAACTCGACATCCGTGAGCGCACCGCCCGCCTGCGCGCGCTGCGCCTGGCCAGGCAGACCGATCGCAAAGGCGGCGCGCAACGGAACGCCTGAGGGTAAGTCAGGGAGTCCGCTCGCGGCGGCTAGATTTGCGCGTAGGCCGTGAACACGAGCAGCAACGACAGCGCGGCGACGATCGCCATGATACGGGCTACCCGGCGCTCGGATGCGATGGCCGCTTCGTTCAACATCGGTGTTCACCACTCAAGAATGATCGTCATGAAAGTCAGCCGGACGAAAGCTTGAGGCCGCCTGGTCCGGCGGCGGCCCCCAGCTTGACGTCAGACGCTAGAAATCGGTCCAGGCGTCGCCACGCCAATAGCCGCGGCCTTCGTGTTCACGCCACGAGTACTTCTCCTTGGGTCCCCATTTCCAGCTGTCCTCGTGGATCGTCACGTGAGCACTCGGCGGATAGGCATATCGTTCCTTGGCGTGCCAGCAGACGCTGCCCGAGCACACGATCGCCGCCGACGCCGACGTTGCGAGCGCGAACAGCGCGGCGGCGCTCACGCCAGTCCCGACGATCAGATTTCGAAGCTTCATGGTTCACCTCTGGTTTTGCCCAGACCTGATCGTCAACGGAGCTGGCTAGTCGAGGTTCCGAACACACAAACGCTGACTGGTGAAATGATCGCCGGGCATCGCGCTACGCCAGCGCGGAACCTCCCCCGGCTCCCTCGGTTGCCGTGGCATGGACGCGATCTTGGGATTTGTCTTCGGCATTGGCGGGATCGGCTTGCTCGCCGCGATCGCGGCATTCCTGATTGGCTGGTACGTCATCGCAACCAGAGCCAAGAAGCTGAAAGAAACCACCTAGCGGGGGATCAAGACGATGTTCTGGTTGCCGTCAATGATGCTTGATGCGGGCGTGGTGATCTCGAAACGCCTGCGCATTCTTTCCAAGGGTGGCAAGCGCGCGGCCCGCGAGAGCGGTCGCATGGTCACCGAGAAAATGATCGCCGCCGCGGAGGCGGGCCTGATCCTTGGCACCGGCGGCAGCACCACCAAGGTGATGAAAAACTGTCGCAAGCGCGTCCGCGCCAACGCGCGGCGCCTCAAGTAAAGCCAGCACATCGCTCAGGCCTTCGGCTCACTTGCGCGCCCTAAGCCTCGGCGCCGTTCATCTCCGAGATGCCGCGCGCCTTGCGGTGCTCCTGCTGCTTGAGATTCTCGATAATCTCCTCGGACTCTTCCTCGATGCCCACCAGGTTATTCCGCGCTTTGTCCAGCGCGAGGATCAACTCGTCGAGCTTGACCTGCAGCGCGGCCGTGTCGCGGTTCTGCGTGTTCTGGATCAGGAACACCATCAGGAACGTGACGATGGTCGTGCTGGTGTTGATGACGAGTTGCCAAGTATCGCTGAAATGAAAGAACGGCCCGGTGACGGCCCACACCACGACGCTGCCCGTGGCAAGGAGGAACGTCGCCGGCTTGCCCGAAAGCTGCGCGGT
The DNA here is from genome assembly GCF_001579845.1 of Rhodoplanes sp. Z2-YC6860. Lineage (GTDB taxonomy): Bacteria > Pseudomonadota > Alphaproteobacteria > Rhizobiales > Xanthobacteraceae > Z2-YC6860. The sequence continues at coordinate 5,412,821 of NZ_CP007440.1, forward strand.
CCGATTGGCGAACCACGAAAACCAGGAGCGGCCGCCCGACTGAGAGGCACCGATCTGGCTGACAGGCAGGCCCGCACGCATATTGTTGGTCCCTATAAAGTCGCCTGATGAACCCAATGGCCGCGAGCGAGTTCCTTTGATCGAGACCGAGGACCGCATGGCGCCGAAGAAAACCGACGCAACGACACCCTGCAGCAAGTGCGCAGGCACGATGACCATCAACATGATCCAGCCTCTACCGATGGAGCCGGACTTCATGCAGCACACCTTCGTGTGCGCCGCCTGCGGCGAGGTCGCGAAGTTCAAGTTCAGGAAGGGCTGAGCGAAGGCGCACCCCTGGCGAGCGAGCGGCATGACACGCAATGCGTGTCAGGCGCGCTTTGATTCTGTCCCCTGAGAATAATGTCTCAAAACTACGGAGACTTGCCGGTGCCGGCCAGCAGATACCTCTGTCAATCGACACACCCCACTGTGGAGCGACATATCATCGCGTGCACTGTTGTTTTTTTATCGCGGTGACTGCATTTCCGGTTGAATTCGTTGGGCAACCCATTGTTGCAATTGACAAACGTCAGGCATGATCCGCAATTGGCAAACGTGGATTGTTTTGGCTGACGGGGGTTGGCTTGAGGGCAGTTGACTGGTTGCGTTCCACCAGCGCTCTGACGGGCGCGTTGGGACTTCTGCTGGCTCCGCTCGGTGAAGCGGCTGCGCAAGATGTGTTCGCGGGCGCGTTCACGTACCAGAACAGCACGGTGTTCAAGCCGGCCGTCGATGGAATCAATTACCGGGCCGAGTTGTTCGGCGGATCGTTTACCGGCCTGGGGCTCGCCGCCGCTCGCGGCGTGTTTGCCGTCCCGGTCACCAAGCAGACCGGCGCACAACTCGACCTTCTGGGCGGCAGCCTCGGCGGCTACGCATTCGGCAACTTCGTCGGTCGTTATTTCTGGCGCGATCCCAACCGGGGCATGCTCGGCCTCTACGTCAGCGAAACCGGCTGGAACCGCTTTGGCGGAATCTATGCAACCCAGATCGGACCCGAATTTGAACTCTATTGGGGCCGGTGGACGTTGCGGGGCGTAACGGGCGTCGAGTTCGGCAATTCGGGTTCGGGCACGTCGACGTCTTCGACGACCTATCAAATCCTCGACGGCATCCAGACAAACGCGTCGACCTTCACTGAAGGCTATGACGTCAGGACGCGCTTTTTCGATCAGATCAATCTCTCCTATTACCTGACCGACAACTGGCAGGCGTTCATCGGCCACCGCTATCTCGGCGGCAAGAATGCGCTGGCGCTCGGCACCGAGTACGCACTGCCGCTCGGCCACAACCGCCTTGTCTCGCTCTTCGCGGAAGGCCGCATCGGATCCAGCAGCTTCGAAGGCTACTGGGGCGGACTGAAGTTCTACTTCGGCAACGGCGACAAAACGCTGGTCCGGCGCAACCGCGAAGACAATATCCAGCCGTGGGACAATCTGTTCAGCATTCTCGGCAATCACAACAGCAACAGCTCCTCGTCAACCAACCTGAGCTGCAACAACGGTCCCGGGCCGTCGCCCGGCACGTGCGAAACCTTCGTCGCTAATTAGCGCGCGGACCGCTACTCGACCATCGACAGGTAGGGCGTAAGCTTGCCTCCCGGCCCTTTCGGGAGCGATGGCATCGGCGACAGCCGCACCCGGACCGTGGGGTGGAATTTCTCTCCGATATAGACCTGGAGGCCCGCTTCGTCGGGCTCGCGGTCGTCGGCCGCCACGTAGCGAAGCTCGAGCGTCCAGCGGTCGATCTGAACCAATTGAAATTCGCGGCATGAGAGAAACGGGCTGGGGTCGAAATTGCCGATGCGCGGCCACATGCGCGTGCCGTCCTCGAACACGAAACTGTACCGCGTTCGCCCTTCGATCTGCGCGATCACCGGCAATGTCATGCCGCACGGACACGTTTCGGGTCCAACCGTCGCAACGTCGCCGATCGCATAGCGGATGAACGGCATGGCGTAGTTATAGAAGCCGGTAACCACGACCTGCCCCAGTTCGCCGGGCGCGGCGACGGTGCCGTCCTCCCGCAGGATCTCGACCAGCACGTTCTCCGACATGACGTGATAGTGCGGCGTGCGTGGACATTGCGTGGCGATGTAGCCGACCTCCTGGCAGGAATAGATCGCGACCAGCGGCGCGCCGAAGCGTTTCGGAACGCTCTCGCGGGCCAGCGGCAGGACCGTCTCGCCAAACGCGAGAATCGCCTTCAGGCTGAGCTCGCGAACCTGCGCTTCGCTGACGGCAAAGGCGAGCGCCGTGGCGTTGACGGGCGAGGTCGACAGATACGCCGGCTTCTTGCGCAACAGCCATTCGATCTGATCCTCGACCGGCGTGAACATGTCGAGTTCGTGGACTTTCGATTTCGGATGCGTCAGACACCAGCCCTGGCTGTCGCGGCCCTCGGGATATGACACCGGCGCACCTTCGAGATGGATGACGATCTTCGCCATCGTGGCGGCCGTATCGATTCCCCACCACCGTGCCGTGCGCGCCAGCGCGGCATTGGCCGCAGCCATATTCAGAGAGTTGAACAGGATCTGCAGAGCCTTCCCGGTCGTGCCGGTCGTCGTGCCTTGGTACACGGTGCCGGCCTCGGCCGGCAGGCTTTGGCAAAGCATCATGTCGCGGTTGGCGACCGCGTCGGCGCGGGTCACGATCGGCAGCTCCTGCCAGCGCGACAGATCGATCTCGTCGCCGCGAAACAGACGCGACAAGCTGTCCCGGTAGAACGGAACGGTATCGTGCGCGTGACGCAGCAGCCGTTTCAGCAGCCATTCCTGGTAGCTTCGAAGCTGCGCCGCCGGCGCACGCTCGCTCGCCTGGAAGGTCTTCTGCAAGTGGCCGATGGCGGCGCCAAGCCGGGGATCGTTGTAGTCCATGGGCTCCGAGTGAGCTGCTCCGAGAGGCGTGTGCCGAATAGCCGCTTTGGCCAGCGCGCGGCGGTCTGTAACATATAGCGCTGGCCCGATCAGTGGATTGGCACTATCACCCGCCTCATGAATAAAAGTGATATCTTTGCCAAGCTTATCCGCGCCTGGGACCTTCTGACACCGCCGTTGCGTCCCAACAGCGAGGTCGTGGCGGCCATCGGTCGCGAGCTTGGCGGCAATCGTGGTCCCGGTCTGTTGCTCGGCGCGACCACGGAGTTCGCCGGGCTGATCGACGACATGGTCGCGATCGATATCAGCCCGACGATGCTGTCTGCGCTTTGGCTGAAGAATGCCGCTCACCGCCGAGCGGTGGTCGGCGACTGGCGGCGCATGCCTTTTGCTGCGGCGACTTTCTCGGCCTGCATTGCCGATGGCAGTCCGACCCTCATGCGCTGGTCTGAAGAACTGCAGCTCTTCCTCGAGCAGGTCGCAGCCGTCTTGCGGCCCGGTGCGCCCGCCGTTTTCCGGGTGTTCTCCGCGCCGGATCGGGCCGAAACGATGGCCACGATCAAGGACGCATCCATGAACCGCACGATCGGAAACTTTCACGCCTACAAATGGCGGATCGGCATGGCGCTGGCATCGAAGGACCGCCAATTCAACACGACGTTCGGCGCGATCTATGACGCGTTCGACGCCATGTTTCCCGATCGCGGCCGCCTGGTGCGGGATACCGGATGGAGCCGTCCGCAGATCGATGCGATCGAGCAATACAAGGGCGCCGACTCGTTGTTGAGCTTTCCGCCTCGCGCCCCCCTCGCAGAACTCGCGTCAAAGTCTTTCGAGGGCGTTCGTTTTGTCGATGCCGGAACCTACGAGCTCGCCGACTGTTGCCCGCTCCTCGTGATGCAGCGCCGTTGAACTCCGTCCCGCCGCTAGGCTCCGACCGAACTCAAACCGCTCCCACTATGCAGCCCTGGCTCATCCTGCTTTGCTACTGGTTCGGGCCATGGCCCGACTGGATGAATTTCTTCGTCGAAAGCTGCAAGTGGAATTCCGGCGTCAGGTGGCGCATCCACACCGACTGCCGCGAGCCGGAGAATAAGGCCGATAACATCAGCTACGTTCACATGAGTTTCGCGGACTACAAAGCCCTCGTCCGAGACCGTCTCGGTATCGCGTTCGATCCGTCCGATCCGGACAAGCTCAGCGACGTCAGGCCGGCTTTCGGCTTTCTTCACGAGCAGGATACGGAGGGCTTTCCGTTTTTCGGCTGGGGCGATCTCGACGTGGTCTACGGCGACATCTCGCGTTTCTACGGACCGCGGCAATTCGCCAATGTCGACGTGGTGTCCACGCATCCCGAGCGGCTTTCCGGCCACTTCACCGTGTTGCGCAACATCCCCTCGCTGCGCCGCGCCTTCGAGGAAATTCCCGACTATCGCGGGATGCTCGAATCTCCGAGCCAGCTCGGTGTCGAGGAGAACCAGTTCTACCAGGTGTTCCTGAGGTCCAGGGCGTTCCGCCGCACGTCGTTCGTCGAACGCCACAGCACGGTGCTGAGCCCGCGCGGCTGGCACGACGGCACCATGAACTATCCGCAGCGCTGGTTCTGGCGGCGCGGCCATCTGACCAACGAGCGCGACGGCAGCCGTGACTTTCTCTACCTGCATTTCATGCGCTGGAAGTCGACGCGCTGGATCAACAACCCGCCGCTGCCCGGTGAAGGCGCGTGGGTCGGGCGCAAGTTCGTCGATGCGGACTGGCGTCGCGCGGCGACCGAAGGTTTCTGCATCAGCCCTGCAGGCTTCACCGCCATCGGCGCGACGAGCGCGATCTCTTGATGCTTGCGGCACAGCGGCCGGCTGGCTCAGCCCTCCCGGAACCAAAGGAAGAGATCGACGTTGAAGCGAGCACTCACCGGGCGCGCAAATGATCCAATTGCTCAAATCGCTATTCGACTACCTTCTGGGCACGCCGAATCCGGCGATCCTGAAACGGCAAGAGATATATGCCCGACAGCAGCGCTGGCTCGACTATCTGACTCAACCCGGAAAATAAGGCGCCTGCCACGACGGCGAACGATCGTAAGCTCAGGCCTCGATCTGCCCGCCTATTCGAACACCACGCCAGTCTCGATGCCCTCCTGCCAGGTGGTTTTGCAGGCCCGGGTCACGTGTCCGTCAGCGGTCAGTTGCACGGCAAAGCGCTCCGGCAGATCGATCGGGCCATCGAAGATAATGGTCGCGCCGGTCACCGACAGGTTGGTGAGTTGGCAAGGATAGGTCTCCTCGCCGATCTTCACGAAGCCCGCGCGATTGAAGCCATGCGGAGAACGCTGACGCATGCCCGCCATTTCCCGGATTGTTGCTTTCGAGACCACCGACCCTAAGACGCACGACGGCCAGGAGAAATCCGGGGAAATACGTAAATGCGGCGGCGTCACACCACCTTCCGCAGCGCGTTCAGCCCGATGCGTAAACTCCCGTAATCCTCGGCGCTGAGTTGCCCCGGCGACCAGTTTTCGACGCACACACCGTAAGTCACCTGCCAGACGCGCTTGCTGTGCGTGCGGCTCACCTCCATCAGCGCATCGAAGCAGCGCTGGAAGCGCCGCCGCACGCGCGCGATCTGTTCGGCGTCGTCCTCATGCGACGAACCGCCCAGGCCCATCAGCATCAGGCTCGGCGACGGCACCGACAGCCGGTAGCCCATCACGGCTGCGTGCTGATGCACGATGCGGCAGAAGCCGTCGCCGGCATTGAACTGCTCCTCGGAAATGCCACCGGGATCGGCCTTGCCGCGCAGCCGCAGGATGCCGAGCGTGAAGCCGGACATCCGGTCGGTCGCGGTGCGTTTCGTGACCTCGCGCCAGCCGAGCTTCGTCATCTCCATCTTGCGGAACGTCAGCGGCACCCCCGCTTCGCGCAGCCTCCGCTCGCGCGCCGTGAGCGTTTCGGGATGAATCCCCTCCTCGCTCCGGCTCTTGCCCGACGCGTCGCGCCGCACATTGGTCTTGCGTGGCCGTCCCATCAGCGCGCCTCCCCGCAGATGTTGAACCAGTAGCCGCCAAGTGCATCGAGCGGCGGATCGATCCTGTTCTTGGCCCGGTAGTCGGCGGCGTACAGGTCGAAATCCGAGGAGCCGGACTTGAGCCAGATCGTGCCGCGACGTTTGCTGACGGCGCCGTGTGTTGGCCATTCCCTTTGCCGTTTCATTTTTCCAAACGTCCCTGTTCTTTCTTCTTGTGACTGTGATTGTGGAAGCATCGCCGGCGCATCGGCGATGCCGTTGATTTCGCTCGCATGGCCCCAGCGTTTGCCGGCACTCTGCCTGGCGTTTGCGCTGCGCTTGTCGGTCTTCTGCCGCTCGGCATCGAGGCGCGGGTTGCGCCAGCAATTGTCGTCGCCGAGCGTCCAGAAGCGATCGAGCAGCGGCGGCACGATGCGGTTGAAGGCATGGCCGTGCATCGCGGGCAGCACCGCGCGGATCAGGCGCATGTCGTTCGGCAGCGCATTGTCGGCGCGCTGCCATGCCGTCATCAGCAGCAGGAGATAGCAGCCGTGCTGCTCCAGGCTGAGATCAAGTGTGCCGCCGCGATAGTCGGCGACGAACAGCGGAAACCACGGACGGCGGCTCATATGGCGCTGCTCATGCGGCGGTGTCGCGGAGCCAGCGGTCGGCCGGCGCCGCGCCCGGGCCGAAGGCACGGACCGGCAGCATGTTGAAGTTCCTCGTGACGTTCTTCGCATCGGAGGAGGCACGCGGCGGCCTGAGGGCGCGCTGAAGATGCGCAGCGCAGTACGACGCATGGCCGGATCTTTCGGCGCCGCAAAAGAAGAAATCCTCGGCCTGCGGATCTCCCACCGGCCAATGGCAATCCCTGGGGCCGAGCGTCAGCAGCGTCTTGCGCTGTTCGAACGGAATGAGCGCGTCGACCACCGGCGGCACGTCGGGAATCAACGGCATGCACGGGTTGATCGTGACCGGCCACGGGCTTACGGCGCGCGGCCGCATCGAACGGGCCGGATCGTGGCGCGAAAGCTTTTTCAGACCGAGCCGCCGCGCCCGGCCGAGGACGGCGCTGCGTGTGCAGCCGCCGCCGATCAGTTCGGCGATCAGCGAAGCGGACATCCGGCCGCGGTTCTCGATGATGATGCGGTCGTGCTCCTCGCTCCAGATCATCTGCTGGCGCGGCGGCGCCGTGGCGGGGTCTTGCGATGGCATGGCTGTCCTCCGGGTCACGGGGCGATTGCTTTGTGTTCCCTTTTTGTTCTTTTACTCTAGTTGCAATTTTGGAGTCAACCAGACTTGCATCTAGTGATAGAGACCGAGCTTGCATTTAGTGTAAAATCAACCCCATGCCCGGCCGCGTTCAATTCAAGAAAACCCCTCGCCGGCCGACCTTCGTGCGGCAATGGCGCCAGTATCGCGGCCTGTCGCAGGAGCAACTCGCCGAGCGGCTGGACATGTCGGCCGCGCAATTGTCGCGGGTCGAGACCGGCAAGCAGCCTTACACGCAGGACTTCCTGGAGGCCGCGGCCGCAGCGCTGAGCACCGATGTACCAAGCCTGATCATGCGCGACCCGCTGAAGGAAGACCCGAACGACCCCAATTCGATCTGGTCGCTGTGGGACCACGCCAAGCCCGGCCAGCGCCGCATGATCGTGGACATCGCCAAGACGGTGACCAAGACGGGGACTTGAGGCGGAACGCGCCTGGGCCTTTCGCGGTCTCGATCCAAGGCCCTGCCCTGAACGTTCGAGAATCATACCGATTCATTCATCGAGGCCGATATTTTACACTAGATGCAATTTCTCTTGACGTTATTTCCATCTAGTGTAATAATCCCACCCATGCTCGATCCGGTCTATTTCCTCGAATGCGACCACGGCAAAGCCGGCTGCGACTTCACCGGCGACCGCGAATGGACCCGCCGCAACGTCGCGGACTTCGTCGTCAGCGGTGAGAAGGGCAAGGTCCTGAAGGTCCTCGAAGCCCGCGAGGACGAGCACAGGTTGACTGACGTTACCGAAGACATCGCCCGCGACATTGCCGACCGCTTCTACGCCGACCGCGAGCCGGTGCCCTACGAGCTGCAGAGCTTCCTGCACGCCCATCTCGGCGTGACATCGACGCGCAATCTGGTGCTTGCCGCATAGTCTTGACGCTGCGTGGCGTTGTTCACGCGCTGTCCGTTCTCTGAACACATATTCAGAAAATTGTTCGGAACGATTCCACACGTCTGCGCATTCTCTCCGGCGAAATACAACACCAAGGAGATCGACATGCGTAAGATCATCGCTTCCGTTATCGCGCTCGCTGTGCTGGGCATCGCGGCTCCGATCGCTGCGACTTCATCGGCCGATGCGCGGACGGTGATCATCAAGAAGGATCGAGGCCATCACTACGGCTGGAATCGGGGCCATCACTACGGCTGGAACAAGCACCGTGGGGATCGTCCGCGTCACCGTGGCACCAAGGTCATCATCCATCGCTGAGCGACGACCTGGTAAGAGGAAGCCCCGCCTTTCGAGGCGGGGCTTTCCTTTTTGAAGCTGTCTCGTTGACCGATGCGCAACCGCCGACCGGGCGCACCGCGAACTTTGAACGCTGCTAGGCGCGATGCAGCACCGGCCAGAACCGGGCTGCGACTCCGGGCCGGCCGTCTCGCTCGCCGGGAAGGAATTGCGGACGCGGGGCGTGCGGCGTAATCGCGGCAAGGTCGCGTGCCTGCCACTGCCGGCGTAACGCGTCAGCCTCGATGGCGAGATCGGCCGCGAGCTGGCGCAGCAAATTCTTGACACGCGGAAACGCACTCGCATCCGCGAGACAAATGCAGTGCGAGGAATGCCATTCCAGGAGATGCGGGAGGTCGCGCGGGCCGACGTGATTGAAACGGCTCGCGCCGAACTGATCGTCCACGCCACGTCCCCCTTGCTTGCTCAAGATACCGTCGCGATGGTGGCCTCTGGTGAGGCGAAAGTTTGACGCGACCGCGAACTTGCTGCGGTCGTGCCCAGGGAACTTCCGGCCTATACAAATACCGCCGCGCGGTACATGCTGCGTACATGGCCAAGAAAACGACCTTGAAAGCGACATCGAAAGCTGCGCCGAAGGCGGCGGCGAAAGCCGCGCCCCGGCGAAAGCGCAAGCCCACCTTCGGCATGACCTACATCCGCACGTGGCGCAAGAAGCGCGGACTGAGCCTCGAGTTTCTCGCGGTGCGCGTCGGCAAGCGAGTCGGGCACATGACACATGCAAGCCTGTCGCGGATCGAGCGCGGCCTGCAGCCTTATTCGCAGCCCATTCTCGAAGCGCTCGCCGAGGAGCTCACCTACGGTGACGTCGCAGCGCTTCTGCTGTGCGACCCGACCGAGCCCGACAACATCTGGTCGATCTGGGACCGCGCGAAGCCCGCGCAGCGCGCGCAAATGGTCGAGGCGGCCGCCGCGATTCTCAAAGCGGGGATGTAGGCTTCGGCATCGGCGGTGCGCCCGGCGTAAGGGCGAATCGAAGCAACCGAAATCAGCCGAAAAGAAAAGAGGCCGGGCAATGCCCGGCCTCTTTCGATTTGCTTGCTGATCGGGATTACATCCCGGGCCAGCCCGAGAAGCGATAGTTGATGCCGACCTTGACCACCTGAATTTCCTGCCGAACGGTCTCGTTGATGATCGTGCCGGTGCAGGGCGCGTTCAGACAGACTGTGCTGATCCCATCGTGGCCCAAGTCGATGTAGTTGTATTCGAGCTTGGCCGACCAGTTCGGCGCAAACATATGTTCGACGCCCGCGCCGACCACCCAACCCCAGCGCACTCCGCTGTTCTCGCCGAGCAGTGCGCCGCTCTGAATGTTCGAGACGCTGAATGTCCTGTCAGCAAAAGCACCGCCGCCCTTCACGTAGAACAGCGTGCGATCAGCGGCGACACCGAAGCGGCCGGTCACCGTTCCGAGTGCATCGATTTTCGAATGATGCGAGATCAGGCTGGGAGTAACAGGATCAAGATTGTCGCCCTTCAGATCGGCCCAGCCGCCATCGGCTTCGATACCGAACACCCAGATTCCAGACTGGAAGTTCGCACCGAGCGTGCCGCCCGCGAGTCCGCCGCGCGCAATGTGGCTGCCTTCGTCCTGAGCAACGGCGGCCGGGATGCTTGAGTCGAAGAACTTGCCGGTGTTGGCCCAACCGTAACCGCCATAGGCACCGATGTAGACGCCGGTCCAGGTCATCGCTACGACCTTGGCCGGAGCCTTGGTCACCATCGGCAGGTCGGCCGCTTGTGCGGCGCCCACACCCAACGCGGCGGCCAGCAAACTCGCGATGCAAATACGCATGTGAAAGCCCCCTGTTCTAATGCGAGTGATTTTAAAGCGCGAACCGACGGGAACAACCGACTGCGCGGCATTTCCCACGATTCGTGAGGGGAATGGAACAGAATCCAACTGAGCGTGGCATTCCGGCCACGATTCTCGCTTTCGCAGCGCACCCCGATATGACCGCCATCGGCATCGGCTCTGTCTTCTTGTGATAAATCAAAGACATCGCCTTCGGCCGCATGGAGACAACTTTCATCAAAAATGCAGCACCCCTGTCCAATTCCGCATGCCCGTCATGGCGTACAAAGCCTGAGAATCACGTTGGGGAGAGCACCGCATGTTTCGCTTCACGATCGCAGGACTTCTGGCAGTCCTCGCCGCTGCCGTCGCATCGCTCGCGCCGGCCGCGAATGCCGCCGAGCCGCGCATTGAGAGCCGCTTCGCCGAGGTGAACGGCGTGAAGCTGCACTATCTCGTCGCCGGGCAAGGCTCGCCCGTCATCCTGCTGCACGGCTATGCGCAGAACAGCCACATGTGGCGGCCGCTGATTCCGAAGCTCGCCGCGACTCATACCGTCATTGCGCCGGACCTTCGTGGCTTCGGCGGATCGGGCAAGCCCGCGAGCGGCTACGACAAGAAGACCATGGCGCAAGACGTCCATGCGCTTACGCAGTCGCTCGGATTGAAGCGCGTGGGCATCGCCGGCCACGACATCGGGCTGATGGTGGCCTATGCCTACGCCGCGCAATATCCCGACGAGGTCGACCGCATCGTGCTGATGGATGCGTTCCTGCCCGGCATTGGCGACACCACCGGCATCTTCCTGCTACGCGACTTGTGGCACTTCCACTTCTACGGCGAGACGCCGCTGAAGCTCGTAGCCGGCCGCGAGCGCATCTACTTCGAGCATTTCTGGAATGACTTCGCGGCCAATCCGAAAAAGTCCGTGTCTGAGACCGACCGCCGGTTCTACACCAAGGCTTACGCGCAGCCCGGCGCCATGCGCGCGGGCTTCGAGGTGTTCCGCGCCTTCGATCAGGACGCCAAGGACTTCGCCGAACTGGCGAAGACGAAGCTGAAGATGCCGATGCTGGTGCTTTCCGGCGAAAAGGCCGGAGGGCAGTTCCTGATCGATCAAGGCAAGATGGTCGCCGACAATGTCGAGGGCGTGATCGTGAAAGGCTCCGGCCACTGGCTGATCGACGAAGCGCCGGACCAGGTGATCCCGAAGCTCGTGGAGTTCTTCAAGCCGTAGAGCCCCAGGCGAGGGCTCAAAAAAAACGGAGAGCGCTGCGAACGGGACCGCGTGAGCCGCGTCGATAGTCGCGGTTAGACGATCATCTCCATCATCGCATCGACGACGCGCTGCGGCTCGAACGGCTTTGCGAAAAAGCGGCTGCCCTTGGGCAAGTCGGGAGAGGTGACGATGCCCGATGTCACCACGATCGCGACCGGCGGCCAACGGTCGCGAACCGCCGCAGCGAGCTTCACGCCGTTCATCGTTCCGGGCATGTCGACGTCCGTGAACACGATGCAGATGTCGTTTCGTGCCTCGAGAAGCCGGATTGCGGCATCGGCATTGACGGCGGTTAGCGTTCGGAATCCGGCGTCTTCGAGGAAATCTATGGCGTTGAGAAGCAGCAGCGGGTCGTCCTCCACGATGAGGACAGTCACCTTGTCGCCAGCCGGAATGGTCATGGTATCCGCTGCCTCCTAACGATCCACAATGAGAGACAGTGGCGCGCGGAAAACTGCACTGAAGCCCGTCGAAGTATAAGCGAGTTCGGCTTGGCCCGTTCCCGCAATGCCCAACTTTATCAGCCGGGTGCCGAAGCCGCCCCGTTCCGGCTCCTGGGCGGCCGGGCCGCCGAACTCCCGCCATGAGAGCACAAGATCGCTGCCGTCGATCCGCCAAGTCGTCTCAACGCCGCCTCCCGGCATCGATAGCGAGCCGTACTTGACCGCGTTGGTGGCAAGCTCGTGAACCAGCAGCGACAACGAAAGCGCCGCCTTGTCGCCGAGTCGGACGTCCGGGCCGGCCACGAAGAACCGACCTGCGTCGGCGTGCAACTCCATGACCGCCGTCAGCACGTTCCTGAGGTCGGCGCTGCTCCAGCTCGTCTGCAGCAGGATGTCATGGGCACGGCTCAAGGCCGTCACGCGCCGGTTGAACGCTTTCACCGCTTCCTTGTCGCTCGCGCCGCGCATGGTTTGGGTCGCGATGGCCTGCACCATTGTCAGAGTGTTCTTCAGCCGGTGGCTCAGCTCGTGATTGAGAACCTGCTGCCGGTCGTCCGCTTGCTTCCGCTGCGTGATGTCCTGGACAACACCAATCATGCGTACTGGCTGGCCGCGCGGATCACGAACGAGTTCGCCGCGACGGGAAATCCAGACGACGGTCCCGTCCGGCCGCTTGATCCGGTACTCGATCGTCGGCGCCAGCTGACCGAGAGCGCGCGCCGACTCGTTGGAGACGATCGCCGCATCGTCGGGATGCACCATTCGTTCGGCTGCCGATGCCGGGATGAGACGCGACACCGGCAGCCCAAAGATGATGCAGAACTGCTCGCTCGGCCGGATCTGGTTGGTCGCGATGTCGATCTCAAAAGTGCCGATCTGGCCCGCCTCTTGCGCCATCCGCAGCCGGCGCTCGTTGTCGTGCAGCCGCGCGATCAGACGCTCGCTCGCGGCCTGCCGGCGTTCGAGCGCATCCTGCTCAGTCTGCTGCTGCGCGATCGTGCCTTCGGCTTCGGATGCCGCCCTGCGCAGTTCCAGGAGCACCATGACCTGCCGCGACAGTGCCTCGAGCCCCGCCACCTGCTCCGACGTCAGGCCTTGCGGCCGAGGCTCCAGATCGATGACGCACAGCGTGCCGAGCGGCTGGCCGTCGAGCGAGCGCAAGATCGCGCCGGCATAGAACCGGATGTGCGGCTCGTCCGTGACAAGCCTGTTCCAGGCCGTTCGTCCGTCCTTGGTGAGATCGGGGATGATCAGTGTGTCGTTCTGTGCGATCGCATGTGCGCACACCGACTGCTCGATCGGCGTCTCACACATTTCGGTGCCCAACGCCGCTTTGAACCATTGGCGGTTGGATTCGACGAAGCTGACCAGCGCCACCGGCGTCTGGCATACCTGCCGCGCGAGCATCACCACGTCGTCGAACCCCGCCTCCGGCAACGTATCCAGAATGCGATAGCTGCCGAGGGTCGCAAGCCGTTGGGCATCGGTTACGATTTCGGGGATTTCAGGCATATCGAAGCTGGTTTTGGGGCGACGGGCGGTCGTCGGACTGGCCAGTATTAGGCCGAACCGGCCCGGAAAGTTCCATGCCCGCGCAAGCTCGGATTGTATCAATGCCGATCGAGCAGCGGCTTGAGCTTCGGCGCCTCGAGATTGAGCCGGATCGAATTGTCCTCGCGCGCCGCTGCGGCAGGCTCGGGCGCGGCCTGCCTTGGCAACGTCGCGTACCATTGCCGGGCTGCGCTTGCGATCGTCGCCTGCGGATTCGCCGCACAATAGTCCGCCGCCGATTTGAGCACCTGGTCGTTGGTCAGGTTGATGGCCGCCGCGCCGCCGTTTGCCGATTGGGCCGCGTTGACGCCGCTGACATAGCCGAGAAGCCAGTTCGACGCCTGGTGATAGGTGATATCGCTCGTGCGCGCGCCCTTGGTGTACTGCGCGCAGGTCACGCCCGCGGCGCCGAACTGCTTCTGCGCCAGCGCGGGCGAGGAAACCGCCAGCATCGCAGCCAGCAGCGTAAGGCGGATCTTGCATGTCATCGCGGCGTCACCTCGA